>QHUU01000067.1 GCA_003222155.1 Gemmatimonadota bacterium | reverse complement strand
GATGCCGCTCGGATCGGTGGCGTGCACCGTGATGTTGTCGTTCACCTCCACGCGCGACGAGATCGTGTGCGACACGGCCGGCGGCGTGAGGTCGTTCCCGGGCGTCTGCACCGCGACGGTCACGGGGGGCGTGAGCGCCCGGCGCCCGCCCGCGTCCACGGCGAACCCGGTCACCGTGAATGAGGTAAAGCCCGCCTGGACCGTCAGGGTGTCCGAGTAGATCGTGTCGGGCGGCTGGCGCGCGGGCGGCGTGAACACGAGCGAGTCGCTGGGCGGCGTAGTCGGGTCGACCACGGCGTTGCGCGGCGTGATGATGAACCCGACGGTCGCGATGCCGCCGAGCTGGCGCGCCTGGACCTGCACGGGGATGTTCTTGCCCGAGGCCGCGACCGCGGGGGGGACGGGCTGGAGCAGCGTGACCGTGAGCGCCTGCACGTTCGAAAGAAAGATCGTGATCGTGGAGGACGAGGAATTGCCCGCACCGTCGGTCGCGGTCCCGGTGATCGTGATCAGCCCGCCCGCGCCCGAATTGGCCGGGAAGGTGATCGACTTGCCCACGTTGAAGGTCGTCACCGTCGTGTTGAAGACGGTGTCGGTCTGCGCCAGGTAGCCGCCCGTATAGGTGAGCTGGATGTCCTTGAGGCCGAGGTTGTCCGACGCGGCGACCGTGAACTGCAGGCCGCTCGCGATCTGCTGCGTGTCGGCGCTGCTCGTCAGCGTGATGAGCGGCGGGATGACGTCGCGCTGCACGCCGCCCGGGTTGCGGGCGGTTTCACATGCCCAGAGGCCCGCGAGCGCGACAATCCCCCACCAGCCCCGACTCGGTCGAACCTGCCGCATAATCGCTCCCGGCTACTTCCCGGTGCTGGGCGTCACCAGGTCGTCGATGATGTGTGGCGTGATCAGGATCAGGAGATCGCGCCGTTCCTCCTGCTCCTGCGAGAAACCGAACAGCTTGCCGAGGAGCGGTAGGTCTACAAGGAACGGAATTCCGGTCTTGGTTACCGTGACCGAGGTCACCGTGAGGCCGCCGATGACGGCCGTCTCGCCGTCGCTGACGAGAATCTGGTTGTCGGCCTGCTGCGTCTGGAACGTGAAGCCGATGTCCACCGACGAGGGCTTCACGGCGGAGTTCTCGGCGTGCACTTCCATGAGGACCTGGCGGTTCGCCGTCACGTGCGGCGTCACCTTGAGGTTGATGCCGGTCTGCTCGAACCGCACCGTCGCGCGAGGCGGGGCGGCCCCGCCGGCCCCCGAGCTGACGTCGATCACGCGGATCGGTACCCGGTCGCCCACCAGGATCTCGGCCGGCCGGTTGTCGAGCGTCGTGATGGTGGGCTCGGCCTGCAGGTCCGCCAGGTCGACGCGCTGCAGCGCCTGCAGGAACGTCGTCAGGTTGAAGCTCCCGACCGCCGTCGAGAAGATCAGGTTCAGCGCCGGGTTGACGATCTCCTGGTCGGCGTTGGCAATGGCGGAGAGGGAGTTGCCGCCCAGGTCGACGATCACCTGGTCGGGCGTGAAGTTGGACTGCGGCACGAAGGCGTCCGGCACACCGTCGCCGTTGGTGTCGACCGCCTTGGACGTGCGCGGGTCGGGCCGCTGGATGAGCTTGTTGAAGAACTGGCTCTGGGAGCCGAGATCATACTTGAGGCCCAGGTTCTCCACGTCGGTGCGGTCCACGAAGATGATCTTCGCCTGGATCGACACCTGCGGCGTGCGGATGTCGAGACCCTTGACGAAATCTTCGACCCGGGTGATGCGACTCGCGATCTCGGTGATGACGAGGGCGTTGGTGGTCGAATCGGCCACCGCCTTGCCTCGCTGCGTGAGGATCGACTGCACCGACGCCACCAGCGCCGAGGCGCGGGCGTAGTTGATGCGCACCAGGCGCGTCTCGACCGGTACGGTCGAGTCGGCGCGCGCCAGGTCTTTCTTGTCGATGACCTGAATGATCCCGCCCTCGAGGGTCGTGGCCGCGAGCGCCTGCGACTCGAGCACCGCCGCGAACGCGAGGTCCCACGGCTGGTTCTTGATCTCCGCGGACACCGTTCCCTTGACGTCCTTCGAGAGCACGATGGTGCGGCCGCTGAACGCGGCGAAGCCGGCGACCACCTCGCGAATGTCGGAATTGTCCCACGTGACCGTGATGCGAGGCGCCTGCGACTGCTCGCTCTCGCGCGCGTGGGCCGCGAGGTAGGCGTCGATCGACAGCTCCGGACCGCTCGCCGCGGGGGCCGCCACCCGCGCGGCCTCGCCACCGTGGACCCCGGGCTGGCGCCCGGCGTCAGTCTTACCCCCGGGCCCACTGACCCCGGACGCGAGTCCGGGGTTGCGGGGAGCGAAGTCCTGGCTGGACCACGCCGCGAACGCGGTGCGCTCGGTGCCGATCTTCACGCGCACCTGACCGGCGCGCCGCTCGATCTGGTAATCCTTGAGCACGTCGAGATCGATCACCACGCGCACGACGCCGGGGCGAAATTGCGCGTAGCGGATGTTCTTGATGCCGCCGCGATTCTGGCCGTCGTACAGCACGGCGGGCGCGACGAGCCGGGCGCCCTGCAAATCGATCACCAAGCGGGCCGGACTGGCCAACGTGAAGTCCTGCACCTCGACCGCGCCCTGGAGATCGATCACGACCTCCACGCTGCGCGCCCCGGGGAGCACGCTGACGGCCTTGACCTCGCCGTCCCGCAACCCCGCTCCGGGTATCCCCGGGCTTGCGCCCGGGGTCAGCCCAAGCAGGAATGGGACGAGGGCTGCAATGTGCTTCATGGTGTTACCTCCTGCTTGGCGAGCTGCAGACTCTCCTGCCGCTCGAAACCGAACTCCTGCACCGTAAACACGATTTCGCGCGGGCGGATCGCGGTGACCTTGAGGCGCCCGATGATGTCGCCGGGCTTCACCCGGTAGATCTTGTTGTTGGTCACGTCGCGCAGCACCGCGACGCTGCGCGCCGTGAACCGGCCGTCGTAGTAGATCCCGACGAGCTTCAGGTCCGACAAGAGCGGTCGGATGTCCCCCGACTTGAGCAGCGACAGGAACGGATCCCGCCCGCCGCCCTCGTAGGAGTAGACCTCGCGCACCAACGCCGGCGGCGCCGTGCTGTCCGCCTTGGCCGCATCGGTCTTTGCGCTGTCGGGCTTCGCGACCGGCTTGGGCTTCGCTTGCGCCGCCAGCGGCCCGACCGCGACCAGCGCCGCCAGCACCACCGCGCTGCGCGCCCTCACTCGCGTCCCCCTCCCCCCGGCTCCCCCGGCCTCGCCGCCGGCTTCTTCCCGGCCGGCGCGGGCGGCGGCGCCGCCGCCTTCACGAACGTGCGGATCGCGAACTGCGCCTCGAGCAGCGCGCCCAGCGTGTCCGCGAGGAAGTGCTGGGCCTGCTGCGCCGCGGGCTTGAGGATCACGTCCTGGGGCACGATGATGCGCGACAGGGTCGCGATGTCGGACATGAACTCGCCCAGCTGGTCGTAGTGCCCGATGATCTCGAGGCGGTACTTGTAAGTGTCGAAGGGCGAGCCCGCCTCCACGGCCAGGGGCTCGAGGCGCCCGATCGTCACGCCGCGGATTTTTGCCTTGGTCGAGATATCGTCGATCAGCGCCGGCACCTCGTTCTTCTCGGGCACGAGGCGGCGCATCACGCCGAGCAGCGAGGTGTACTCCTCGACCTTGCGGCGCAGGTCTTCGACGGTGCCGCTCGCGAGATCCTGCTTCGCCCGATCGATGATGCGCTGCAGGCTGTCGATCTCGACCCGCGTCGCCTCGATCTGCTGGCCGGTCGGCTGCTCCCAGTAGGTCCAGAACGCCCAACCGAGCCCCGCCATCAGCATGGTGATCAGCAGCATCACCTGGCTCTGTCGGTCCTGCGGTAACAGGGCCATGGCGCTACCTCACCGCCCGGGCCACGGGCTGGGTCCGGATGTAGACCGAGTCCGCCACCCGATACCGCACCGACACGTTGAACGCCGTCACCGGCCGGTCCGCCTCGATGATGGTGGACGACGTCGCGGGCGTCACATCGGTCAGCCAGGGGGACGCCGCGAGCTGCCGCAGGAACGTGGTGTACGCCTGGATGTCGACCGTGCTGCCGGTGATCCAGACGCGGACCAGCGGCGTCCCCGTCGAGTCGATCGCCCCCGCGGCGACCGGCGCAGCCCCCGGCGTGCTCGCCCCGCCCATCGCCGACACGCCCGTCAACCAGGTGTACGGCGGCAGCGCCTTGGTGATCTGGTCGAGCAGGTGCGGCCAGATGTAGCGGTCCGCGTCGATGCCGCGGATGATGTTGATCTGGGAGACCAGCGAGTCGCGGATCTTCTCCGACTGGCGCTTCTGCGCGATCACGGCGTCGAAGCGCCGCTTCTCCACCCGCACCCCATCGAGCCGCGACTCGAGCACGCGCAGGCGCGTGCTCTGGGTGATGAACAGCAGCAGTCCACCCCCGACCACGATCACGGACGCGGCGCTCGCCGCGAGGAGCCAGGGGTTCTTGACGCTCGCCAAGAGCCCCTGGAAGTCGGGCAGCGCGAGCCTGAAGCCCGCGCCGGTCCCTGCCGCCTTTTTTCTCTTGCCGGGAAGGAGATTGATTTCGATCATGCGGCGCGCCTCAGCGCCAGGCCCACCGACAGCATCAGCAGCGGCGCGATCTCGTCCACCGACACCGACTCGAACACGCTGTCCCGCACCTTGAGCCGCTGCACCGGGCTCGCCAGCTCTACCGGGACCCGCAGCCGGTTCGAGAGCGCCTCGTTCAGTCCGGGCACGCGCGCGCCGCCGCCGATCGTGAACACGCGGCCCAGGCCCCCCGCCGACCGCGACGCCGTCGCGAGGAACGCGGCCGCCCGCTCCACCCCCACCGCGATCTCCTCGCCCCGCGCGTCGACGTACTGCGCCAGGTCGGCGCTCTGCGTCATCCCCTGGATGACCCGCTCGGAGTCCTCGGCCGAGAGCCCCTTCTCGCGCTGCAGGTCCTCGCGGAACCGCCGCGTGCCCACCGACAGGTCGCGCGTCAGCACCGGGACGCCGTCTTCCAGGATGTTCACGTTGGTCACTTCGTGGCCGATGTTGACCAGCCCGACGACCCCCTGCATCGCGTCGGGATGGTTCAGCTCGAACGCATTGTGGATCGCGAACGCGTCCACGTCGATGATCGCGGGCTCGAGCCCCGCCTCACCCAACAGCGACGTGCGGCTCTCCACCAGCTCGCGCTTGGCGGCCACGAGCAGCACGTTCATCTGCAGCCCTTCCGCATCCGGGTCGAGGATCTGAAAGTCCAGCTCCACATTGGCCATGTCGAACGGCACGTGCTGCTCGGCCTCCCAGCGGATGACTTCCCGGGCGTCCCCCTCCTTCATGCGGTCCATCTGGATCTTCTTCACGATCACGTCCCGGCCCCCGACCGCCGTGACCACCGAGCGCTGCTTGACCCCGGCCGTCGAAAAGAGACCCCGGATCGCTTCCGCCACGATCCCGGGGTCCATGACCTCCCCCTCCACGATGGCATCGGCGGCGACTTCGGTCGTGGCCACCTTGACCAGCTCCGCCTCGCTGCCGGAATGGTCGATCACGGCGACCTTGATGATCCCCGAGCCGATGTCCAAGCCCACCGAGGTTTTTTTGCCGCCCAAGAACCCAAAGAGGGCCATAAGTGCCTAGGGGTTAGAGACAAGACGGGGCGAGGGCAAACTACAGTAAGCCCCGCCCCTTATCCTGTCAAGCCTCGAACCTACTTGAGGCCGAACCAACAACTACTTTGCTGGCCTAGAGTTAGGCGGCTCAAAACAGCTGCACCCACCCCCGCGACCGCAGCATCGACCCCGTGCCGGTCTTGTTTAACGCCTTTAGAATAGCGCACTTAGAGTACAGCATCGTGGCGCCGCCAGTGAAGTTGTTGACGGTGTCGGCAAATTGCACCGTATCCTGCGCGATCAAGGCGCCCCAGAAGTGGGCCGGGCTGCCGCCACCGCCCGAGGTCTTCACCGACCCTTTTACGATCGTGATGCCGTAGAACTGGAACCCGCCCTGGACCGACAAGCTGCCGTCGACCAGCAGGATGCCCTGGCCCTCCTGGCCGTTGATGGACGCGGCGGGACCCGTGAGATGAATGATGGGGAAATAGTTGCCGCACGGCCCCGCCGGGGTCGTCGGGCTCCCCCAGTTCGTCAGCACCGTCAGGTCGCACGTGCCGTTCGTCACCACCGGTCCGATCCCGTTGCCGAAGTTCTGTCCCGGCAGAGTAACGGTTGCCGTGGCGGCGAGCTGGGTGTACGTCACGTCGCCGTAGACCGAAAATGCGCTGTCCTTGAGCGTCGGGTCATGGATGACGGGCGGAGTCCCCGTGATCTTTGCGGACCCGGTCTTGGTGATGCTGTCGCCGACTTGCATGCGGACGCCGGCCTTGGTCGAGTCTTTTGACGGGCAGCCCGTCCAGCCGGTCGGGACGCTGTCGTTGCCGGCGATGGTCACGTTACCGGCCACGAAGTTCGTACCGCCGGACGTGACGGCCGCCTGGATGTTGACCGCCAGGGGACGGATGCGTGTGATCAGACCCATCCGCTGACTGGCCCCACCGCCGCGGATGCGCCCCGCGAGGCTCATGCTGTCCTGGCCGGTCATGTCGATGAGGTACAGCGCGTCGCTCAGCTTGGTGAGGGTCCCGTTGTAGCTCCCCGTCTTGCTCGCCGCCGTTTTCTTGTCGATCGTCCACGTGCTCTTGGACGGAGCGACCGGCGGATACGGGTACAAGCCCCCGTACGTCGCCTTCGTGTTGGGGTCGCTCCAGTTGCGGATGATGTCGTAGACCCCTTCCTCGGCCACGCCGAACGACGCCTGGGCCCGGCGCACGTTCTCGGCCACCCGCTGCTCCTGGGTGCCGGAGAAGAGGGCGCCAGCAATGAGCGCGCCCACGACGACGAGCGCGACGATCGCGATTGCGAGCGCCATACCGCGCTCGTTTTTCAGGACGTGCTTCATACCCGACTCCTTGAGGTTCACGTGTGAGCCGCCCGTCAATTGCACGGGATCGGAGGCAGCGAGCCCGGTCCGCACCGCGGGTTGTTCCGCAGCGCGACCCAGGTATCGACACTATCCACCTTGTAATCCTGCACGCCGTTCCCGCCACTGCGGATCGGCGACGCCGTGCGGGCCCGCAGCACGATCCGGATCTGCGACACCTTCGACGAATCGGCGGTCACGGTACCGATGCTGTCCAGGTAGGTGAACGTCACGCCGTTGGCGCCGATCAGCGGACCGATCATCGGCTGGATCGGGCCGCCCTGAGCCGGATTGCGCTGCCCCAGGTACCAGTTGTTGTCCGGCGCGGGCGCCTGGTACAGCTCGTAAGCGACTTTGTCGAACCCGCGCACCGGCGCACCGCGCGTGATCGCGCCCGCCTTGTTGAGCGACGGGTCGTTGATCCACTGCGGCTGCAACGTCAACAGATAGGCCTGATTCGTCGCGACGACGCTGTCGTCGCAGAACCCCGGATCGGGGTCCTTTTGCAGCTGCGCGGGCAGCCACTGGTCGTCGGTCCTGGTCGTGGGATTGCCCTCCCAGTAGACCAGGATCGAATCGTCCTTCTGGAACGTCTGTCGCGAGCCGTAGATCGGCGTCTTGCGGACCGTCAGGACGATCTGACCGAGCCCGCCGCCCAGGACCGGGTCCCTGCAGACAAACGCCAGCTCCCGCATGGCGCGGATGCGCAGCGACGTGGCGGTCATCGCCTTGATGTCCCCGTCCGCCGCGTCCAGCTCGCGAAACTCGGCCGGCAGGATCGCGGCCGCCGCGCGGATGTTTTGCTGCAGGTCGATTGTCTGCGTCTGCGCCAGGTACAGGCGCTGGTTATTGACCAGGACCTTGTAGACCGCGGTCGACACCAGCCCCAGGAGCACCAGCGCGATCATCAGCTCGATGAGGGTGAACCCTCGGCGTGCTAGAAGAGGCATGAGAGCTCCGTCTCCGTGCTGTCGGTGCGCCACTTGCCGAGCGCCGTCTGATACTTGCTCCGCACCACGACTTGCCAGTGCTTGGCCGTCTGGTTGGGCAGGTCCCATTGCGTGAAGTGCCAAGCGAGGGAATCGACCGCCGTTCCCCCCCGCGTCCAGACCTCGCTCCCCGATGTCTGCGACTTGCACCCCGTGACGCGCAGCATCTCGAGTCGCCGCTGCGCGTACTGCGCCGCGACCGCCGAGTGCTGTCCCCGGCCGATCATGCGCGTCACGAGCGCCGCCGAGGTTACGAGCCCCAGGAGGCCCACCGTGAGCACCAGGATCGCGATGATCACCTCGACGAGCGTGAAGCCCTGTTCGCGTTTCATCAGTGCACCACCTTGCCGAGTGGATTGATCACGGTCGAGTCCACGTTCGATCCCACGCTCCCGGTGAACGTGATCACCGTGTTCGCCGCCAGGTTGTCCAGGCTGAGGCCGCGGGGGTCGTACCGCACCGAGTCGCGCGTCGCCACCATCGTGACGTTGAAGCGCGTCCCCAGCTGTTGCACGCCGGAGACGGTGTCCACCTTGGCCGCGCAACTGGTCGTCACCCACACGGTGGCGTTGGTCGCGACGAAGTGGATCACCCCGGGACACCCCCGCTGAATCGCGGCGGACCGCGCCGTGGCCGCGAGCGTACTCACCGCCGAGCGCGCCGAGCGGACGTTCACCTTGTCGAGCGACTGACGGATCTTGGGAAAGCCGATCGCCGCGATGAGCCCGATCAGCACCACCACGATGACCATCTCGATTGTCGTAAAACCCGAGCGTTTCATGAACGGCCTCCGTCCGGGAGCATATCCCTATCACATACTGTGCCATATGGTAAATTGCTGTAGTTATTGATGTTACGTGACTTGTGACGGGGTAGCTGGCGCTGCAAATCACTGCACAGGTGCAGATTGCTGCACTAGTCGACGCCGTAGCGATCCATCTTGTAGAACAGTGTCCTGAGGCTCACGCCGAGCCGCTTCGCTGCGGCCCGGCGGTTGCCGCCGGCCTCGACCAAGGCGGCCGTAATCGCCTGACGCTCCGCGGCCTCGACCGCTTCCCGGAGCGTCCCCGGGCTTGCGCCCGGGGTCAGTGTTGCGGTGGGGCTTGTGCTGACCCCGGGCGCAAGCCCGGGGTGGAGCGGCAGGCCGAAATCCGCCGGCTCGAGGAGTTCCTTGTCGGTCAGGACCGCCGCCCGCTCGATCGCGTGCTCCAGCGCCCGCACGTTCCCGGGCCAAGGTTGCTCGCGCAGCCACGCGACGGCTGCCTCGCTCAACTCCAGGTCATGCCCCAGGCGGCGCCCCAACTGTAGCGCGAAGTGCCTGGCCAGGGGCACGATATCGTCGCGGCGCTCGGCGAGCGGCGGCAGGTGAATCGCCACTACGTTCAAGCGATCGAACAAGTCGTGCCGGAAACGGCCCGCCGCGGCTTCGGCGGCGAGGTCTTTGGCCGTGGCGGCGAGCAGTCGGACGTCGACGCGCCGTGTCTTCTGGTCGCCCACCCGTCGGATCTCACTTTCCTGGAGCACACGCAACAGCTTCGCCTGCAGCGGCAGCGGCAGCTCGCCGATCTCGTCCAGCAGCAGCGTACCCCCGTCCGCCTGTTCGAACAGGCCGGGACGGTCCCCGGAGGCGCCCGTGAAGGCGCCCTTCACCGAGCCGAACAGCTCCGACTCGAGCAGGTTCTCCGGTATGGCCGCGCAGTTCACCGCGACGAACGGGCCTCCCGCCCGCGGCCCGGCGCGGTGGATGGCCTGGGCGATCACTTCCTTACCCGTGCCGCGTTCCCCGGTGATGAGCACGGTGGTGCGGTGCGCCGCCACGCGGGCCACGATGTCGAGCGCCTGCCGCATCGCCGGGCTCTCGGCGATCAGTGCCCGGGCAGCAGGACTGCTGTCCAGCTGCGCTCTTAGTGTCGCGATGGTGTGACCGAGCCGCTCGCGCTCTTCCGCCTTGCGGAGCGTCAGCACGACCTCGTCCGGCCGGAACGGCTTGGCGACGTAGTCGTACGCCCCTTCCTTCATGGCGGCGAGGGCCGCCTCCTCGCCCCCGTACGCGCTCATCATGATCACGAGCGCGGGGCCGCCGCCGCTCTTGTAGGCCCGCAGGAACGCCAGGCCGTCCATATCGGCCATGCGCACGTCGCACAGGATCAAGTCGAACAGCTCGGCGCGGGCGCGCTCGAGCGCGCGGACGCCGTTCCCCTCGGCGACCACGTCGTAGCCCGCGTCGCTGAGCAGCAGGCCGAGCGACTGGCGCAGCCCCGGCTCGTCGTCGACGACCAACACGCGGCTCATCCCTCGCCCCCTGACCCCCTCTCCACCTTGTGGAGATGGGGGACGGTGGGACGGGGGGTGAGATCAGCACGTGGGAAGAACATCTTGAACGCGGCGCCGCCTTCACGCGCCCTGTCCACCCACACGACCCCGCCCATGTCGTCCACGGCACGGGCCACGATCGCGAGGCCCAGCCCGGTGCCCCGGCCGGGCGCCTTGGTGGTGTAGAACGGGTCGAAGATCTTGTCGTGGTCGTCGGCCGGCACGCCCGGCCCCGAGTCTGCCACGAACAGCAGCGCACCAGGCTGGCCGGCCGAGAACTCCGGGCGCGCCGGGCGGCGCTCTGCCGCGCGGGGGTAGCGCGCCGGCGTCGCGTCCGTGGCGCGCTTCGGGTCGGACTGCCGCGGCTGGTAGTCCCAGGGACGCGCTCCCAGAATGACGACGCCGCCGGGCGCCGCGTCCAGGGCGTTCAAGACCAGGTTGACGATGGCCTGCTCGAGCAGATGGGCCCGGCCGAGAATCCGGGGAACGCCGGGCTCGAGCTCGAGCGTCGAGCGCGCGGACCGCAGCGCCCCCTGGGCCTCGAGCAATCCGTAGGCGCCCCGGGCCACGACCGTCGGATCGAGCGGGGCCAAGGCCTCTTCGTGGGGGCGCGCATAGTCGAGCAGCCCGCGCACGATCCGGTCGATGCGCTCGAGCTCGCGCGTCACGCCGGCGATCACCTCGGCGTCCGCGCCGCGCCGCCGCAGCACCTCGACGTAGGTACCGAGCGCACCCAGGGGGTTCCCCACCTCGTGGGCGATCCCGGCGGCGAGACGACCGATGCCCGCGAGCTTCTCCGAGCGCACCAGCTGGCCCTGGGCATCGAGCAGGTGGTCGGTCATGCGGTTGAGGCGCTCGGCGAGGGTGGAGAAGTCGCTGGTCTCGGCGTCGGGAGCGCGCCGCGCCAGGTCGCCGTCCGCCACGGCGTCCGCGGTGGCCACGACGCGGTCGAGCGGCCGGAGCACGAGCCGGTGGACGAGGGATCCCCCGAACACCACGAACACCGCCACCTCGAGGCCGACCAGGAGGAGCAGCAGGACGAAGGTGCGCTGCGGCGCCAGCACGTTGACCACCAGCATCGTCGCTACGCCCACCAGGAGCGCGGCAGCGGCGAGAAAGGAGAGGTAGAAGAGCAGCTCGGTCCGGAGCGCGGGCTTGGACGGCATGGGGGGAATACTCAGCCGTCAGTCACAAGCCGCAAGGCGTAAGCCGTAAGCTTACGGCTTATGACTTACGGCTTGCGGCTAGTAGGTCGGCCAGTTATCCACCCACGCGTTGGAATAGCCGACGAGCTGTCCCATCGCCGCCATCGCCTTGGCGATGTTGCACGAATTGTAGTTGAACGACTTGGTCCCGTTGCCGACATCCCCCTGCGGCAGGGTCGCGCCGAGCTTCACGTTCAACCCGGTCACCGTGGCGCCGTTCACCGCGTTGTTGCCGTTGGAGGTGAGATTGTCGCCGACGAGCAGCACGCCGTCCCAGGTGATGTTGCCGCTGATCGTGAGGCTGCCCGTGACGATCAATGTGCCCTGGCCGTTCCCGGGCAGCGCGAAGTCGCCCTTGACCAGGATCGTGGGCCAGTAGCTCGGGTTCGAGAACGACGGCCACGCTGCCGGCGGGATCGTGATGTCGGGCGTGACGGCGCTCCCGCCCGCGAGGCCGGCCCAGTCGATCTTCACCGAGTCGGCCATCTGGGCCGGGGTGGGAGCGACGGTGTCGACCGGGGGGGTGCCCTGGGGCGCGAGCGTGCCGCCGTTCTGCGTGTACCCGGGATTGCCGGGGACGGCGACGCCGGCGACGGCCGGCTGCTTGCCGCATTGGTCGGCGCCGCTTCCCATGTCCGACGAGCCGTTCTTGTGGAGCCCGCTCAAGCTGGTCCAGCCGGCGAGCACGTTCATGGAGCCGGCCTGCCACACGGCGTATTCCGCGACCGTGCGCTCCGCCTGCGGCGTCCCCGACAGGGACGCGACCGTGCTGACGCCGTGGGAGCGGACCGCGTACCCGTAGCGGCCCGCCACCGTGTCGTTGCGGATTCGTCTGAGGATGACGTCGGCGTAGCCACCCCCGAGGGCGATACGAGTGGACTCGCTCACGGCAGGGGGCGCTGCTTTGAAGCCGAACGAGTCGCGCTTGGCGATGAACAGCTCCAGCCCCGTCTCGGCCAGCGTAAAGGCATCCAACGCCGCTTCGTCGTTGGCGTGCACGCGCCGCTCGCTCGACAGCGCGGCAAAGCCCGCGGCGAGGAGGATCGTCAGCACGACCACCACGAGGAGTGCCATCGGCAGCGCGACGCCGCGCCGACTGCGAGTGGGCTCGGTCATTTGAGCTGGTTGTTGAAGAAGACCGCCGTCACCACCTGCGCCTGTCGCGGGGCGGTCGCGCCTTCCGGGGCCCGGTCGCTCTGGCTCGTGAGGCCCAGCTCGACACCGCGCATGCTGCTCAGCGGGTTCGGCGGGCCGGCCTGGGCCGTGTCGCTCCCGGCGACGAAGAAGCGGAATTTCGCGGTGGGATCGAACGGCGCGACCAGCTCGTCCGCCTGCCCGGTCGCCGCGGTGGTGCGCCACAGCGCCGTCCGTCCGGGGAGCGCGACCGACGGCTTGAACTGGTACGTGAGGCGTTGGATCAGGAACACCGTCGTCCCGACGGCGGTGACCGCCGGCAGGGCCGCGGGGAGCGGCGGCCGCACGCCGACCACCCGCCCCCCCGGAAGCGTCACGACGTTCGCCGCCACGCACAGCGAGGGATTGTCGTTGGCGACCGACGTACCGGCTTCGACGTACGTGATGTTGCCGAGCGAGTCGCGCCACCCGTACCCGGAGAAGCCGGCGGTCGCATACACGGTCGAGTCGACCGGCCAGAGGGACACCGTCGTCTGTGCCGCCGTGTTCGCGCACACGACGCCGATCGCGTACGGTACCCGCATGGTCACTTGCGTGGGAGTCGCGGACACCAGGCCGCCGGTCGCTTCGACCATGCGCAGGTCGGAGAGCGCGGCGTTGATCGCCATGCGCGACACCATGCGCGCACGGCGCAGCTGTCCCTGCTGGTCGTAGAAGCGCGACTGCGACAGGAAGAGGCGGGTGAGCGCCCCCCCGATCACTCCCAGGACGACCATGCCCACCACGAGCTCGGCGAGGGTGAAGCCGCGGCGACCGGTCATCGCTCAGGGCTTCTTGTTGAACGGGTTGTTGCCCGGCTTGGTGCGCTGCAGCACGAGCGTGTCGGGCTTGAAGATCGGGTTGAGCGGGGTGACGACGATCGTCACCCGCCTGAGCTTGGGCGAGAGGCTGTCCACCGTGATTTTGCGCGTGTACGGCAGGGGCGGCTTGGTGACGGTGATCGTTCCGGCCTTCGCCTTGAGCGAATCGAACGGCAGCGCCGCGAACTGGTTGAGCTGCTGCGCCAGGACCGCGTCGCGGGCGCCGCCGCCCGACAGCGCGTAGAAGCGGCGCGCGAGCGTGAAGTTCAGCTGCGCGACGCCGATGAGCACCAGCCCCAAGAGCATCATTGCCACCATGATCTCGATCAGCGAGAAGCCCGCCTCGGCCCGCGTCACGGAACTCGGACCCAGCCCGCGCGGGACAGCGTGACCTGGCGGGAGTACTTCCCCGCCCACAGCGTCACGCTCAGAGCGCTCGACGTCATTCCCGAGGGAAACAGATCCACGGGCGAAACGGAGAAGGCGATGGAATCCAGCCGGTAGGCGTCGCCTTTCCCCAGCCACCGCGTGGAGAGCAGTTTGCCGCTCGCCCGCTCGCTCAGCGTGATCGACGCCCCATCCGCCCCGCGCGCGATGCGGATCGGTTTGCGCTCGCGCGCGGCGGCGCTCAGGGCAAGCGACAAGTCCTGCGCGACCACCATCGCCGCCTGGTTGACCCGAGAGTGCGTGGTGATGCGGGAGATGGTGGGAAAGGCCATCGCCGTCGCCACGCCCAGGATGACGAGGACGATCACCAGCTCGAGCAGGGAGAAACCCGCCGCACGCGGCGGTCTCATTGCCATGCGAGTCCTTTCGGCCGTCCTGGGAAAGCGAACGGCCTCGCGCCCGTGCATGCAGGAGGTGAGGCCGCGGACTCCCGGTGACTCAGGTCGCCGGGGGTCCTCGTCCCTGCAGCGGGGCTGTCTCCAGGCGGTAGCTACACCGCGCGAGATCCCTTGGCTTTGCGTCCCGCCGTCACCGGCGGTTTGCCCTCTGGAACGGAGCTACACGTCGAGGCGCGGCAAAAACTACGCCTTGTGCCAGGACGTGCACAATGTCAAGGTCTGAAACACGCAAATGCATTGCATTGCGCACTATTTACCGCAAAATGCCTATACAAAACAAGCGGCGGGGAGAACCCCGCCGCCCGTCCTGTCACTGCTACGCCGACTACTTACAGGCCGGCGCACCCTCTGAGGTCGCGATGCCGAGCGGATCGGCCGCTTCGTTGACGAAGATCGCGCACGTCACCTTCGCGGTACCCGTCAGGTTGTTGTTCGTCATCGACGCATCCCAACCGCCACCGGCAGCATTGAGGGTGACGAGGTTGTTACCCGTCGTGGGGCACCAGCTCACGTCGCCCGCGGCGGGCGTACAGGCAACGCCACCGACCTTGCTGGTGACTTTGGTGCTGTACTTGACGGAGTCGGCGAAGAACGCTTCCTCAGCCGTCACGAGGTTCCGCAGGTCGGACTTCATCGAGGCGATGTAGGCCTTCCCCTTCGTGTTGGCGAACTTCGGGATCGCGATGGCGGCCAAGATGCCGATGATCACCACCACGATCAGCAGCTCAATGAGCGTAAAACCCTTGCGGTTCATGACTGGCTCCTATGTGATGAAACGACACGGGGAACCCTTCCCCACCGCCCCTCTTTCAGGCAAGCACCATGCCTGCGTGCGGCAGTTTTCCAAGCCAAGACGTAACATATAGTTAGCCAGGGGAACCGTGGAGCGACCCTACGGAGAATGCGGACTTTCGCCGCCCGTCTGGATTATTGCAAGGCTATAAACAACGAGCGGCGGGGAGTCCCGCCGCTCGTGGTGTCGCTCCCAATGCGCCGCTTACTGGCAGGCCGGCGCGCCCTCTGAGGTCGCGATGCCGAGCGGATCGGCCGCTTCGTTGACGAAGATGGAGCACGTCACCTTCGCGGTACCGGTCAGGTTGTTGTTCGTCATCGACGCGTCCCAACCGCCACCGGCAGCATTGAGGGTGACGAGGTTGTTACCCGTCGTGGGGCACCAGCTCACGTCGCCCGCGGCGGGCGTACAGGCAACGCCACCGACCTTGCTGGTGACTTTGGTGCTGTACTTGACGGAGTCGGCGAAGAACGCTTCCTCAGCCGTCACGAGGTTCCGCAGGTCGGACTTCATCGAGGCGATGTAGGCCTTCCCCTTCGTGTTGGCGAACTTCGGGATCGCGATAGCGGCCAAGATGCCGATGATCACCACCACGATCAGCAGCTCAATGAGCGTAAAACCCTTGCGGTTCATGTGACGCGTACCCCCGTTTTGAAGCCCACAATGATCTCTCAGAACTGCTTGATGATGGGAGTGTCCCTCAAGCGGCGGAAGCAAGGCTCATGCCCGACCTAGCCACAGTCGTGGAGGTATAACCTGTGATTACACTTACGCGCTTGGTGTGTCGCGCCTCCCGGTCTCCCGCGTACCGAGTAGGCCGGGCGTTTTGCAAGTCACCGGGCCGACCGCAAGGCCCGTCCCCGGGCGAGCAGCGAGTCGGCTGCCTCGGCGTAGCCGTGGGCCCGAGCTACTGCCGCCTCGCTTCGATAGTACCCGGGGCAACGCCCGTGACATAGGTGCTCTAAGCCAGCGAGCAGCGAGTCGGCCGCCCTGGCGTCCCCCGCGGCGAACGCCGCCACGGATCCGGTAACGTAGACCCCAGCGTCGCGCTGATGGAGGCGTGCGGCGACGCGCGCAGCGTCGAGTGCGAGGGCCGGCTGATGCCGGTCGAGGAACAAGCCGATCATCCGCTTGTGCCCGACGTAGGACCGCGGGGAGTCGCGCAGGATGCTGTGCGTCACGTGGGCGTCGTCGCGCCACACGGGCACGCGCAGCGCGCTGCGCACGCCGCCCAGGAGGACCAGCGCCGCGGTCACCGGCCAGAGCCGCTCGCGGGGCAGCCGCGCGAGCCACGCGGCCGCCGCGAGAGCCAACCCGGCCGAGGGGAGGTAGAGGGTTCGCTCGGCGAGGTAGAAGCCGGCAGGATAGAGCAGGTTCGCAACCGGCAGCAGCGCGATGCCGGTCCAGCCGAGCCCGAACGCCTCGACCTTCCGGCCCCGTTTCCAGGCGACGACCAGCGCTCCGACCCAGGCCAGCGCGCACAGCAGGCCGGCAGCAAACCGCCAGTCGAGCGGCGTGGTGACGGCGGTCCGCTCGTCGGGGGAATAGTCCACGCGCAGTGTGAGGGGGAATACCAGGAGGCGCAGCACGTCGGTGAACGCGCTCACGGCAGTGAGCCGGACGGTGAGGTCGGGCTCGCCTACGAACATCGGCGCGATGCTTTGGTACTCCGTGAACGGGTGGCGCACGGCTGCGCGAACCGCGGCGTAGGCTCCACCAACGATCACCCAGCTCGCCACGAACCACGCCACGCGGCGTCGATCCGGTCGCGCGAGTCCGAGCAGCCAGCCCCACACGATGAGCGCCGGCGCGACGGCTGCGTTCTCCTTCGAGAGCAGGCCGAGCGCCAGCGCGGCGGCGCTCCAGGCGACGCGTTCATGCACCAGGGCCGCGTATACCGCAAGCAGCGTGAACAGCGCCGCCATCAGCTCTGCCCGGCCGACGATGTTGGCGACGGCCTCCACATGCACGGGATGGGCGGCGAACAGCAGTCCGGCGACGAGCCCCCCCGTCCAGTCCGTCCAGCGCCGTGCCAGCGCCGCCACCGCGACCGAGACGGCCGCGTGCCACGCGAGGTTGACGGCGTGAAACCAGGCCGTGGAGCGGAGCAGCTGATCGAGGGCGAACCCGGCGATCGTCAGGGGCCGATACATGAGGCCCCCCAGATCCGGCGGCCAGTAGGGAGCGGCGAATGCGCGCCACATGCCCGACGCGTTCGCAACGAGGGGGTTCAGCACGATGATCGGCACGTCGTCCACTGCGAACCCATTCCACAGGGCGCCGAGATAGACCACGACCGCGCAGCCGGCCACGGCGCCGTACAGCCGCTTCGGCATCTCAGCGCTTGGGCCGTTCATCCAGGTGCGCACTATACCAAGCCGCCTCCCAAGGGACGCGTACTCGGGCGGTGTCGGCGAGAGCGATCGCGCGGGCTCGCTCGCCACGCCGCAGCGAGAGCACGAACTGCGCGCGCAGCGCGTCCGGCTCGAAGGGAAGGCGCCGCCGCGCGCGGTCCACCAGCGGCCGGGCGCCCGCCGTGTCCGAGAGGCCGACAAGGAACAGGGCCCGAGTCGCGTCGAGGTGCGGGTCGCCGTCGAACAAGGAGTCGGCCCGGGCGTATTCGCGGCGGGCCGCGCCCGTATCGCCCATCCCGGCCAGCACAGCGGCCGCCGACCAGTGCCCCCAGTACGATTCAGGATGGTCCGCCAGGAGCGTGAGCAGAAACGTGCGATTGTCGCGCCACACGGGCAGTCGCGCGAGAGTCCTGCCGCCGAGCACGATGCAAACCGCGGCGATCGCAAGGGCGACGGCCCGCGGCGTCCAACGACCCTGTGCCCGGTGCACCGCCTGACCCACCAGTGCCGCAGTGAGCAGCACCGGGACGTAGAGGGCGCGTTCGGCGAGGACGATTCCTGAGGGGAACAGCAGATTCGACGTCGGGAGATACGCGGCGGCGGCGGCCCACGCCGCGAACGTCACGGTCGGTGCCGTTCGCCTGATCCACCACCCGCCCGCGAGCGTCGCGGCAATGATCACCGTGCCGCCCAGCGCGGCGAGCGAGACAGCGCGGTACGCGGGAATCACCCGCGGACCGTAGTCGGCCGAGAGATTCAGCGGCCACGCCAGCAGCCCGGCGGCGCGGAGCACGCCGGGCAGGGCGATGTCCAGCCGCTCTGCCGTCCCGGCGTCGAGGAACACCGGCGCCACGTCGCCCGTTGCTCTGCGGCCGATCACGTACCAGGCGGCGAGAAACACGGCGGTCACGATTCCCAAGGCGACATAGAAGCGGCGGGGGTAGGGCGGCTGCTCGGGGCGCTGGAGCCAGCGATCGAGCACTATCAAGACACCACTGATGACACCGTGCTCCTTACTCAGCATGGCCGCGGCCGCGCACGCCACGGCCGCCGTCCACCGTCGGCGACGCGCGCACAGTACCGCCCCGAGCATGCCGACGGCTGCAAGCAGCTCCGCCCTGCCGACCAGGCCGGCGACTGCCTCGGCATGCACCGGGTGCAGGGCGAACACCAGGCCGCCGGCGGCCGCCGCGGCGGGCGACAGCGCCTGGGCCAGGAGGACAGCGACCAGCACCGACGCGACCCCATGCCACAGCGCGTTCATTAGGTGGAGCCAGCCGGCGCGACCCCCGCTCACGGTCCAATCGACCGCGAAGCTGAAGATGGTGAGCGGCCGATAGAACTCGTCGCCCCAGTACGGCTGGTCGAACGCACCCAAGGCTTGGGAGACCGAGTGGGCGCGCGGGTTCGCCGCGACGACGGCGCGGTCGTCCTCGACAAACCCGTACGTCAGCGTAGGCAGGTATGCCGCGACGGCGGTCGCGAACACGAGTGCGACCCAACCCCTGTTGATCGCAGTCAGCGGCTGCGCCATGCGCCGCGCGGCGGGAACAGGTTGTATCGGATGACATGAAACAGCGCCGCGACACCATCGCGCCAGGTGATCTTCTTGCCTTCGCTGTAGGTCCGGCCGCTGTACGTGATGGGCAGCTCCCAGATGCGGGCGCCCGCCTGGGCCAGCCGTGCCGTGAGCTCCACTTCGATTCCGAAGCGCTCCGACCTGAGCGGCAAACGCTTGAGGAGGTCGGCCCGGACCAGCTTGTAGCACGTCTCCATGTCCGTCAGGTTCAAGTTGGTGAACATGTTGGAGACGAGCGTGAGGAAGTTGTTGCCGACGGCGTGCCAGAAGAACAATACGCGATGAGGGCCTCCCTGGAAGCGCGAGCCGTACACGGCGTCGGCCTTGCCGTCGCGGATCGGCCGCAGCAGGGCGGGCAGCTCGGCTGGGTCGTACTCGAGGTCGGCGTCCTGGGCGACGATCACCTGCCCCGTGGCGGCGGCGATCCCGCTCCTGAGCGCGGCGCCCTTGCCGCGATTGGTCGGGTGACGGATCACCTGCTGGACGAGGCCCGCCTCGCACGCCAGCCGTTCGAGGATGGCGCCGGTCCCGTCGGTCGACGCGTCGTCCACGGCGATCACCTCGAGCCGCAGCGGCACCTGCTTGAGCTGCCGCAACACGGCCTCGATCGTCGTCGCCTCGTTGTACGCCGGCACGACGACCGAGAGCAGCACGTCGTCGCGGGACGAACGGAGCGACGTCACCCGGCCACCTCGCCGATGGCGATGAGCGACTGCCCGATGCGCCAGGGGAGGAACCGCTCCAGCCGGAACAACGGCACCAGGGCCTCGTAGCAGCGCAGGGCGCCCGCGGGAATCAGCCGGCGGCGCAGCACGCGACCGGTGAGCCACCACCCCGGCACGCCGGCGAGGTTGAAGTACTCGAGATGGCGCACCCGGAAGCCCGCGCCCTGGAGCTCGGCCCGTAACTCGTCGGGGACGTAACGGCGGAAGTGTCCCAGCGCCTCGTCCAACGACCCGTACAGAGCCCGCAGCGAGGGCACGAGCAGCACGAGCCGGCCCGCCGGCTGGAGCAGATCGCGCACGGCGCGGAGCGCGGCGCCGTCCTGCTCGATGTGCTCCAGCACGTTGAGGCACACCACCGTGTCGAGCCGCTCGGCGGCGAGCCGCGGGTCGCGGGCGGGCAGCCGCAGCTCGGCCACGGCCACCTGCGGCCGGCCGGCGAACCGCTCGCGCAAGCGATTCAGATAAAACGGCTCGGTGTCGGTGAGCACGACGCGCTCGACACCTGCGTGATCCACCACGAACGCCGAGATGTTGCCGATCCCGGCGCCGACCTCGAGCACACGGCGCCCGATCCAGGGGCGCAGCCGCTCGAACATCCAGCGATTGAAGCGGGGGGCCGCGGCCATGCGCTCGAGGGTCGCGGCCCCCACTTGATCAGCCGTCTGAGCCAGTGGCATCGCCCTCGTAGCGACTCAGCTTGCGATACAGGGTGGAGGGATCGATGCCGAGCACCTCGGCGGCGCGGGTCTTGTTGCCGCCCTCGCTCTGGAGCACCCAGGTGATGTAGGCGCGCTCGATCACGTCGAGGGTGGGATTCGGGTGCGACCGCTCCGCCACCAGGGGCTCGGCGCGCCGCTCGGTCAGCTTTTCCGGCAGCGCCGCGAGATCGATCGTGTCGCCCTTGCTGAGCACCACGGCCCGCTCGACCGCGTTCTCGAGCTCGCGCACGTTCCCGGGCCAGTCGTACGCCAGCAGCACGCCCTGCGCCTCCTGCGACAGCGGCTTGGTCTTCTCGCCCCGCTCCTGCGCGATGCGGCCGAGGAACTCGTCGCACAGGATCTGGATATCGTCGCGGCGGTCCCGCAGCGGCGGGAGGTGGATGGCGATGACGTTGAGCCGATAGTACAGGTCGGTGCGGAACCGTCCCCGCTTGATGTCGTCTTCGAGATCGCGGTTCGTGGCCGCCACCACCCGCACATCCACGGGAATCGCCTCCGTCCCGCCGACCGGGATGGCCTCGCGCTCCTGGAGCACGCGCAGCAGCTTCACCTGCGTGGCCGGCGACATCTCGCCGATCTCGTCCAGGAAGAACGTGCCGCCCCGCGCCGCGGCGAACAGCCCTTGCTTGTCGCGCACGGCGCCGGTGAACGATCCCTTCACGTGCCCGAACAGCTCCGATTCGAGCAGGCTTTCCGGCAGCGCGCCGCAGTTGAGTGAAAAGAAGCCGCCGTCCGCCCGCGCCGACAGCTCGTGGATGTAGCGCGCGATGACCTCTTTGCCCGTGCCCGATTCCCCCTGGATCAGCACCGTGCTCTCCGTCGGAGCCACCTGCTCGGCGAGCTTGAGCACCTCGACGAACGGGCGCGACTTGCCGAGCGGCTTGACCAGCCCGGAGCGCTCGCGCCGCCGGATCTCCTGCTTGAGCTGCTTGTTCTCGGCCTTGAGGAGGCGCTGCTCGGCGGCGCGCCGACAGATCGCGACCAGGTCGTCGTTGGAGAACGGCTTCTGGATGTAGTAGAACGCGCCCTGGTTCACGGCCTGGATGGCGCTCTGCAGCGACGCCTGGGCGGTCATGAGGATCACCGGCGTCTCGGGATCCTGCTCCCGTACGGCGGCCAGCAGCTCGGTCCCCGAAACGCCCGGCATCTTGATGTCGGTGAGCACGATGTCCGGGGCGGCGGTCTTGAGCGCCTCGAGGCCCGCCTTGCCGCCTTGCGCGGTCACGACGTCGAACCCTTCACCCTTCAAGAGGATGCGCAAGACGTCGAGGATCCCCATCTCGTCGTCCACCACCAGAATCGAGGGCTGCTGGCTCATGCCGCTTCCTCTCTCCGTCGGGCTGCGGGCAGGTACACCGTGAACGTCGTTCCCCGTCCCGCCGTGGAATCCACCAGCACCAGGCCGCGGTGCGCCTCCACGGCGCGCTGCACGATCGCGAGCCCCAGCCCCGTCCCCCCGACCCGCCCCGTGACGAACGGCTCGAACAGTCGGGCCCGGAGATTCTCGGGGATGCCGGGGCCGTTGTCGGTGACGGTGAGCATCACCGGGTGCTCGATGCCCGCCCCACCTGGGACCTCCTGCGGCGCGGGACGGCCCGTCCGCACCACAACGCGGGCGTCCTTGCCGCTCGCCTGCACGGCGTTGAGGACCAGATTGGACACCACGCGGTGGAGCAGGTCTTCGTCTCCCTCCATGGGTGCCGCGCCGCCCGCCAGGTCGATCACCGCGTCTTCGGGGCAGTCGGGGTGCTCGCGCACCAGGCGGATCGCGGCCCCGGCCACGGTGTGGAGGTCGAGCGGGCGGCATTCCGTCGCGCGCACGCGGGAGAAGTCGAGGAACTCCGACAAGAGGCGCGACAGGCGATCGCTCTCGCGCACCACGAGGGACGTGAGGAACTTCTCGTCAGGGTTGGCGCGCTTGGCCCGGCCCAGCTGCTCGACCGACGAGCGGATCGACGCAAGCGGGTTCTTGATCTCGTGCGCGAGGCTCGCCGACAGCTCGGCGACCGCCTCCAGCCGCTCGGCGCGCAGGTGCAGCTCCTCCAACCGCTTCGAGTCCGAGATGTCGGTGAAGATGGCCGTCACGCGGGGCTCGGCCCCCTCCACTTCCAGCGTGGTGGTCGTCACGCCGATCGGGAATGTGCGGTCGGGACGCCGCACCACCGCCTCGACCCGCATGGCCCGCACGCCGCGTCGCGCGGTCGCCGTGATCGCGGCCCAGAACTCCGGCGCGATCTTGGCGAACTCGGGCATGATGGGCCGACCGCGCCACTGACGCTCCTTGAAGCCGAAGATCTGCTCCGCCGCCGGGTTGCAGTAGAGGAGGTGGCCGGCTTGGTCGACCGTGACGATCCCCGTCGGCACGCTGCGCAGCACATCGGCCGCCTCGAGCCGGGCCTGGCGCAGCTCCCCCGCGAGCGCCTCACGCTCGGCTCCCATCACCGAGACGCGGCTCGCGAAGTACGCGGTCACGGCCGCCACCCCTACGAATACCAGCAGCTGCAACGCGACCTGCCCGGTCATGGGCGTGCGGTGGCCGAAGAACACGTCCGCGAAATAGACGATGCCGACGAGCGCCGTGACCAGCCCCGTACTCGCCGGCGGCATCAGCACGGCCGTCGCCGCGATCAACGGGACGTACAAGGGCGTCAGGTCGCTCTGCGGCCCGCCCGTGATGTGGACGACCGTCGTGATCAGCCCGACGTCGAACAGCGCCTGCCCGTACAGGAAGGTGCGACCCGGCGAGCGCCTGAGAAAATGCGTGTACCAGTACGACGCACTGGTGACCACGACCGTGGCCACGAGCACAAACGACGTGACGAGCAGGTCGAGCGGCGCCGCCACGGCGAACTTGAGTGCCGCCGCGAGATAAATCGCGACCGCGACGCACAGCCGCCCCACATACACCGACCGCAGCAGGCTCTGTGGAGTCGGGATCGCCGACCCGCGCGAGCCGTCGCCGAACCAGCTCATCGATGCAGCACCTCCCGTAACCGAGTCGCCAGCCTCAAGGCGGAAGCCGCAAGGCGACGGTGTAACATATTGAATGTGTACAAGTTACAGCACTCTTGCGGCCTATGACTTGCGGCTTGGGGCTGTAAGTATTGGCACTGGTCTGGCAAAGTGCAAGAGCTTTGGGTCGTGGGGCGAGCGCGGCGGGACCGTTGTATCGTATGGAATGTCGCCAGGGCTGCGTCGCCTCGCCGGCGCGCTGGTCGCCGCGCTGGTGTCTCCCGTCTCCGGTTTCGCCCAGGCGCCGCTCACCGCTACGGATTCCGCGATCCTCGCCTCCCAACCGCTCAAGCGGCTCGCGCTGGCGCCGTCACTGCTGCGGCGCGTCAGTCTGCTGGCGGCCGGGCTCGACCGCGAGGTGGTGCTGTGCCTGCAGGGCAGGGTGGCGGGTGACAGCGCGCTGGTCGACGATTTCGTGATGCCCGATGTGGTGAGCTCCAGCGCCGATCAGGTGCAGCCCCTGCCCTGCGGTCGGGCGACGCTGGCCGTGTGGCACAATCATCCGTGGACGGGGCCGGACTCGACCTTCGGCGTGAAGACGGCGGAGGACCTGTGCTCCCTCAGCCAGCCCGATCTGCGCACCGTGGTGGCGGACTCGATTCCATTTGCCGTCGTGAGCGTCGGCCGAACCGCGCAGCCGATCATTTGCTGGTGGCGAAGGGTGCAGGCCGTGGTGAACCGGCGCGTCAAGTTCCTGCCGCGCTTCCCGCGGCAGTGGTTTTCCTCTATTGCACCGCGTTGACCATATCGAAGATCGGCAAGTACATCGCGACGACCATGCCGCCCACGATCACGCCCAGCACCACGATCATGATCGGCTCCATGAGCGACAACAGCGCGCTGACGGCGGCGTCGACCTCGTCGTCGTAGAAGTCCGCGATCTTGGAGAGCATCTCGTCCATACCGCCGGTCTGCTCGCCCACGGAGATCATGGAGATCACCATGGGCGGGAACACCTTCGACTTGGCGAGCGGGGCGGCGATCGTCTCGCCTCCGGCGATCGAGGCGCGCGATTCCATCACGGCGTTGTGGATGACCATGTTGCCGGCGGTGCGCGCCGTGATCTCGAGACCGTCGAGAATCGACACGCCGGACGAGATCAGCGTGCCTAGCGTGCGAGTGAACCGGGAGACGGCGGACTTGCGGAGCACGTCGCCCAGCACCGGCAGCTTGAGCAGCAGCGTATCGATTTGCAGCCGGCCCGGCGCCGTCTTGTAATAGCGAGTCAAGGCGAACACCCCCGCGCCGGCGGCCCCCAGCATGAGCCACCAGTAGTTCTTGAGGACATTGCTCATCCCGATCACGATCCGGGTCGGCAGCGGCAGCTGCAGGTTCACGGACGCGAACATGTTCTGGAACGTCGGGATCACGAAGATGAGCAGCACCGACACCGCGATGACCGCGACCGACAGAATCACGCCGGGGTAGATCATCGCACCCTTCACCTTGCGCACGATCGCGTCGTTCTTCTCGAGGAATTCGGCGAGGCGGACGAGAATGGTGTCGAGAATACCGCCGGCCTCGCCCGCCGCCACCATGTTGACGTACAGGTCGCTGAACGCCTTGGGATGTTTGCGGAGGGCGTCGGCGAGGGTCTGGCCGCTCTCGACGTCGTACACGACCTGGCGGGTCGTATCGGCCAGGAGCTTGTTCTCGGTCTGCTGGGCCAGGATGTCGAGGGCCTGCACCAGCGGCAGGCCCGCATTGATCATGGTGGCGAACTGGCGGGTGAACACGACGACGTCGCGGGTCTTGACGCCGCCGCCGAACTTCAGGTTGAGCTTGAACTCCTTGGGCGCGGCGCGGACCTGGACGACGACCATGCGGTTCTTCCGCAGGTGCGCGATGACGTCGTCACGGGACGGCAGGTCGATCTTGTCGTTGACGAGATCGCCCTTGAGCGTGCGGGCGGTGTATTGAAAGACCGGCATGGCTCCCTCCCCTTCGCTTCGGGCGCCTAGCGGCGGGCCGCGACCTTACCCGCGCCGACGGGCTGGCCCGCAGACGGGGTGGGCTCTTTGTCGTCCATCGGCGCCTCGCCGATCATCCGGAGGAATTCGTTCGGGGTCGACGTCACGCGCAGACACTCGTCCTTGGTGACCTCGCGGCTCACGTACAGCTGGTACAGGGCGTCGTTCAGCGTCTGCATGCCGTGCTTCTTGCCCGCCTGCATCATGGACGGGATCTGCTCGATCTTTTCGTCCCGGATCAGCGCCCGCACCGCAGGGGTCATGATCAGGATCTCGCACGCCATCACGCGGCCCTTGCCCTTGGCCTTCTGCAGCAGCGTTTGCGTGACGATGCCCTCGAGCACGAACGAGAGCTGGGCGCGCACTTGGGCCTGCTGGTGCGACGGGAACACGTCGATGATGCGGTTGATGCTCTCCATGGCCGAGTTGGTGTGCAGCGTGGCGAACGCCAGGTGGCCCGTCTCCGCGATGGTCAGGGCCGCCCCGATCGTCTCCAGGTCGCGCATTTCGCCGACCAGCACGACGTCCGGGTCCTGGCGCAGGGCGTATTTGAGCGCTGCCGCGAAGCTCGACGTGTCGGTGCCGATCTCGCGCTGATTCACGATGCACTGCTGGTGGCGGTGGATGAACTCGATCGGGTCTTCCACCGTGATGATGTGCCCCTTGAGCTCCTTGTTGATCTTGTCGATCATGGCCGCGAGCGTGGTGCTCTTGCCCGAGCCCGTGGGACCGGTCACCAGCACCAGCCCGCGCGGCTTCTCGGCCAGCTTCGCCACGACGCCCGGCAGCCCCAGCTCGTCAAACGCTTTGACGTTGAACGGAATCTGCCGGATGACGAGCGACACGCAGCCGCGCTGCTTGAAGCAGTTGCCGCGGAACCGCGCCAGGTTTTGAATGCCGAAGGAGAAGTCGAGCTCGTTCTCGGTCTCGAAGCGCTTCTTCTGATTCTCGGTGAGCACCGAGTACGCGATCGAGAGCGTGTCCTTGGGCGTGAGCACCGCCTCCACGCCCGAGTTCACGATGTCCCCGTCCACGCGCAGCTTGGGACGCTCGCCCGCCACGATGTGGAGGTCCGAGGCGTCCTTCTCGATCATCTCCTCGAGCAGCGAGCGGAGATTCACGCCTTGCGATGTGCCTGCCGTCATGCCGCCGTCTCCTTCACGACTTCATCGAGGGTCGTGATGCCGCGCTTCACCTTCAGCATGCCGTCCATGCGCAGCGTGAGCATCCCTTCTTTCACTGCCTGCTCCCGCAGCTCCTCCGTGGACCCGCCCTTCAGCACCATACGCCGCAGCGCGCTCGACAGCGCCATCACCTCGTACAGCCCTTGGCGCCCCTTGTACCCCGTGCTCCCACAGGTGTCGCAGCCGGTGCCCTTGTAGAACGTCAGTTTCTGCGCCTCGGCGAAGGGGATGCCGAGCGCCTTGAGCTCCTCCTCGGAGTACTTGTGCTCCTGCTTGCAGTCCGAGCAGATGCGTCGCACCAGCCGCTGCGCCACGATCAGGTTCACCGCGCTCGCCACGTTGAACGGCTCGATGCCCATGTCCACCATGCGGGTCACCGTGGAGGGCGCGTCGTTCGTGTGCAGGGTGGACAGCACGAGGTGGCCGGTCAACGCCGCCTTGATCGCGATCGACCCGGTTTCGAGATCGCGAATCTCGCCCACCATGATGATGTTCGGGTCCTGCCGCAGGAACGCCTTGAGGGCGGCCGCGAACGTCATGCCCACGTCGTTGCGCACCAGCACCTGATTGATGCCCATCAGGTTGTACTCGACGGGATCCTCCGCCGTCATGATGTTCACGTCGATCTGGTTGATACGCGACAGCGCCGAGTACAGCGTCGTGGTCTTGCCCGATCCCGTCGGGCCGGTCACCAGCACCATGCCGTACGGGTTCAGGATCGCCCGCATCAGGTCCTGCTCGGCCTTGGCCTCGAACCCGAACTTCGTCAAGTCGAGCGCCAGGTTCCCCTTGTCGAGAATGCGGAGCACGATCTTCTCGCCGAACAGCACCGGCAGCGTCGAGACGCGATAGTCGATGACCTTGGCGCCGAATTTCAGCTTGATGCGACCGTCCTGCGGCACCCGCCGCTCGGCGATGTTCAGCTGCGCCATGATCTTGACGCGCGACGTCAGCGCCGCGCGCATCTTGATCGGCGGCTTCATCACCTCGTGCAGCGCGCCGTCCACGCGGTAGCGGACCCGCATCTCGTGCTCGAACGGCTCGATGTGGATGTCCGACGCCCCCCGCTTCACCGCGTCCGTGAGCAGTCCGTTGATCAGCTTCACCACCGGCGCGTCGTCCGCCAGGTCCTGCGCTTTGACGTCCTCGTCGACCTCGTCGGAGACGACCTCGAGATCCTCGGCCGCTTCGATGTCCTTGAGCAGCGTCTGCAGCTGCGCGTCGGACTGCTGGTAGTACTTCTCGATCGCGTTGCGGAGCGTGTACTCCCCCGCGATCACCGGAAACACGTCGCAGCGCGTGATGAACTTGATGTCCTCGATCGCCGTGACGTTGTTGGGGTCCGCGATCGCCACCGTGAGCGTCCGCCCCTCGCGCTTGAGCGGCAGCACCGTGTGCTTCACCGCGACGTCGGGCGGCAACAGCTTGAGAATCTTCGGATCGACCTCGAAGCGGGACAGGTCGACGGCCGGCATACGATACTGCCGGGCCAGCATCTTGGAGATCTCCGTCTCCTCGACGAAGCCCAGCTTGACCAGCGTGTAGCCCAGACGCATCCCCGTGTTCTTCTGCTCGAGGAGCGCCTTCTTGAGTTGGTCCTGGGTGATCAAGCCCTCCCGGAGGAGGATTTCACCCAGTTTGTCGGAGGTGGCTGCCGCGGTCGCCGTACGCAACTCGTTGAAAATGAACAGCATAACATACGGGCCGACCGAGGGAAGTCAAGGCGCGGGCGGGATGACCCCCGAAAACATCACGTAGGGTCGGAGCGATTCGACCAGCTTCGGGCCCACGCCCGGCACGCTGTCGAACCGGACCAACCCGCCAAACGCGCCGTGCTGCTCGCGCCACGCGACGATCCGGTGGGCGAAGGCCGGTCCGATCCGCGGCAGCCGCGTGATCTCCGTCACGTCGGCGCGGTCGAGGTCGACCCGCTCGCCGGGGAGGAGCGGGCGTGCCAGCCGGGCGGCCGTACGCGCCGTCGCGTTCAGGCCGCGGAGGGGAGGCGTGTCCAGCGCGACCAGCCGGACGTCTCCGGGCGCGGCGGGTGTGGTGGGCGCCAGCGCCAGCCGGGCACCCGCGCCGGCGAGGGCGAGCAGAGCGAGCAAGAGGGCGGCGCGGCGGTCGTCCATGATGCACGGTAACGACTAGCCAGCCGGCAGCGGCATCCGTTTTACGCCACGGTCGCCAAAAGATTGCGGTATCACGAACGCGGAAGTGGCAACGCGGAGCGCGGAACGGTGCAGCGAGCTTCGGTCACCGGCGCTCGTCAATCTGTTCCGCGTTCCGCCTTCCGCGTTCCGCGTTTCTACCGCACCAACGCCACAGCTACGTCACCGACAACCTGCAAAGACGCCGCGCTCACCTTGTCGACGGTGTCCTCGGTCGTGTGCCAGTAGGGGTAATCGAAGTCCACCACGTCGATCGCGTGGATGCCCGCTTTCTGCAGCGCCACGTGGTCGTCGGTGAGCGTGTTCCGCACGCCGGGAACGAAGACGCGGCCATAGCCGAGCTCGGCGGCGACGCGCCAGACCCGGTCGACCACCTCGGGCGCGAAGGCCTGCGAGTTGCCCTCATAGTAGAATTGCTGGTCCTTGTCCGCGACCATGTCGAACAGCACGGCGAACAACGGCTGGTAGCCGGGGGGCTGGTGGGCCGCGAAGTAGCGGGAGCCGATCAGCACGTCGGTCGAGTCCGTGGCGAAGTTCCCGTAGTCCTCTCCGTCCACGAACAGCAGGTCCACGCCGAGCGTGGGCGGCTTCGCCTTGAGCGCGTCGGCCACGCCCAGCAGCACGGCGACGCCGGACGCGCCATCGTTCGCTCCGGGGACGGGGAGGCGCTGCTGGCCCAGATTCTGGCTCTGGTCGGCATGGGGCCGCGTGTCCCAGTGCGCCAGGAGCAGCACCCGGTCGGGAGCGCCGGGCCGGAAGCGGGCGAAGAAGTTGCGCAGGTGCAGCGTGGCGCCGTGCCGCGTGGCGTGAGTGATGGATTGCACCACGACGCTGTCGGCCGTGGCACGGAGGTGCTGCAGGATCCAGTCCCCGGCGCGCTCGTGCGCCGCCGTGCCGGGGATGCGCGGTCCGAACTGCATCTGCTGCTCGAGATAGCCGAAGGCGCGCGGGCCGACGAACTCGCGCGGGCGGGCGGCCCGATCGCGCGCCCCGCATGCGGGGACAACGAGGGCGAGCGCGAGGCAGAGGCCCGAGCGCGAGAAGCGGCTCTTTCGGATGGTCACGGGGGTAGTGATGTCTTGTAGAGACTTGGACTTCCGAATATAATGGCGCCACCGATCGTGCGCACTATCAGCCGTTACCTGCTGCGCCAGCACATCGCGCCGCTCGGCTTCGCCCTGGCGGCGCTCACGTCGCTGATGCTCATCCAGCAGATCGCGAAGCAGCTCTCGAGCCTGCTCGGCAAGGGCCTGCCCACGAGCGTCATCATCGAGGTGTTCCTGCTGTCGGTGCCGTTCATCGTCGCGGTGACCCTCCCGATGGCGGTGCTGGTCGCCGTGCTGCACGTGTTCACCCGGCTCGCGGCCGACAACGAGATCACGGCGATGCAGGCCGGAGGCGTGAGCGTCGGGCGCGTGATCGCGCCGACGCTCGCGGGCGCGGCCGGCATCGCGCTCCTGTCGTTCCTGTGGAACGATCAGCTGCTGCCGCGCACCAACCACCAGCTGCGGACGCTGCAGATGGACATCCAGCGCAAGAAACCGTCGCTGGCGCTCAAGGAGCAGGTGATCAACGAGGTCGTGCCGGGGCAGACGTTCCTGCGCGCGTCGCGCATCGACGGCAATACGAACAAGCTCAAGGACGTGACGCTCTACGACCTGAGCGACGCCGAGCGCCGCCGCATCATCACGGCGGACAGCGGGCGCATGGCCTACTCCGCTGGTGGGCGCGACCTGTTCCTGACCCTCCTGGACGGCGACATCGAGGAGGTGAACCGGACCGACCCGACCCAGTTCAACCGCACGTTCTTCTCCACGAACCGTATGCGCGTCGTGGGCGTGGCCAACAGCTTCCAGCCGACCACCACGGACACGTACAAGAGCGACCGGGAGATGTCGACCTGCGAGATGCAGGAGGCGGTGGACGCGGCGCGGCGCGATGTCGAGAGCGCCGCGGGCGACGCCCGGCTCGTGATCGAAAACGACCTGCGCCGCCTGGCGGGGCTCGCGCCGCTGCCGCCGAGCACGTCGGCCCGTCCGCGGGACGCGAGGCCGCCGGGCCCGTACTGCCGCGCGTTGCAGCGGCTCGCCACGTGGCTCCTGCCGGCCGAGGCGGGCGCGCAGACGCCGCGCCCCGCGCCGCGCGGCGCGGTGAAACCGCCCCGGCCGCTGCCGCCCTCCGCAGGGGGGCGCGTACCGATCACGCCGCCCTACATCGCCGCCGGGCTGATCACACCCGGGGCCGGCGTGAGCGAGCAACAGCGGCTACGCGGGGCACGCGAGCGGGCCGCGGCGTACGAGGTCGAGATCCAGAAGAAGGCCGCGATCGCCGTCGCCTGCCTCGTGTTCGCGCTGGTCGGCGCACCGATCGCGCTGCGCTTCCAGCGCGGCGGCGTTGGCCTCGTGCTCGGCGTGAGCGTAGCGGTGTTCACGGTCTACTACATCGGATTGATCGGCGGAGAGGAGCTGGGGGATCGCCTGATCCTGTCCCCGTTCCTCGCGATGTGGACGCCCAACCTCATCTTCGCGACCGCCGGCCTGTTCGGTCTGTGGCGCATCCGCAAGCCGGGGAACTCGCCGCACGGCGGTGACTGGAGCGACCTGTGGCCGGCGTGGATCGGGGCCCCGTGGCGCAATCCCCGCTGAGCACCCTCGACCGCTATCTGCTGCGCGAGTGGACCAAGGTGTTCCTGCTCGCGGCACTGGGGTTCCCCTTCCTCGTGATGGTCATCGACCTGACCGACAAGCTCTCGACCTATCTGGGACGGGGCATTCCCAAGACGCGCCTCGCTTACTCGTACGTGTTCTTCCTGCCGGAGACGATCTCGCTCGTGCTGCCCGTGGCCGTGCTGTTCGCCGTGGTGTTTACCGTGGGCGCGCTGGGCCGGCACTCGGAGCTGGTGGCGGCCAAGGCGTCGGGGATCTCGTTTCACCGGGTGGTGCGGCCGCTGCTCGTCGCCTCGCTGGCCGCCGCGCTGCTCGATCTGGGGCTGACGGAGCTCGCGCCGGTGACGTCGGCCCGGCGGGCCGAGCTGCTGGGGGAGAAGACGGTGCGGCAGGTCGCCTCGCGCTTCAATCCGTTCGTGTACCGGGCGGACTCGGGGTGGGTGTATTCCATCCGGTCGCTCGAGCTGCGCTCGAATGGCGCGGAGATGCGCGACGTGATCCTGGAGCGCGGCGGCACGGGCGAGGACTACCCGACCATCGTGGTGGCGGCGCAGCGGGCGGCCTACGACACGACGCCGGCGAAGCGCGGCTGGACCCTCAACAAGGGGGCGCTGCGCTATCTGGTCGGCCCCGGTCGCGAGACGACGTTCGTATTCGACACGCTGCGCGCCACGGCGCTGCGCGAGACGCCCGCCGACCTGCTGGCGGAGCCCAAGGCGCCCGACGAGATGCGCTACGCGGAGCTGGGCCGCTACGTCGATGCGCTGTCGCGCTCGGGCTCGGACACGAAGAAGCTGCAGGTGGAGCGGGCGTTGAAGCTGTCAGTGCCGTTCGCGTGCATCATCATCGCCTTGTTCGGCGCGCCGCTGGCGATCTCCACGCCGCGCAGCGGGACGGCGTGGGGCGTGGCGGTGTGCCTCGCTACGACCTTCGTGGACCTGCTGATGTTTCAGCTGTCGAAGGCGGTCGGGGCGGGCGGGGCGCTGCCGCCGGGGTTCGCCGCGTGGGTGCCGAACGTGATCTTCGGCGCGGCGGGGGTGTGGCTGTGGCGGAAGGCGCGGACGTAGGCAGGGGCGAGATCACCCGATCGTTACGGAGGTTGGCCGTGCGTCCTTGACGCGCTTCCCACCGAGGTTCAGTTTCCGCGGCGTCGACCGGCAGCCGTTCACCCATCACAGCGTCGCAAGGGAGAGATCCAACCATGCCGTGGATCGTTAGCGCGCCGCGCGCCGTCGCCGCGGCGGTGCTGTTCTCGACGCTCGTCGCGCCCGCGGTCGGGGCCCAGGGCGTCACGACCGGGGCGATCACAGGCAAGGTCACCGACGCGAGCGGCCAGCCCGTCGCTCTCGCGGATGTGCGGATCGTCAACCGCAGCACGGGCTATGCCACCAGCTCCCGCACGCGGGAAAACGGCGTGTATCTCGTGCAGGGTCTCGAGGTCGGAGGCCCCTACACCGTCACCGTGCGCGCCATCGGGCATCAGCCCTACCAACGCGATGATGTCGATGTCGGGCTGTCCGAAGCGACGCGCGTGGACGCGCAGCTCGCTCCGCAGGCCGTGGAATTGGCAGCGGTCACCGTCACGGGCGGGGCCACGCCTGATTTCTCCCCGACGCGCCAGGGCGTGGGCTCCCAGATCTCCGACTCCCTGGTGCGCCGCATTCCGACCTTCAGCCGCGACTTCATCGATCAGCTCAAACTCTCGCCGCAGGTGGTCTACCCAGCCTCGGGTGCCGCCAGCGGCGCCGGGGCGTACAACCGGTATAACACGATCACGATCGACGGCGCGAATCAGAGTGAGCGCTTCAACCTGTCGGCGACGAATGGCGTGCCGGGCGGCAGCGCCAGTGGTAAGATCGTGTCCCTGGACGCGGTGAAGGAGTTCCGGGTCGTGTTCACGCCGAGCGACGTGCGCCAGGGCAACTTCGCCGGCATGCTCGTGAACGCGGTGACGAAGAGCGGCACGAACGAGTTCCACGGGGGCGCGAGTTACACCTATCGCAGCAACACGGATGTGCTTGGATTGCACCTCGTCGGCGAGCTTCTCCGCCCCTCGTCGTTCGAGGTCGAGCAGTACAGCTTCTACGTCGGTGGCCCGATCATCCGCGATCGGCTGCACTTCTTCGTCGCGCCGGAATTCCAGGAGCGCACCCGGCCCGCGACTGGTCCGTACTACCTGGGCGGCCAGCCCTCGGCTCGGCCCGACTCCCCGTCCGTGGCACTCGATAGCCTGACGCGGATCGCCAACTTCATGCAAAGCACCTACAACTTCAACGTCGGGTCCACGGGCCTCGTCAACAATGACAACCCCCTGAGGAACCTGTTCGGCCGAATCGACTACCAGATCTCGCCCGTGCACCGCCTGGTGGTGCGCCAGATCATCAACCACGATGAAGACGGCTCGTTCTCACGCAACATCGCCACGTACAACAACTCGCCGCTGAATCAGAACTCCGGGTTCCGGTTCGGCTCGAACCAGTTCTCGACAGTGGCGAAGAACAGCTCCACGACCGGCCAACTGTACTCCAATTTCGCCGGCGGTCTGTCCAACGAGCTGATCGTAGGCTACAGCACGATTAACTACGAACGGACTGTGCCGGTGCAGGCGCCCGAGGTGGGCGTGGGCGTCAACATGGGCGGGACCGTGCGTGCGGTGACGTTTGGCACCGAGCAGTTTTCGCCGAACAACCTGCTCGACCAGAAGATCTTCGAGCTCGTGGACAACGTCACGATCCCCAAGGGCCCGCACACCTTCACCGTGGGCGGCCGTCTCGACTTCACGCACATCTTCAACAATTTCGCGCAGGGCTCGTACGGGGTGTACACCTTCCAGACCATTGCGGCGCTTGAAGCGGGCACTCCGAGCGGGTACGCCGTCGGTTATGCGAACAGCCAGAACCCCGCGGATATTCCGGCGGACTTCCACGTCCGCGTGTACAGCCTGTACGGTCAGGACCAATGGAGAGTGAACGATCGGTTCACCGTGACGGCCGGTGTGCGCGCCGACATCCCCAGCCTGCCGGACCACCCGTCCCAGAACGACACCCTGACGAACGCGCTCGCGGCGGCCGGCTTGCCGGGCATACGCACGGATGTCGTACCGAAGACGCGGGTGCTGTTGTCGCCGCGGGTCGGCTTCAACTTCGACGCCACGGGCGATCAACGGAACCAGTTTCGGGGCAGCCTCGGCGTCTACACTGGCCCGCCGCCCTACATTCTGCTCGGCAACGCCTACGCGAACACGGGGCTGGGCCTCGTACGCCTCAGCTGTACGGCTGCAGGGACCGTCCCGGCGTTCACCGTTGACGTGACCGCCCTCCCGAAGGCCTGCGTCGGGTCGCCCGTACCGGGACCGGGGCAGGCCGGGACGGTGGGCGTGAATCTCACTGACGCAAACTTCAAGTACCCGCAGTACTTCGGGGTGTCGGCCGGGTTCGACCGGCAGCTGCCGTACAACACCGTGCTCACTGTCGAGGGGATGTACCGCAAGGCGATCAACGGCGTCCTGATCCGCGACTTGAACATCAGGGGCCCGCGCCTCTTGGCCGGGCAGCCGTACACCGATCGCGACGGCCGTGTTCTATATGCCGACACGATCGCCTCGAACGGTAATGTGACGAACAACAATCAGCGCTGGATCACACAGCTACGAGGAGTGCAGTTCACCGAGGGCATGATCCAGGTCACGAACCAATCCAAGGACTTCAACTACTCCCTGTCGGGGCAGCTCAGCCGGCGCTTTTCGGACCGCTTCGAGGCGACGGTTGCCTACACCTACACGAAGTCCGAGGACGTCCAGAGCCTCACGTCGGACCGGGCGATCTCGAACTGGCGCAACGGCCGTCAGCTCTCGGACGCGCACGAGGATCTCCAGACCTCCCCCTCCGTGTTCTCGCGGCCGGGCCGTTTCCTCGCCTACGGGACCTATTCCTTGCCTTGGAAGGGCGTGAGCACCGACCTCACGGTCTACTACGAGCGTAGCTCAGGTGTTCCGATCAGCTATGTCGCGTCCGGCGACTTGAACGGCGACCTCTACAACGGCAACGATCTCCTGTACATCCCTCGTGATGCGACGGACCCGAACGAGATTCGGATTGGCACCGGCGTGGACGGCGCGTTCGTGCAAAACGTCGTTGCCGCGCAGGCGTTCAACCGGTTCATCGACGCCCAGCCGTGCCTGGCCGAGCAGCGCGGCCACATCATGAAGCGCGACAGCTGCCGCAGCCCCGCCCAGGACCGACTCGACCTCTCCATACGGCAGTCGATCCCGCAGTTCCGGGGGCATCAGCTCGCGGTGCAGCTCGACTTTTTCAACTTCCTCAACTTCCTGAACAAGGACTGGGGCCAGATCAGGCTGCCGACGCTCAGCCCGACCTTCCCGGATCAGCGGGCGCTCATTCAGACCGGCCGCAACGCGGCCAACACCGCGCCCCTCAACGATCCGACGTCGATCCCGACGTTCACGTTCGACAACCGGTTGTATGACGCGACCACCGGCGCCGCGAAGCCGTTCGACGGCAGGATCAGCAGCGTCTACCAGATCCAGCTCACGCTGCGCTATTCGTTCTGAGCCTTCGGCGCGTCCACCACAGGTAGGCCGGCACACCGAGCAGGATGATGAGGAAGGCGAACCCGGTCTCACGTGGGTGGGCCCACAGTGCGTTCCCGAGAATGAGGAAGCTCGCGAGCACGAACAGCAGGGGCACCACCGGATACCCGAGCACGCGCACCGGCCGTGACAGCTCGGGGCGCCGGCGGCGCAGCACGAACACGGCCGCCGCCGCGAGCGCGTAGAACGGGAAGATCGCGACCACGAACTGGTCGGCGAGCTGCTCGAAGGTGCGGGCCAGCACAAAACCGACCCCCAGGCAGCCGGTGAGCACGATGGCCGCGGACGGCGTCTGGTAGCGCGGGTGAACCGTGGCGATGGCCCGGAAGAACAGCCCGTCGTCCGCCATCGCGAAAAAGATGCGGGGCGCCGTGAGGATCGAGCCGACGAGCGTACTGAACGTCGCGAGCATCACCACGACCGTCACCGCGCCGACGCCGATCCGGCCCAGCACCGCGTGCGCGGCGTCGGCGGCCACCAGTGGCGACCGGGCCATCTGGCCGAGCGGCAGCAGATAGAGATACGCGGCGTTGACGAGCAGGTAGATCGCGATGATCCCAGCGGTCCCCACGACCAGCGCCCGCGGCAGGTTCCGCTCCGGGTCCCGCACCTCGCCGCCCACGAACGAGAGATCGCCCCAGCCGTCGTACGCCCACAGCACCGAGACCAGCGCCAGGCCGAACAGGCCGGGCGTGACCGCACCCGCCGCGGTCGTAAAATGCGTCCAGTCGCCCTGCCCCACGAGAAACGCCAGGAGGACGAGCACCACCAGCGCGCCGTACTTGGCGCCGGTCGTGAGATTCAGGACGAGCGCGCTCCAGCGCACCCCGTAGTAATTCAAGGCCGCCGTGACCGCGATGGCCGCCGCGGCGACGTAGTGCACCAGTCCCGCATTCTCGGGGAGCGCCGGGTCCCGGCCGATCGAGCGCAGCAGGTACTCGGCAAACGGCGTGGCAATCGCGCCGAGCGCCGAGGCCCGGATCAGCACCAGCTCGGTCCACCCGAAGAGGAACGCCGGCAGCCGGCCGAAACCCTCGCGGATGTACACGTACACCCCGCCCGAGCGCGGAAACATCGCCGCGAGCTCCGCGTACGTGAGCGCGCCGCACAGCGCGAGCAGCCCGCCCAGAACCCAGACCAAGAGCATGAGCGCCGGCTCGGGCACGCGGCCGGCGATCACCGCCGGTGTGCGAAAGATGCCGCCGCCGATGGTCGAGCCCACCAGCACCGCGACGGCACTCCACAGCCCGAGCCGGCGCGGCAGGCGGTCGCCCCAGCGATCGATAGGCTCGGATCGGGAAGGTTGGGTCATGAGCGCCAATTATAACGCGCCGCTGAAGCGGCGTGTGCATTCGTCAGTTCACTCACATGGCCGAGCCGCGAGTTCACTCGCGGACATAGATTCCGCACCCATGACGCGACGCTTCACGCGGCTCGCCTGGTCCGCGGCGACCGTCACCTACCTCCTCATCATCCTCGGCGCCATCGTCCGTATCACCGGCTCGGGGATGGGGTGCGGGGAGCACTGGCCGTTGTGCAACGGCAGGCTGCTTCCGCCCCTCGACCTGCCGACCCTGATCGAATACGGACATCGCCTCGCGGCAGCGGCGGTCGCCGTCCTGGTGACGGTGCTGGCGGCGCATGCGTGGTGGCTGAGGCGGGAAGCGGGAAACGGGAAACGGGAAGCGTCCCCGGGGGTGGCGGCGTACGGCGCGCTGGCGTTGCTCGTCCTTCAGGTCGGGCTGGGGGCCGTGACGGTCAAGCTGAGCCTGCCGCCGTGGACCGTGATCCTGCACCTGGGGACTGCCATGCTACTGCTCGCGACGCTACTGGTGGTGGCGCGCGGGGTTCCGCTGGCCCGGCCCTCACGGGCCGGGCTGGGCGCCCTCGCCCTCGGCTTCGTCACCGTCCTGTTCGGCGCGCTCACCGCGAATCTCGGCGCCGCCAGCGCGTGCATCGGGTTTCCGCTCTGCAACGGCGAGCTCGTTCCGGCGGGGAACTACCTGCAACACGTCCATTGGACGCACCGACTGCTGGCCTACGCATTGGCCGGATACGTCTGCTGGTGGGCACTACGGACGAAGCAGCGTGGTGCGTGGTCTGTGGTGGCCCTCGTCACCATGCAGGTCGCGGTCGCTGCGACGATGGTCCTGCTCGCTTTGCCCCGGCTCCTGCAGATCGCCCACGTCGCGGTGGGCGCGGCCGTGTGGGCGGGGCTGGTGCTCGCGGTGTTGTGAGCCGCCCGACCGTCAGAGCAGAAACAGCTCGTGCTGGGGCGTGCGCGGATTCACTTCGGGGCCGGTCGTGTCGATGTAGACGTTGATCTCGCTGCGCATCCCGAACCGCTCCGGCAGGTAGACGCCCGGCTCGACCGAAAACCCGACGCCCGGCACCAGTGCTCGCGCGTCCTCGGTCTCGAAGTTGTCGATGTGCGGCCCCGAGCCGTGCAGATCACGGTCGATCGAATGCCCGGTGCGGTGCACGAAGTAGTCGCCCAGCCCCGCCTCGCGGATCACGCCGCGCGCCGCGTCGTCCACCTGCGCTCCCGTCACGACGCCGTCCGGACGCCAGTGCTCCCGCAGGTACCGCACGGCGGCCTCGCGCGCCGCCTTGACCGCATGCCACACCCGACGGACCTCCGCGTCGGGAGCCCGCCCCGCGAACCCCATCCACGTCTGATCCGCGAACACCGACCCGCGCCCCGGACCCGCCCACAGGTCGAGCAGCACGACGTCGCCCGGTGCGAGCCGCCGGTCCGCCCCCGCGTGCGGCTCGTAGTGCGGCATGGCGCTCGTGGGCCCGAACGCCACAATGGGGCCCTCGTTGGTCCACAGACCAGCCCGCTCGATCGCCTCGCGCACGCGCGCCTGCACGCCCGTCTCGCGCACCTCGGCACCGCGCGCCGCTTCACTGCCCGTCCACGACAACGCGTCGCGCGCGATACCCGCGAGCGCTTCCGCGGCGCTGCGGTGACCCGCGAGCTCGCCCGCCGACCAGCGCGCCGCGAAGCGCGACACGAGCGGTGCGGACGACACCAGCCGGGCCCCGAACGACTCGAGCAGCTGCACCACGCCGTGCGGTACGCGATCCAGGTACGGCACCTGGTCCAGCGGCGAGATCTCGAGGGCGAGGGTGCGGCCGCGCACCAGCGTGCCGAGGTGGCCGTGCAGCTCGCGCCACGACCCGTAGGGCCGCACCTCGCCCGGAAAGTCGGCGAGCGGCTGGAGCTCGATGCGATGGGCCACGGCGATGGGACGCCCGGCCCGGGGCAGCAGCACGAACAGGCGCCGCGTTCCCATCCCGGTCGGCCCGAGGATCCGCTCGGCGATCGGGTTCACTTTGCGGAAGTCGTACACGAGCCAGCCGTCGGCGCCGAGCGCGGCGAGTGCGTCCGCGAGCGCCGCGAAATCGAAGCCGTCGAGCAACGGAGGCATCAGTGGTGACGTGGATCCGGTGGGGCGGCCCGCCATTCGCACACCGTCCCGCCGGTCGCGCGGCACGAGACGTGGAGCATCGCCCCCTCGAATCCGACCAGGAGGCGGAGCAGCTCGGTGAACCCGGTGCCGTACAAGGCGCAGGCCGCCCCGTCCGGGGTCGCGTGCACGGCGACGGCGTCGCGCACGTGGGCGATGGGGACGTGTCGCTCCCGCCGCAGCTCGGCCGCGAACACGGCGCGCGCCGCCCGACGCGCGGCCGCGTACCCGAACAACCGCGGCGCGCCGCGGGCGGCCAGGCGCGTGAGCCCGAACAGACGCCGCACCGCCCGGCGGGCGGCCCGGCGACCCGCATCGGCGAACACCAGGTCGGCGTCGGGGCGGCGCCCCACCAGCCGCAACAGCGCCTCGACGTGCGCCTGATCGGCGGCGGCGTCGCGCCGCACCATCCCCTCGTACTCGCGCAGCTGCATCGCCACCGTGTTCGAGAGGCCGAGTCGCTTGGACAAGAGCTCTTCGGCGAACTCCGACAGCCCGTCCTCGACCGGCGTGTCGAGGTTCTTGACCGCCTCCAGGACGGCGAGCGGGACGATGCTGTGGACCACGGCGCGCGAAACGTAGCACGCCCCTACCCCATTGCGGAACCCGGCCGCACGGGGAGAGGTTACGGCACGCCATGACGCCTCCGCTCCCCCCCGGCTCCCCGCCCCCCTCGTCCCCCCCGCCGCCTCCGGCCGCCCCCAGCCCCGCGGCCGAGGCCGAGAAGCGGGCGAGCTTCGAGCGCGAGGCGCTGATCCATCTCGACAGCCTGTACCGGGTCGCGCTGCGGCTCACCGGCAATCCCGCCGAAGCCGATGACCTGGTCCAGGAGACCATGCTCAAGGCGTACCGCGCCTGGCACCAGTTCGAGAAGGGCACGAACGCCAAGGGCTGGCTGCTGACCATCCTGCGGCACGCTTTCATTAATGAATACCGCCGGCGCACGCGCCACCCCGAGACGGTGGACATCGACGCGATCGAGCCCTTTTCGGTGTTCGAGGAGATCCAGGACGACGACCCGCAGGGGACCTTCTTCGACCGCATCGTCGACGACGAAGTCCTCCGCGCCATCGACGCGCTCCCGGAACAATTCCGTGAGACGGTGGTGTTGAGCGACGTGGAGGGGATGTCGTATGAGGAGATCGCCCGCATTCTGGAAGTGCCGGTCGGCACGGTGAAGTCGCGGCTGTTCCGTGCCCGGCGCCTGCTGCAGCAGAAGCTGTACGAGTACGCGGTCGGGATGGGGTACATCAAGGGAAACGCGACATGAACTGTCGGGAATGCAAAGAACACCTCTACGAGTACCTCGACCGAGAGCTCACGCCCGCGGTGGCGGAGGAGATCCGGCAGCACATCGCGGAATGTCCCCCGTGTGGTGAGAATTTCGATTTCGAAAAAGTGTTCCTCACGTTCGTGCGGGCGCGCTGCCGGGCTCATGGCGCGTCTCCCGACTTGCGCCGCCGCATACTGGACGAGCTGCTCGACGAGTGAGATGGCTCACCCGCGGCGGGCTGGTCGCGGCCTGCGCGGTGGGGGCCGGCACGACGTGGGGCCTCGGCTGGGGCGGGCTGGCGCTGCTGGCCGCCTTCTTTCTCTCCGGTAGCGTCCTCTCCCAACTGGCCGAGCGGCAGGGTCCTCACCGCACCGCACGACAGGTGCTGGCCAACGGCGGCGTGGCCGCGGTCGCGGCGCTGTTCGGCGCGTGGGCGGCGGCGGCCGGCGCAATCGCCGCGGCCGCCGCCGACACGTGGGCGACCGAGATCGGCGCATTCTCCCCCTTCCCTCCTCGCCTCATCACGTCGGGACGGCGCGTGACCCGCGGCACGTCCGGGGGGATCACGGCGCTGGGAACGCTGGGCGGCGTGGCCGGGGCGGCGACGATCGCCTGGCTCGCCCACGTGTTGGGACCCCGGTGCGCCGCTCCGGGGTTGGCCACCGTGACGGGCGCCGGTGTCGCGGGCATGCTGGCGGACTCGCTGCTGGGCGCAACACTCCAGGGCAAATACCAGTGTCCCGCGTGCGACGCGCGCTTCGAGCGCGCGAATACCGTCTGCCACGAACTGGTCATCCTGACCGGAGGGTGGCGCTGGCTGGACAACGACGGTGTCAACCTGGCCGCCACATTGTGCGGAGCCGCGGTCGCGCTCGTGGGTTCCCACTGATCTGGGATGCGGTCGTCGTCGGCGCCGGCCCGGCGGGAGCCACGACGGCGTTGCTGCTCGCCCGCGCCGGCGCGTCGGTGTTGCTGCTCGATCGCTCCCGCTTCCCCCGCGACAAGCCATGCTCGGAGTACTTGAGCCCCGCGACGACCGACGTGCTGGAGCGCCTGGGCGCAGGTCTGCTCGGAGCGGTCGAGCGCACCACGCACGCCAAGCTGTACGGCATGAAGGTCGTCGCGCCGGGCGGGACCGCGATGATCGGCCGGTTCCGCGGCGCGTCCCGACCCTACAGCCTCGCGGTGCCGCGGACCTCGTTCGACGCGATCCTCGTCGCCGCCGCGGCGCGGGCGGGGGCTGAGGTCCGCGAGTCCGTAACGGTAGAGAACCTGGTGTGGCAGGACGGGCGTGTCGCCGGCGTCGTCGCACGCTCGTGTAACGGGCAACGTGTCACGTGTCACGGCCGTTTTGTGGTGGGTGCCGATGGGCTGCGCTCGGTAGTCGCCCGCAGGCTCGGCCTCGTGCGCCACTCGCCGCCGCGCCGAGTCGCCTTCACCGCGCACGTGGCGGACGTCGCCGGCGTGGACGAGATCGGGGAGCTGCACGTGAGCGACCGCGGGTACGTCGGGCTCGGGGCCGTAGGCGGCGGGATCACCACGGTGGCGCTCGTGCTGCCGCTCCGCGACGTGCGGCGGAGCAGGCGGGATTACCGCGCGGAATTCTTTGCGGAGCTGGACCGGTTCCCGGGACTCGCGGGGCGGTTCGACCCGCGCCGCCAGGTCCGCGCAGTGCTCGCCACGGGTCCCTTCGCCCAATGGGCGAGGGTCGCCGCGGTGCCCGGCGCGCTGCTGGTGGGAGACGCCGCGGATTTCTTCGATCCGTTCACCGGCCAGGGGATCCACACCGCGCTGCGCGGCGCCGAGCTGGCGGCGGCCTGTCTCACCCACGGGCTTGCGCCCGGGGTCAGCGCGACCACATCTCTCCAATCCTATGAGCGCGCGCGCCGCCGCGCATTGCGGGGGAAATGGCTGCTCGAGCGTCTGATCGGGCTCGGCGTCGGGTCTCCCGCCCTCACCGACCGCGTGGTGGCCCGCCTGGCGCGACGCCCCGACCTCGCGGATCTTCTAGTCAGCGTGACTGGAAATCTCTTGCCGGCGCGCCGCGTCCTTACTCCGCGCGTTCTCGCCCGACTGCTCTGGTGACCATGCACGGCGTCGACCCCTCGCAGTTCCGCCAGCTGCTCGGCCGGTTCGCGACCGGCGTCACGGTGGTCACCACGCGCGACCGGTCGGGCAAACCGATCGGGATGACGGCGAGCTCCGTGGCGTCGGTTTCACTCGATCCGCCGCTCGTGCTCGTGTCGGTCGCCCATGACAACGACATGCACCCGGCGCTCAAGGCGGCGGATCGCTTCGTGCTCAACGTGCTCGCCGCCGATCAGGAGGCGATCTCCCGACGGTTTGCCGAGGACCATCCGAACCGCTTCGACGGCATCGGTTACCGCGAAACGCGGCTCGGCCTGCCGGTGCTCGAAGGCGTGCTCGCGAGCATCGAATGCGAGAAGCAGGCGGAGGCACCGGGTGGGGATCACACCGTGTTCTTCGGCCTGGTCACGGGAGGCACCGTGTCCGACGGACGGCCGCTGCTGTACTACCGCGGTGGCTACGTCGGTCTGGGGGGCGGGGGCGGGGGCGGTCGATGATCGAGAGCGAGCTGCTGGATGATCGCCGAGCCGATCCGATCGCGGTCGGGAGGGAGCTGCGGGATATCGCACGACTCAATGCGCTTTTCGGAGGGACGAAGGCCGTCGTCGACGCTCTAGACGGCGTGTTCCGCGCCGCGCGGGACGCGAGATGCGGGATGCGGGATGCGCGGTGGACGCTACTCGACATCGGGACGGGGGCCGGCGACATCCCCCGCGCCGCGGTCGCCGCAGCGGCACGGCACGGGATCACGCTGACGCCGATCGGTGTCGAAGTAATCCCGGCCGCAGCACGCCTGGCGCAGCGAAGCGGCGTGGCGGTGGTGATCGCCGACGGCAACGCCCCGCCGCTCGCTCCGAAGTCGGTGGACGTTGTGACGGTGAGCCAGGTGCTGCATCACCTGTCGCGCACGGCGGCGGTGCGCTGGATCCGCGCCTGCGACCGGCTGGCACGGCGCGTGGTGGTGCTCGCGGATCTGCGCCGCTCACGCGTCGCGATGGCCGGCGTGTGGGCGGCGTGTCTCGGTTTGCGTATGGACCGCGTGACGCGGCGCGACGCGGTCGTGTCGCTCAGGCGGGGCTACACGCGAGGAGAGTTCAACGCGATGCTGGAGGAGGCGGGAGTGCCGGCGGTGGCGCGGTATCGGCCCGGGTTCCGGGTCGTGGCGGCATGGGCACCGAAGGCATCATAGCCATGCATACCGTCGACCGAATCGTCATCCGTGCGCCGAACGATCGCGTTCTGGAGCTCGCGGCCGACATCGAACGCTGGCCCCAAATCCTGCCGCACTACCGCCGGGTCCGTTTCCTGGAGCGCCGCAACGGCGGCGGCCTCGTCGAGATGGCGGCGGTGCGCCCCTTCGGCCCGCTGCGCTATCCCGCGTGGTGGATGTCGCAGATGACCGTGGATCGGCCCGCGGCCGAAATCCGCTACCGGCACGTCCGGGGTATCACGCGCGGCATGGACGTGGTGTGGCGGCTCGCGCCCGGCGCGGACGGCGTGCAGGTGACCGTGGTACATCGGTGGGGGGGACCGCCCTGGCCGCTCGTCGGCGGGCTCGTGGCGCGCCTCGTGATCGGGCCCGTGTTCGTGCACGGCATCGCCGCGCGCACGCTCGCGGGACTCAAACGATTTGCGGAGGAGGCTCAGTCGTGAAGAATGGAGCGCGGCGGGTGGTGATCACCGGAGTCGGCGCGGTGACGCCGATCGGCACGGGAGCGGAGGGGTTGTGGGCCGGACTCACGGCGCGCACGTCCGCGGTGCGCGAGATCACCCGCTTCGATCCGACGCCCTACCGCTCGAGGATCGCCGCCGAAATCCCCGATTTCCGGCCGCAGGACCACCTCGACGCCAAGCGCGCCAAGCGGCTCGACCGGTTTTCACAGCTGGCGGTGACGAGCGCCCGGTTTGCGCTCGCCGACGCGGAGCTCGATCCCGGGCGCGAGCGTGCGGACCGGGTGGGCGCCATGATGGGCTCGGCGCTCGGGGGCGTGGCGTTCGCGGAGTCCCAGATCGAGCGGTTCCGCGCCGAGGGCCCGCGCGGGCTCGATCCCGCGCTCGCCCTCGCCGTGTTCCCCGGGGCCGCGAGCTGCAACATCGCGATCGAGTTTGGGGTCACCGGCCCGAACTCGACCAACGCGATGAGCTGCGCGTCGGGGACCATCGCCGTGGGAGAGGCCTTCCACGCGATCCGCGAGGCCCGCGCCGACGTGATGCTGGCCGGTGGGGCGGAGGCGCCGCTCGCGCCCATGACGTACGCGGCCTTCAGCGTGATCCGCGCGATGAGCACCCGCAACGACGACCCGGCACACGCCTCGCGGCCGTTCGACGAAGATCGGGACGGCTTCGTCATGGGGGAGGGCGCCGCGGTCCTGGTGCTGGAGGAGCGGGGCCGCGCCGTGGCGCGGGGCGCCCGGATCTACGCCGAGCTCGCCGGCTACGCGTTCACCAACGACGCCTATCACATGACCGCGCCCCGCCCCGACGGCCGCGAGGCGGCCCGGGCGATGCGGCTCGCGCTCGCGGACGCACACGTCGCGCCAGCCGAGGTCGGGTACATCAACGCGCACGGCTCCTCGACGCCGCTCAACGACTCGACCGAGACTGCCGCCATCAAGCAGGTGTTCGGCGCGCATGCCTACCGCCTCAGCGTCAGCGGCACCAAGGGGTACTACGGGCACGCCCTCGGCGCGAGCGGCGCCATCGAGGCGGCGATCTGCGCCCTGGCGGTGGACCGTCGCTGGCTCCCACCCACCATCAACCTCGAGCGCCCCGACCCCGCCTGCGACCTGGATTGCCTGCCGCGCGAGGGCCGCGCGGCGGCGCCCGACATCGTGCTCACCAACTCGTTCGGCTTCGGCGGGATCAACGCGTCGCTCGTGCTGCGGCGGACGTAGTCGTGCCTCCCGGATTCTCCTCCAACCCCGAGGATCTTCTCATGCCCAAGCAGCTGCGGCCGCTCGCGGCCGAATTCGTCGGCACTCTGCTGTTCGTGTTTCTCGGCGCCGGCAGCGTCGTGGCGCTGGTCGCCGCCGGGACCACCGCCAGCAGCATCGGCTCGCTCGGCGTCGCCCTGGCGCACGGCGTCGCCATGGCGATCATCGTCTCGATGACGATGAGCATCTCCGGCGGCCACATCAATCCCGCGGTCACGTTCGGCCTGTGGATCGCGAACCGCATCGGCGGCCGCGTCGCGTGGCAATACATCGGCGCCCAGGTGGCGGGCGCGGTCGTGGGCGCGGCGCTCGTGAGAACGGTGCTGCCCCGCATGGCGGTCGGCCTCGCGCTGGTGGGCACGCCGCGGCTCGGCAACGACGTCACGTTCCTGCAGGGCGTGTGGATCGAAGCGGCGCTCACGTTCTTCCTCGTGAGCGCCGTGTTCGGCACCGCGGTGTCGCCGGAGGCGCCCAAGATCGGGGGCTTCGGCATCGGCCTCGCCATTTTCGTGGACGCCCTGGTCGGCGGGAACTTCACAGGCGCGGTCATGAACCCCGCACGCGCCATCGGGCCGGCGCTGGTCGCATGGCAGTGGAACGCCCATGCGGTGTACTGGATCGGCCCGCTGATCGGTGCCGGCGTGGCCGCGGCGCTGTGGAAGGCGGTGCTGCTGCCGCGCCGCTAGAGCAATTCGGCGACGGTCGGCGCGAAGTAGCTGAGGATGATGTCGGCGCCCGCGCGCCGGATGGCGTACAGCGTCTCCCACATGGCGCGCGTCTCGTCCAGCATGCCGCGCGCGGCTGCGGCCTTGATCATCGCGTACTCCCCGCTCACCTGATACGCCGCGAGCGGGGAGCCGAACTCCTGCTTGGCCCGGCGCACCAGGTCCAGGCAGGGCAGCGCGGGCTTCACCAGTATGATGTCCGCGCCTTCCTCGACGTCGAGCCGGATCTCCTTCATCGCTTCGTCGGCGTTGCCGCCCGGCATCTGGTACGACTGGCGGTCGCCGAACTGCGGCGTGGACCCGGCGGCTTCGCGGAACGGGCCGTAGAACGCCGACGCCGTTTTCGCCGCGTACGACATGATCGGGACATGCGACAGCTTGGCCGCGTCGAGCGCCTTGCGGATCCCCGCCACCCGGCCGTCCATCATGTCGCTCGGCGCCACCACGTCGATCCCCGCGCGCGCCTGGGTCACCGCGACCTTACCGAGCAGATACACCGACGCGTCGTTGTCCACGTCGCCGTCCTGAATCACGCCACAGTGTCCGTGGTCGGTGTACTCGCAGAGGCACACGTCCCCGATCACGAGCAGGTCCGGGACCGCCCGCTTCACGGCGCGCGCCGCCTGCTGGACGATGCCCTGCTCGTCGTATGCCTCGGACCCGGTGGCGTCCTTCGCCGCCGGCAGGCCGAAGAGAATGATCCCGCCGAGGCCGAGCCGGTGCGCCCGCTCCGCGTCCTTGACCAGCTCGTCCACGGACGTTTGGTACACGCCCGGGAGGAGGGCCACCTCGCGCCGCACGCCGCTGCCGTGGCACGCGAACAGGGGCCACACGAGCTGCGAGGGGACGAGGTGCGTCTCCTGCACGAGCCGGCGCAGCGCGGGCGTGCGACGCAGCCGCCGCATCCGGCGGATCGGGAACTGGCTCATCGCGCGAGCAATCTCGACGCACCCTGCCCCTGGAGCAAGCCCGCGACCGCGACGCCCGCGGCAGAGGGATCGCCGGCGTCGATCTCGACCGAAGCCGTGATCTGGACGGAGCCATCGAGGGCCGTGACCCTCCCGAACAACCGGGTCCCGAGTCCCGAGTCCCGAGTCCCTACGTACGCCGCGACCGGAGCCTGGCACCCGCCTTCCAGCGTCGCGAGCAGGCTGCGCTCGGCGGCGACGTGGCGCGCGCTCTCCCCGTCTTCGAGCGGCGCGAGCGCGACCCGCGTCCGACGGTCGTCGCTCCGCACCTCGAGACCCAGGGCGCCCTGCCCGGGTGCGGGCATCACGACCAGGGGATCGACGCGCGCGGCGATCCGACCGGTCAGCTCGAGCCGCTCGAGCCCCGCCGCCGCGAGCAGCGCCGCAGCGAGCCCGTCGCGGCCCTCCGTCACCTTCTGGACGCGGGTCGGCACGTTGCCGCGTAGCGCGACGATCTCGAGGTCAGGTCGGAGGTAGCGCACTTGTGCCACGCGTCGCAGGCTCGACGTGCCGATCTTCGCACCGTCCGGCAGACCGGCGATCGACGCCACGCCCGCCTCGCGGGTCACGAGCGCCTCCGTCGGGTCCGCGCGCGCGGGTACGGCCGCGAGCGCGAGACCGTCGGGGAGCCGCGTCGGCAGGTCTTTCAGCGAGTGCACCGCCGCGTCGATATGCCCGGCGAGCAGCGCATCCTCGACTTCCTTGGTGAAGAACCCCTTCCCTTCCAGCTCGTGCAGCGGGCGGTCGACTTCCGCATCGCCCCGCGTTTTGATGACCACGAGCTCGATTTGCACGCCGTGGCGGGCGAGGGCCGCCTGCACCCACTGGGCCTGCCACAGGGCGAGCCTGCTCCCCCGAGTCCCGAGCTTCAGCGCGCCGCTCACCCTTCCCCCTTCCCCCCTTTCCCTTCCCCGTAGTAGCGGACCAGGGCCGCCACGAGCCCCCCGACGGTATAGTCCTCCGCCTCGATCGCTACCGGGAGTCCCAGCTCGCGGGCGCTCGCGGCCGTGACGGGACCGATCACCGCGGCGGCGAACCGACTCGACGTCGCGGCCGCTCGCCCCACCAGATCGACGAAGCCCCGCACGGTGGAAGACGACGTGAGCGTGACGACGTCGATCGTGCCGCCGAGAATCTGCGCCGCGAGCGCGCTCCCGTCCCCCGCGGCCCGGACGGTCTCGTAGACCGGAATGACGTCGACGACCGCGCCGCGCGCCCGGAGCCCCTCGGGCAGGGCATCGCGGGCCTCGCGCGCCCGAGGCACCAGGAAGCGCTTGCCCTGTACCGCGCCGCGCGCGACCACCGCGGCCACGACCGCTTCCGCGACGTACTTGGGCGGCACGACATCCGGCGTGACGCCGTATCGCTCCAGCGCCTGTGCCGTCGCCGGGCCGATGGCGGCCACGGCCATCCGCGCCAGGTCGCGCGCGGCGAGCCCCCACTCGGGCAGCCGATCGCACACGACGTGGACGGTGTTCTGACTGGTGAAGACGATCCAGTCATACGCAGCGGCGTCGGTGAGCGCAGTGCGCAACGCGGTGAGGTCGGCGAGCGGCACGATGCGGATGGTCGGCACGGGCAGCACCTCGGCGCCGAGCGCCTCGAGCGCCCGCGCCAGCTCGCTCGCCTGCTCGCGCGCGCGCGTCACGACGATACGCCTTCCCGCAAGGGGGTGACGGGCGTGGCGACGGGGCTCTGGTGCCATGCGTGGTTGCAATCTCTCGGGACCTAAAACCATTATCAAGCAATGCTCCGGGCCCTGCGCTCCGCGCTCGTGCGGTTCACCGTGCGGCGAGCCGCCGCCAGCCAGCGGGACGCGCCCAAGCGCGCCGACTGGTGGCTGCGGTTGGGCTGTACCGTGAGTCCCGCGTTCACCGAGTGCTTCCCGGCGCTAGTGCGCCTGCGGCGCGCCATCGAGGACCGGTGGGGCGCGGTCGCCGCCGCGCAGGACGCCGCCGAGCGGTTCCCCGAAAACCCCGACGCCTGGATGCTCCTGGGGGAGGCGTTTCAGATGGTGTTCCGCGCGCACGATGCCCTGGTGGCCTACGAGCAGGTGCTCACTCTCGAGGAGCGCCCCGATGCCGCCCTCGCGGCCGGCGACTTGTACGCCCGAGCCGGCCGGCACGCCGACGCGGCCGCCCGGTTCGCCCGGGCCTATGCGGCCGGCGGCGGCGCCGAAGCGTTGTGGCTCAACGCCGGAGCGCTGTTCCAGGCGGGGGACCTGCGCGCCGCGGACGAGGCCCTGCACCTGTGGGCGACGCAGGTCCCTGACGGGCTCGAGCGCCTGTCCAACGCCCGCGCCGAGCTGTTCGTCGACAAGCGTGACGCTTAGGGCCTGGCGCTGCGCCGGTACAGCGACACGGCGTACGCCAGCAGGATCACCGGCACCATGATGTAGGCGGCAACGAGGTACCCAGCGTTCTGCGGCACCTCAGACATGTGCCGACGCGTCACGCTGCAGAGCGATGGCGTAGCGCTGCATCACGAAGCCCACGTAGAGCACGAGGAACACACCGAACGACATCAGCAGCGTGACCAGCATCTCCGGCGGCAGGCCGGGCTTGCCTGGTCGCAGCACGATGGGCTGCGGGTGCAGCGTCGGAAAGAGATACACGCTCAGGTGAATGAATCCGACCAGCACGACCGCACAGATCCCGAGCACCGCGCCGTACCGCGCGCGCAGCCCCGCGTCGGTCACCGCGCCCCGCAGCACGTGATAGCTGATCAAGAGGAAGAACAGGAACAGCGTACTGGTGAGCCGGGCATCCCAGGTCCACCACGTGCCCCAGATGGGCTTCCCCCAGATCGGGCCCGTCGTCAGGACGATCCCGGCGAACACCGTGCCGACCTCCGCCGAGGCCTCCGCGAACCGGTCGAGCCGGGGGTCCTTCAGAAACAGGAAGAACACGCCCGCGAGACCAACCAGGATCACCGCCAGCTCCGTGGTCACGGCGGCGGGAACGTGCAGGTAGAAGATCTTCTGCGCGGGGCCCTGGAACCGCTCGACCGGCGTGAACGCCAGGGCCCGCACATACACGCCGCCCAGCAGCAGCAAGCCGGACAGCACGACCCGGCGCCCCTTCTGTGCGAGACTCATTCGTCCACCGTGTGCGGAAACAGCAGCAACGCGACTGCGACAAACACCAGGTCGTATGCGGCGAGCAACTTAAGCCAGCCCGAGACCTCGCTCAAGGGACGGCCGCCCAGGAGGCGGGCCGTGGCCTGCACGGCGTAGGTCAGCGGCAGCAGCAGAAACGGCAAGAGCAGCACCGGCAGCATCAGCTCCGCAAAGCGCGTCCGCACCACCATCGCGCTGAACAACGTCCCCACCGAGACGAATCCCACGGTGGCGAGGGCGATCACCGCGATCAGCGGAAACAAGACCGGGCCGACGGGCACGTCGAAGAACAGCACGAACAGCGGCAGCCCGACGGCCTCCACTACCCCGACGAATCCGAGATTGGCGAGCAGCTTGCCGAGATAGAGACTGTGACGCGAGAGCGGGGAGACCAGCAACCCTTCGAGCGCCCCGTTCTCGAGCTCGAGCTGAAACGCCCGATTGAGCGCGAGCATGGCGGCGAACGTGAAGGTGACCCAGAGAATGCTGGGCGCGAGATCGATCGTCGCGACGGCCGTCGGATCGCGCCCGAAATTGAACACCGTCAGGACGAGAGCCGTGAACACCACAGCCGAGAGCAGGGCCGTGCGCGTCCGGAACTCGAGCACCAGGTCCTTGCGCGCCACCGTCCACGCCTGCTCGAGCAGCTCACGCATCCGTCACGGCTCGCCGGTACGCCTCGGCGATCTCCGCGGCGCCGCGTGCCCCCCGCGGCGCCAGCTGCACGAACCGCCCCTGCCGCTGAAACGCCACGTCCGTGGCGAGCTCGACACCCTCGTCGACGTTGTGCGTCGCCAGCACCACCACTCGCCCCGCACCGCGCAGCTCGCCCAGCAGGGTCCGCAGCTGGGCCGCCGCGGCGAGATCGAGCCCCGTGAACGGCTCGTCGAGCAGCAGCACGGGGGGGTCGTGCACCAACGCCTTGGCGATCGCCGCCCGCTGCGCCAGGCCGCGGGACAGCGAGCGGACGGGTTGCCCGGCCCGGTCCGAGAGGCCGAGACGCTCGAGGATAGCTGTGGCGCGCCCGCCACGCTGGACTGATGCCACCCCATACAGCGCGGCCCAGAACAAGAGATTCTCCCGCACGCTCAGGTGGCCGTACAGATGAGACTGGTGACCGATCCAGCCGATGGCGCGCCGCCCGCCGGCGACGCGGGCCCAGCCCTGCTGCGGCCGGATCAACCCCGCAAGCACCTTGAGGAGCGTGGTCTTGCCCGCGCCATTGGGCCCGAAGATTGCGAGCGTCTGTCCCGGTGCGAGCGTGAGCGACACACCGTCGAGCGCGACCACGCGCCCGTAGGCGTGCCGTAGCCCCTCAGCCGAGAGCATCGATGCGCGCGGCGAGATCTTCCATGTCGAACGGCTTGACCAGGTAGCCCGAATGCCCCAGGTCGAGCACGTGGATGAGCGGCTCCATGCTGACGTAGGACGTCGTCACGATCACGGGGAGGGAGGGCCGGGACTGGCGGATCTCCTGCAACAGCGTCACCCCGTCGGTATCGGGGAGCCGCAGGTCGAGCACCAGCACCTCCGGCCGGAAGTCCTCCAGCTGGCGGCGGGCCTCGCTGCCGCTCGCGGCGAACGCTACGTCATAGCGCGTGGAGAAGTACCGCTGGTAGGTACGGCGCAGCGCCGACTCGTCCTCGACGAACAACACCCGGCGCGGCGCGCCGGAGAGGGGGGAAGCCATAGGTGGGCCAATATATGCGACCCCCCCCGGCCGTCTACGGGCTGCTCAGCGGCCGCCGCTCTCCAGCTCGAACAAGTCGTCGAGTTTGGTCAACACCAGCAGGAACCGCAGCTCCTCGTTGGCGCCGCGCAGGCACACCGTCAGCCGGCGCTCCGCCGCCTTACGCTGGATGAGCATCAAGGCCCCGAGCCCCGCGCTGTCGATCTGGTGGGTGCCCGAGAGATCGATCACCAGGCGCCCCGTCCCCTCCCCGAGTTGCTCCAGCAGCTCCGTGGCCGTCCGGCGGAAGGCCGTGCGCGAGTCGAGCCCCAGCTCCTCGGGAGCCGCCAAGACCTTCTCGCTCGGGTGCGTCGACATCGCCATCGTCTCCTCCACAGTCGGCTCCAGTTAGATCGCCGCCCAGTGGGGTACGCGACTCCAGTGCCAACACAGCTAACCTGCGGGCCGTCAACCGGTTGTCAAAGCCGGCGTGAGACGCCTCACCCGCCGTGCTACCGCAGACGGAATGCCGCCGCGCAGTTTGCAAGGACCGTCTTGACCGTCATTCACGTCGGGGGCATACCTTAACCCCACTCACCACCGCAGTGGGACGAGCAGCACAGCCGCCCGTATTCCCAGGAGGCACCGGCACATGGCAGCCACACCCAAAGTGAAGGAGCTAACCGAGGTCAGCGAAGCCCAGATCGCCGTGCACTGGAAGGAAGAGGAGTACTATCAACCTTCGGAGAAGTTCAAGGCACAGGCGAACATGCGGGACCCGCGCGTGTTCGAGCAGTTCGGCCTCGACCGCTTCCCCGACTGCTTCAAGACCTATGCGGACATGCTGACCTGGTTCGAGCCCTATCACACCGTGCTCGACACCAGCGACGCGCCGTTCTGGAAATGGTTCGTCGGCGGCAAGATCAACGCGTGCTACAACTGCGTGGACCGGCACCTGGAGAAGTACGGGCGCAAGGCGGCATTCATCTTCGTGCCCGAGCAGGAAACGGAGCCGGATGTGGCCATCACGTACCGGGAGCTGTACGACCGGGTCAACGAGGTGGCCTCCCTGCTCCGCGGCGTGGGACTCAAAGCGGGAGACCGCGTCACCCTGCACATGCCCATGCTCCCGGAGCTGCCGATCACGATGCTGGCGTGCGCACGACTGGGCGTCATCCACTCGCAGGTGTTCGGCGGATTCAGCGGCCAGTCGTGCGGCTCGCGCATTCAGGATTCGGGCAGCCGCGTGCTGATCACCATGGACGGCTACTGGCGCAACGGCACGCTGATCGACCACAAGGTGAACGCGGACATCGCGGTGCGGACCGCGAAGGAGCTGGGGCAGGACGTCGACAAGGTTCTGGTGTGGCAGCGTTATCCCGGAAAATATTCCGCCAAGACGCCGATGGTTTCGGGTCGCGATGTCTTCGTGAACGACCTGCTCAAGGATTACAAAGGCAAGAAAGTCGACCCGGTCGCCCTCCCCGGGGAAGCTCCCCTGTTCCTGATGTACTCGAGCGGCACCACCGGCAAGCCCAAGGGCGCCCAGCACGGCATCGCCGGTTATCTGTCCTACGTGACCGCCACCTCCAAGTGGGTCCTCGACATTCATCCGGACGACATCTATTGGTGCATGGCGGACATCGGGTGGATCACCGGGCATTCCTACATCGTGTATGGCCCGCTGGCGACCGCGGCCACGAGCGTGCTGTACGAGGGCGTGCCCACGTTCCCCGACGCGGGCCGCCCCTGGCGCATCGCCGAGCGCTTGGGAGTGAACATTTTCCACACCGCGCCGACGGCGATCCGGATGCTGCGCAAGCTCGGTCCCCAGGAGCCCCGCAAGTACAAGTACCATTTCAAGTCGATGACGACGGTGGGTGAGCCGATCGAGCCGGAGGCGTGGCGCTGGTATTACGACGAGGTGGGAAAGCGGGAAGCCGTCATCACCGACACGTGGTGGATGACCGAGACCGGCGGCTTTCTCGGCACGACCATGCCGGCGATTCATGCCATGAAGCCCGGCAGCTGCGGCCCCGCCGCGCCCGGGATTCATCCGGTCATCTACGACGAGACCGGCGCGGAGGTTCCCAAGGGGTCCGGCAAGGCGGGCAACATGTGCATCCGCAACCCGTGGCCGGGCGTCATGCAAACCATCTGGGGCGACCGCGACCGCTACGTCAAGACCTATTTCGGCAAGTACAACAAGAATCCCAAGAGCAAGGACTGGCGCGACTGGCCGTTCCTGTGCGGCGACGGCGCCGTGCAGGCGGCCGACGGCTACTACCGCATCCTCGGCCGGATCGACGACGTGATCAACGTCGCGGGTCACCGCCTCGGCACGAAGGAGATCGAGTCCGCCTGTCTCACGGTCCCCGAGATCGCCGAGGCCGCCGTCGTCCCGGTCCAGGACGAGCTCAAGGGACGCGTGCCCGAAGTGTACGTCGCGCTCAAGCCCGGCGTCCCGCCGAGCCAGGCCGTCATCGACCGCGTGATCAAGGCGAACGAAGAGGTGATCGGCAAGATCGCGCGGCCCAAGCACGTGTATATCGTGCCGGACATGCCCAAGACGCGCTCCGGCAAGATCATGCGCCGCGTGCTCGCGGCCATCTCCAATCGCCGCGACGTCGGGGACGTGACGACGCTCGCCAACCCGGACGTGGTCGAGCAGATCCGGATCATGGTGCAGGGCAAGGACGCCGCCAAGACTCAGGAAGAGCTGCCGGAGGACATCGCGAAGTTTGGACAGATAGAATAAGGTTGGGGAAGGTTGTGGAGGTTGTGGAGGTTGTACCGCTGACGTGACGACCTCCACCATCCTCCACCAACCTCCACAACCCCCACCAACCTGCTTCAGAGTTCCACTTGAGCTCCGACTTCGAACACCTGGTCCGCCGGGATCTTGAAGAAGGCGGTGGCCCGCAGGGCGTTGCGCGACATGAACGCGAACAGCTGCTCGCGCCACTGGGGCATGCCGGGCCGGTCGGAGGCGACGAGCGTCTCGCGACCGAGAAAGAACGTCGTGCCGGCGATCGGAATATCGAGCGACTTCACCTGGCAGGCCGCCAGCACGTCCTCGATATCCGGATCGTCCATGAACCCGTAGCGCGCGATCACGCTGTAGAAGCCCTTCCCCAGCGGCTTCACCGTGACGCGCTCTGCGGCCGCGACGTGAGGCACGTCCTCCGTCACCATGGTCAGGAACACGATCCGCTCGTGCAGCACCTTGTTGTGGGCGAGGTTATGCACCAGCGCCGGCGGCGTGCCGTCGGTGGTGCCGTACATGAACACTGCCGTCCCCGGGACGCGCACCGGCGGCTCGGCGGCGAGATCGGCGAGCAGCATCTTGAGCGCGACCGTCTTCTCCTGCATGCGCTTGCCGAGAATCTCGCGGCCGCCTTTCCAGGTCGTCATGAGCAGGAAGATCGCCCCCGCGATCACCAGGGGGACCCAGCCGCCGTTGCGAATCTTGAGCATGTTCGCGGCGAAGAACAGGATGTCCACCCACAAGAACACGGCGGCCACGCTTGCGGCCCGCACGAAGCTCCAGCGCCACACCTCGCGGCTCATCACGTAGAACATCAGCGTGGTGATGAGCATCAGGGTCGAGAGTGCCACGCCGTACGCGCCGGCGATGTTGTCGGACGTGGGCTGCGCGGTGTTGACCACGTGGAACCCGAGCACCAGCACACAGGTGAGGAGCATGAGCCCCCAGTTCACCAGGGGAACGTAGATCTGGCCGATCTCGCGCGACGAGGTGTGCTCGATCTGGAGTCGTGGGCTGTAGCCGAGCTGCACTGCCTGGCGGGTGAGGGAGAACGCGCCGGAGATCACCGCCTGCGACGCGATGATGGCCGCCGCGGTCGCCAGCGCGATCAGCGGGTACAACGCCCAGCCCGGCGCGAGATGATAGAAGGGGTTCTCCGCCGCCGAGGCATCGCTTAACAGGAGCGCCCCCTGCCCGAAGTAGTTGAGCAGCAGGCAGGGGAGCGCGACACTGAACCACGCCATCTGGATGGCGCGATGGCCGAAGTGTCCGAGATCGGCATACAGCGCCTCGCCACCCGTGACGACCAGGAAGACGGCGCCCAGCACCACCAAGCCGCGCCCAGGATCCTCGGCGAAAAAGCGCACACCCGAGACCGGTGAGACGGCGGCGAGCACCCCCGGCTGTCGGATGATCTCGCCCAATCCCAGCACCCCGATGACGGCGAACCAGACGAGCATCACCGGCCCGAACATGGCCCCGATGCGGGCGGTCCCGCGACGCTGCACCAAGAACAAGCTGATCAGGATCACCAGCGTCACGGGGATCACCCAGGAGGCCAGCGCCGGCGTTGCAATCTCGAGCCCCTCCACGGCGCTGAGCACCGAGATCGCGGGCGTCAGGCCGCCGTCCGCGTACAGCAGCGCCGACCCAAAGATGCCGAGGACGATCATGAGGCGTCGCGGCGACAGCCCCCGCGCCACGCGGCTGCCGTTGACGAGTGCCATCAGGGCGAGCACGCCCCCTTCGCCCTTGTTGTCGGCCCGGATGATCACGATGTGGTACTTGATCGTCACGACGATCAGCAGGGACCAGAACACGAGCGAGAGTACGCCGAGCACGTTGCCCGGTGTGACGGGTATGCCGTGGGTCCCGGAGAACGAATAGCGAATCGCGTACAGGGGGCTCGTGCCGATGTCCCCGTAGACCACGCCCAGCGCCGCGAGCGCGAGCGTAGCCAGATAGCGGCCGCGCGGGGCGGCCCGAGGCTCCGACGAGGGCGTCACGGGGTCGTCGCTGGTGCGCGGCGCAGGTCGGCGAGAGACAGCACCCAGGTGGCGCTCATGATCACCGCGGAGGCGACGCACCACCGGCAGATCGCGTGCAGCACGAACAGCTCGATGGCGGTGAGATAGATCGTGAACCCGAACCCCGCGGTGGCGAGCGCCGCGAGCAGCACGCTCAGGCGTCGATCCGACGCAAAGCGGCGCTGCAGGCCCGCGAGCCCAAGGGCCAGGAGCGTCGCATATCCCGCCACGCCGTACAGCGCGACGGGGAGACCGAGCAGCTGCGCGTAACCGCTGGTCTGGACGTACTCACAGCTGCCGGTCCCGCACTGGAGCTCCCCCAGCACACCGATCTTGTACAGCCAGAGGTACGTCGCTACCAGCAGCCCCACGAGCGCGAGCAGCACGATCGCCTGACGGCGGATCACTTGTGCTTCTTGGTCAGACTGTCGACGAGTGCCTTGAAGTCATCCGATGCGGAGCGCCCCTGGTAGGGGCGCCCGTTCACGTAAAAGCTGGGCGTGCCCTTCACGCCGCGCGCTTCACCCTCCTGCACGCTGGCCTGGACGCGGCCGGCGTAGCGCTGGCCGTCCATGCAGGCGTCGTACTTGTCGAGGTCGAGGCCGAGGCCGCGGGCGAACTCGCGGAACAGGCCGCGCGGGTTCTTCCCGGTCTGGGCCCACTGGTGATTGGTGAACAGCTGGTCGTGCATCTCCCAAAACTTGCCCTGCTCCCCCGCGCACTGGGCCGCCAGCGCGGCAAAGCGGGAGTACGCGTGGGTGGGAAGGGGAAAATCACGGTAGCGCCACCGCACCTTGCCCGTGGCGATCAGCTGCTCGCGGATCACGGGCATCTGGACCGTCGCGAACGACGCGCAGAACGGGCACTCGAAGTCCGAATACTCGGTGATCTCGATCGCGGCCGAGTCCGACCCCAGCGTGTAACCCCGGAACCCGTCCGCCGCCGCGACCGCAACGGGTGCACTCGGCGCCGGCGCCGGCGTGCGCTGCGAGCCGTACCACAAGACTCCACCACCGATCACCGCCACCCCCACGAGCAACAGGTAGAACCCCTTCATTCGCCCGGCACCCTCCTCCACGGTTCGTCGTCCTCGTCGTCGTCGAATCCCGCCCGCGTGTCGCGCGCCTGTCGCTCCGCCTCGTCCACGATGCGGCGGCTCTCGGCGACCTCGGGCGTGTCGTAGGTCAGGCGTACTTCATAGTGAAACAGCTCGCTGCGCGTGTTCCCCAGCAGCTTCTGCAGCTCGGGTACCCGCTCGAGGAGTCGCCCGGCCCGGTCGAGTGCTTGAATGCGCTCGGCGAGGGCGCGCAACATCGCGAGCAGGCGCTCCGCCCGGTCCGGGCCGTACACTTCGTCCGAGTGATCGCTCATGTGCCTGCCTTGGGTGAGATGTCGGGTCCCCGCGTCCCGCCCCGCACGGCCTTCCCGTTCATGATAATACCACACGGCGGGCCCGCACGTCCGCCCTTTGCGCCGTATCACGCGCCCTATTACATTGCGGCGCCGATTGATCGGTACTTGAGCAACGAGCCGTCCCGCGCCCCCATAGTTCCCGGTCCTGACAGGAGAGGAGCACCCAGAGGCATGGCCAAGAAACGTGCGGAACCGAGGAGAATGTCCACCCCCACCCCCTTCGAGCAGGCCCGCGACGAGTTGTTCTCCCACATTCTCCGCTGCGGCGTTCTGGAAGCCAGCGCGGAACATCAAAAAGAGTGGTTTGACGACACCATGCTCTATCTCGCCGACCGCTACGACGGCCTGGACGAGCCACAGCTCAGCGAGCTGCGCGTTTTGGGAGAGCGCTACTGCCGCCCGGTGGTGGGGCGCAGCGCGACCGTGGCCGCGACCGTCTGAGGTCGCGCCGGTCTACCACCAGGGCGGAAACCGGCGGAAGCGCCGGCCCAGGGACAGCCGCACGCCGCCGCCCAAACCGAGCTCCGCATACCACCCCCGGCGGCGCCCCGGTGCCGCCTCCACCCCCACCTGCGCCGTGAGGTAGCCGGCGCCGCGCTCCCCCTCGGCCCCGAAGAAGGCCAATCCCAATCCTCCGTACGGCTCGGGGCCCGAGCGATCGCCCGGGCGGAGCAGCAGCTGTGCGTCCGCGGCCACGCGCACGCCGGCCGTGCCCCGGTAGTCCCCACCCGCCAGCGTCACGGAGAAGCGGCCCTGCCCTCCGGGGCGTCGGGCGACGACGAGCTCCGGACCCCAGAATGAGCGGTGCGCCAGCACGACCGTCGCGCCCACGCCCGCTTCAGTCGCGCTGAGCGCTTGCGCACAGCCCGGCGTCGCCACGAGAGCCGTGCCGGCGGCGAGGGCGGCGGCACCCGCGAACGTTCTAGCGAAGTGCGACGTCGTAGGTGATGCGGATGTCGGAGGCGAGCGAGGCGACCACGGAGCAATATTTCTCGAGGGAGAGATCGATCGCGCGGCGCGCCTTGCCCTCGTCGGCCCCGTCCCCCGTGAGGGTGAACACGAAATGCAGCGCGAGGAAGCGGCGCGGCTGCTCCGTCCGGCGCGTGCCCTGCACCTGCACCTCGAGCCCGCGCAGCGCGACGCGCTGTTTCTGGAGGATCAGCACCACGTCCGACGCGGTGCAGGTTGCGGCGGCGACGAGCAACAGCTCCACCGGTGACGCGGCGACAACGCTGTTGCCGTCGACCACGACCGGCGGGCGTCCGGGCCCCTGCGCGTCGAACTCCAGGGCTTCGCGCCAGCGCATCGTGATCTCCGCGACGTTCGCCGCCACGTCAGTTCCCCCGCCGTGTCGTGAGGCCCATGTACAGGCGGTTGTGGCGGAACCCACCCATGCCGTGGTATTCGAGCAGCCAGTTGAAGGTGGAGCGATAATGCAGCTCCACGCCCACGACCACGTTGAGCCACACGTCCGGACAATCGCGATCGGTACCGCAGCGGTCGTGCCCCACGAGGCTGAAGCCGCCGCCCGCGTAGGGCGTGGCGGCCTGTCCCTCGCCGGTGAAGCGGTAGATCCCTTCCAGGCTCCCGACGTAGCTGTTCACGCCGTTGAACACGCCGATCTCGCCTGACGGACGGAGCCGGAAGCGACTGGTGACGAGATTGCCGGCGTCGAGCGCGACGCCGAACACCAGCTGCGTGTTTCCGGAGAGGTCGATCCCACCACGCACCCCGAACCCGAACAGCCCCAGCCGGGTGCCGCGCTCCCCGGCCGAGCGCACGGGCGGGGGATGGAACTCCTGCGCCGCGAGCGCCACGGTGCCGACCACGACGAGCAGCAACGCCAGCTCCACGCTCCGCATCACGTCCCCCTGTCAGCGCTGTGCGTTCACCCGGGCGGCTGCCCGGCCGTAGTCCCAGATCGCATACAGGCCCACCGCCGTCGTCGCCCACGCGATCGAGCGCACGTGAGGCGAGGCGACGATGCAGGCCACCAGCGTCAACAGCTGCAGCACCGTGACGGCCTTGCCGCCGGCGCGCGCCGGCAGCGTCATCGGGTGCCGCAGCAGCCACGCACCGACGTACCCCAGCGTGGCCACGATGTCCCGACTCAGCACGCCGGCGATCTCGAGGGGATGCAGCAGGTCCGCCCGGGCGACGGTGACGAAGGCAGCGGCCATGAAGATCTTGTCGGCGGTGGGATCGAGCACGGCGCCGGCGCGCGACTCGCCGAGGCGGCGCGCCAGCATGCCGTCGAAGAAGTCGGACGCGGCGGCCGCGGCCACGAGCCCCAGCTGCGCGGCCGGCCGGTGGACGAACGGAAACGCGGCCGCCAGGGGGAGTCGCAGCGCGGTCAGCAGATCCGCCCACGTCACCCACGGTTTCACTTGCCCCTCCCTCCGGCGCCCGATAGCTTCGTCCGCGTGAACCTGAATCTGCTGAAGCAGGCGGCGATCTTCCAAGACCTGGACGACGGCGAGCTCGCCCGCGTGGCAGAAGTGTGTCGCGAGCAGAAGTTCGCCGTGGGCCAACACGTCTTCAAGGAAGGCGAGCCCGGCAACCGGTTGTTCATCATTTCAGAGGGGGAGGTGCGCATCTCCCGGACCATCCCCGGCTCGGGAGAAGAAGCCCTCGCCGTACTCAAGCCCGGTGCCTGCTTCGGCGAGATGGCCATCTTCGACCGCTCGGAGCGCTCCACCGACGCCATCGCCAATACCACCTGCACCCTCATCACCATCGCGCGCGCCGACTTCGAGCTGCTGCTCGACTTCAACCGCGACATCGCGTACAAGGTGCTGTGGTCGGTGGTACGGCTGCTGTGCGCGCGGCTCCGGGTGACGAACGATAACCTGCGCTCGTTTCTCGCGATGTCGATGTTCTAGTGCCGGCGGGAGCAATCCCCCGAGAACGGGGTTCCATAACGCTACCGGCAACCCTGGCCACCCCCGGCCGAGCCCTCTTACACTTAGGCACCATGAGACGAACCTTGTTGGCCCTCACGATCGTCGCGGGCGCCGCATGCTTCGACGTGTCGAGCCCTCTGCCGCCGATCCTGATCCTGAGCCCGATCCTCGATTCGTTGTTCGTGGGGGACTCGCTCACGGCGCGCGACTTCGCCTATTACAACAGCGACGGCCAGCGCGCGAACCCCGGTCCCCTCACGTGGGCCATCGGTCCGAGCTCGGTGGCGACGATCAACGCCACGACCGGCGTCGTCCACGGGGTCGGCAAGGGCGTCGCGACGCTCACCGCGTCCGGCGGGCAGGCGACGGGGGTGGCCCTCGTGGCCGTCTCGCGGCCGCTCGACCTCACGCTGCTCACGGACACGGTCGTGCTGATGCAGCAGGACACGTTCACCATCCCCTACGCCATCAAGAAGAAGGACGCGCTCGCCACGGACACCGTTTGGTTCGACGCCTCCTCGAGCCCCCGGGTGACGATCAACACGTCGACGGGGCTCGTGACCGCCGTGACCTCGGGCGGCGCGGTGCCCTACGTGGTCCACGTGACCACCGGAGGCGCGGACACGGTTTCCGACACCGGCGCCGTGGTCGTCCTCGCCCTGGCCGACACGAACTCGCCGGGATACTTCTTCCAGACCGTGCTCGGCACGGCGATCCGTCACGAGGGGGGGAAGGCCGTGGGCCTCCACTACCCCAGGCTCAACCAGAAACTGGCATTCCAGCTGGTCGACTCGGCGCTCTCCAGCGACAGCACCCTGCTCGACCAGATGTTGGTGACGTTGACCGATTCGCTCCTCCGAGGGGATACGACTTTCGACATCGACTTCATCAGTCCGCAGGAGGCGGGGGCCTCCCGGGTCGGGACGCTCGACCCCTTCTGCAACCCGCCCCGGCCGTGGGCGTTCTGGCGCAGCAGCCACAACGTCACGCCGCTGTTCAGCATCTTCGCGTTTTCACACGGCACGGTTGCCGACTCGCTGGTGGCCGGCAGCATCACGATCACCCAATTCGCGCCGGTGACCGGTGGCGCCATCATCAGTGGCCGCTACCTGTTCAACGCGCAGCGCACCGACCTGTACAACGACACGCTCGGGGTGGAAGTCATTCGGGGGACGTTCGTCGCGCCGCTGCGCACGCGTCTGGACCACTGCCCGGGGTGACGTTCGACCACGTCTTCGCGGACCTGGGCGGCGTTCCGGCGAACCGCCTCACGGACGCGCAGGCCGTTGCCGGGCTGCTCCTCGCCGCCGCCAACGCGGCGGGCCTGAACCCCGCGAGCCCGCCGGTCGTGACGCTCGGGCCGAGCGGCCTGTCGGCCGCGCTGGTCTGCAACGGCGGGCACGTCGCGCTGCACGGCGTGCCGGATGCGGGGCTCTGCTTCGCCGACGTGGCAGGCGGCGGGGGCGCGCGGCCACAACGCGGTCTCGACGTGATCATCAAGCGGTTCGGCGCGCGCGAAGTGCGCGTCGACTCGCGCCGGCGCGGGCCGGTGACCAACGCCATCCTTCCGGAGAACTCATGAACCAGCTCACGCCGTACGCCGCGTTTTTCATGCGGCTCGCCGTCGGCGGCGTCTTTCTGCAACACGGCCTGACGAAATTTCACAACGGCATCCCGGCCGTCGCCGGGTTTCTCCACGGGATCGGATTCCCGTTCGCGACGATCTGGGCGGTGATCCTCATCGCGGTGGAAACGGTGGGCGCGGCGTGCGTGCTGCTCGGAATCTTTACGCGGGCCTGGTCGATCTGCATGGCCATCGAGATGCTGGTCGCCATCTTCGCGGTGAAGGTGCCGCACGGCGGGAACATCGAGCTCGAAGGACTGCTCCTCGCGGGAGCGATCACGCTCGTGGCGCTGGGGGACGGGCCGCTCTCGATCGCGGTGAAACTGAAACACGGCAGCTGACGCCGGAGGTTGGTGGAGGTTGTGGAGGACGGTGGAGGTCGGGGGAGGCTGCTCCGCTGACGTCAAAACCTTCCCCAACCTCCACCAACCTCCCGAACCTCCACCAACCTTCCGCTCAGTGCAGTATGCGCAGCAGCCCCGCGTCCGCGCTCCCCCGGATGAAGCTCTCGGGATCCGTCGCGGGAATCGCGACCCCGGTCTCCTTGCGCCCCCGGTGCGCGGCAGCCGCCATGTACTGCTCGAGCGAGCCGCGGGCCCACTCCGCGGCGTCGTCCTTCATCTGGCGCACGATCTCCTCCCACGTCCCCACGTAGGTCGCGCCGCCGAGCGTGCTGACGCGGTGGACGTCGCCCGGCCCCGACCGCGCTTTCATGCCCTGCAGCTCCGTGAGCAGCGTCCCGAACAGCTCGAGCTGCCGCGGGTCGCGCAGCTGGCCGTCGGGCCCCATCGCCTCGATCTCCGCGAGCAGCAGGTCTTCGGGCCCGGCGTCCCCCGCGAGCTCGTCGAGGCGGTGATGCCAGGGCACGAGCTCCGGGTCGTCATCCGGGAGACGGTACACGCTCTTCTTCAGCTCGATCAGTCGCCAGATGGCGAGCCCGTCGAAATGATCCGCCGGCTGCGTGCGCTCGAGGTGAAACAGCGCCGCCTCGTACTCCCCGCGGTCGTACAGCAGGTTGGCGAGATAGATGCGGGCTTCGGCGTGTCCCGCCTCCAGTTCCAGCGCCCGGCGCAGCCAGTAGAGCGCGCCCCCCTCGTCCGTGAGCCGGTGCGCCGCGTACCCCACGCACGCCGCCGCCTCGGCCGAATCGGGATGCCCCGTGATGGCGACTTCGAAGAAGCGCCGCGCCTGGTCCAGAGCGGCTTCACGGAACAGCGCGCGCCCGACCTGCAGCATGAGGTCGTGGTCGTCCTTGAAGCCCAGCGCGAGGATGCGGTCGAAACAGGCGACGGCGCCGCCCCGCTCACCAAACTTGAGCAGCACCTCGCCCAACCCCGCCAAGGCGTCTTCGTGCTCGGGGTCGAGCCCCACCGCTTCCTCGAACGCCCGACGCGCCCAGAGATACTCCTCGCGGGCGAGCCGGGCGTAGCCCATGCCGACGTGCAGCTCGACGGCGTGGGGGTAGAGGCCCAACCCCTCTCGCAGAGTCTCGATGGCGTAGTCGTATTGTCCGTCGTTGTACAGATGATGCGCGCGTTCGTCGTAGTCGTCGGAGCTCAAGAACGGTTCCGACATCGAACGGGCCTCCCGGGAAGGTTGTGCTATGATATGACGCGCCGGGCGGTTACACAAGCGACGGGCACGGGCTATTTTCCGCCGATGTCCTCCGGTTTCACCGAGATCCCGAACGGCTCCGTCACGTCGCCGCGCGGCTTCAGCGCCGCGGCGGCGCATGCGGGACTGAAGGCCGATGGTGCGCCCGACGTCGCGCTGCTGGTGAGCGCCACCAGCTGCGCCACGGCGGGCGTGTTCACCAAGAACGCCCTGCGCGCCGCGCCAGTGACGTACGACGCCGACCTGCTGGTGGAGCGCCCGGGCCGCATCCGGGCCGTCGCCATGAACGCGCGGGTCGCGAACGCCTGCACCGGCGCGCCCGGGCTCGCGGCTGCACGCGCGATGGCCCACGCGGCCGAACAGGCGGCAGGCCTGCCCGCCCGCACCGCGCTCGTGCTCTCCACCGGCGTGATCGGCGTGCCGCTGCCGCTCGATCAGATCACCAGCGCCCTCCAGGCGGCCGCCGCCCATCTCACCGCCGACGGCGGCCTCGATGCCGCGCGCGCCATCATGACCACCGACACCCGGCCCAAGCACTGTGCCGTGCGCCTCGAGACCCCCGCCGGCATGATCACGGTCGGGGGGATCGCCAAAGGGGCGGGCATGATCCATCCCGACATGGCCACCCTGCTCGCGGTGCTGACGACGGACGCGGCGGGCGAGCCGGCGGCGCTCCAGCCGCTGCTGCGTCGCGTCGCCGATCGCAGCTTCAACGCCATCTCGGTGGACGGCGACACCAGCACCAACGACACGGTGCTCCTGCTCGCCGGAGGGGCGTCCGGCGTGGACCCGGCGCGCGACGGCGCGGTGTGGAAGGTGTTCGAGGACGCGGTGCAGCACGTGGCACGGACGCTCGCGCTCGCCATCGTGGCTGACGGCGAAGGTGCCTCGAAGCTCGTCGAGATCCAGGTCGTGGGCGCGGTGAGCGAGACGGCCGCCCGGGAGGTCGGGCGCGCCATCGCGCGCTCCGTCCTGGTCAAGACCGCGGTTTACGGGGCCGACCCGAACTGGGGCCGGATCCTGGCGGCCGCGGGGACGGCCGGCGTGACGCTCGCCACCGAGCGCCTCTCGCTCCAGGCCTCCGCGGATGGCGAGTGGCTGACGCTCGCCAGCGGGGGAGCCGTGGCGCACGCCGACACCAGCGCCGCGCGCGCGATCTTCCAGCAGAAAACGATCCGCCTCCGCGTCGACCTCGGACTCGGTCGCGCGGAGGCGGTGGTGTGGACTTGCGACTTGACGCCGGAATACGTCCGGATCAACGCCGATTACACCTCGTAACCCCGACTGCTTACATCTTTGTCTTGGTGGTGTCTTTGGCCGCGGGCTTGGCTGCCGGCTTCGCGGCGTGCTTCTTGGCGCCCTTCTTGGCGGACTTCTTGGCCGGCTTGGCCTTCGACGTGTCGGCCGCCGGCGCCTGCCCCTGCATCGGGGATGGCTGCTGCGCCACCACGATGGCGGGAGCGGCGAGGAGCGCCAGCGCGAGGAGCGTGCGACGAATCATGTTTCGATACCTCCGGAGGTATGGGGCGAGCCACCCTGGCTCGCTTCACGGGTGAGACCCGCGACTGGTGCGCCGCGTCACGCGGCGGAACGCGCGCGGCCGCGGCGAGTTGACCAGTTCCAGTGTGGAACGGCCACGCCCGGCTACGGCGGTGGGGCTGCCGGCCGGCGGGCTCGAGCCACCGCGCTGCGCGTGGGTTTCGGGGACGCGGGCACGTTGGGGAGCGCCTGGCGCACCAGCGCGAGCGCTTCGGCATGGGTGTGCCCGCGCTGCAGCTCATGCGCCGCGGCGGCGGACACGTCGAGCAGCCGCTCGCGCACGAGCCCCCGACCGATGGCCGCGATGATCAAGTCGGCGGCGGAGTCCGGGTCGAAACGATGCGCGGCAAGATCGGCGACGGCGTGCATCGCCGACGCTCGCGGCGGACGCGGCAGCGCGGCGACCACCCGCTCCACCACCGGGGCGGGCAGGTCGCGCCGCAGTGCCCACGCCACGGTCGTCACCTCCCCAGGCGTCACCGGCGGCTCGTCACCGGCACGGATCAAGAGGTCGCGCGCAGCGCGCAACTGGCCCAGGCTGAGCTGCACGGCTGCGACGATGCGGGGCGCCGTGACCTGCTTCGCCCCCCCCTCCAGGGCTTTCTGTATCAGCGGCTCGGTCGGCAGCCCTTCCGCGACCGCCTGCTGGACCAGGGAGTCGAGCGCGGGAACCGCCGCGCCCGGAACCCGGCCTTCCAGCCGCGCCCGGGCCGATTGGGCGGCGAGGGGCCCCGCGAGGAGCGCCAAGCCGAGCCAGAGCCTCATCGCCGCGCCGGCCGCACGATCACGATGGAGTTCTCGCGCCCGAATTCGTCCGACACCAGGCGCTCGGCGAGGTGGTCCGGGACCCAGCGCTCACCGTCCACGACGAACATGTACTCGTAGGCCCCGGTGGGGAGCACGACGGTCGCACGCCAGAGGCCGTCCTGGTCGACGTCCTCGAGCGCGATCGAGCCGGGACGCCAGTCATTGAAGGAGCCGACCACGTGCACCGACTGCGCCCCGGGAAAGCGGCCCACGAACTGGGCGATGCCCTCGTGCTCGCCGATATCGGGGCCCTCGTGCCCGATGGGGACGAGCGTCAGCATGGCCACCACGGCCGCGAACGCCAGACTCCAGACGGGGCGGACCCGGAAGGTGACCGAGCGCGGCGTCGCAAGCCAGCGCAGCAGACGGCGCGCGCGCGATGGTACGGGGCGGCGGATCAGCGCCATCACCCGCGGCTCGAGGCTCGGGAGCGGCAGCGGCGCGGCGAGCAGGGCGACGGCCGTCACGAGCCGCTCCACCGACCGACGCAGTTCGGTCGACAGGGCCCCCGGCGCCAGCTCCCCGTCGAGCACTTGATGTATCCTCGGATCGATCGCGTTCATTCGTGGTCCTCCAGCACCTGCAGCAGCGCCTCCCGAGCGCGGTGCACGCGCATCTTGAGCGTTGGAATCCGCTCCCCCGTCACCGCCGCCATCTCCTCGTAGCTCAGCCCCTCCACGTGTTTCAACAGGAACGCCTCGCGCTTCTCGGGCGACAGCCGCACCAGGGCGCGTCGCACCAGCGCGAGCTGCTCGGCGCGCTCGAGGGCGACCTCCGTGTCCGACGGATCGGCCACGGGAGGCGCCTCGTCCAGCGAGACGTCGGCGATCGGGCGCCGCGCCAGATGGCTCTTGCACCGGTTCGCCACGATGCGATACAACCAGGTGCGCAGCCGCGTCGGCTCCCGGCAACTCGCGAGGTGGCGATACGCCCGAACGAAGCTCTCCGCCACCGCATCCGCGGCGGCGTCGCGGCTGCCCAGCATGCGGGCGGCGAACCGCAGCAAACCGGCCTCGTAGCGACGCACGACGAGGCCGAACGCCTCGCGGTCGCCGCCGAGCACACGAGCCACCACCTCCGCGTCGGAGGAGGCCCCCGTTACATCCATACGACCTGCATGGAGATCAGGGCGTCACGCTAGCACCGGCGCGGCGGCAGGCGCCAGCGGCGGGAAACGGCCCTGGAGTGTTGCGGAAGGAAACCGGATCAGCGGTCCCGCAGGTAGTCCTGCACCGCCGCGAGATAGGTGGATGCTTGCAGCCCCTCCCCCGCCACCGCGCCCGCGAACGTCACGAGTGTAGCCTCGGCACGCCGGCGGTATTGCGGATCCCCGGTCACGCGGGCGAGCCGCAGCAAGGCGCGCGCCGCGGAAGCGTTCGCTCCCGGCATCAGGTCGTCGAGCACGGGCTTGGCGCGCTCCGCGAGAGCGGCAGCGGCCGCGTCGGTCGCCGCGGCGTCGAAGTAGCCGCCCGCGCCCGAGTCCGCGAAGTCGCGCTGCAGGACTGCAGCCAGGTCTTGGGCCACCGTGAGGTAGCGCGCCTCGCCGGTGGCGCGATGCGCCGCAAGGCAGGCCCACACGACCTGGACCTGATCCTGCAGCAAGGCGCGCGGCGCGGAGCTCGGCCCCGCGACGTGCCGCACGGGGCGGCGCGGAGCATAGACACGCCGCAGCAGGCTGTCGAGCGCCGCCTGCCCGCGCCCCACCGCCGCCTGATCCTCCATGGTCGCGCCCCCGTCGAGGATGGAACCGATCACGTAGGCGTCGCGATCGGCGAAGACGGTGCGGTCGCTCGCCCGGCCTACGTCACCCGCGAGCCGTTGGGCGAGCACGCGCGCGGCGTCGCGGTAGCGCGGGTCGTTCGATGCCGACCACGCCGCGGCCAGATCGCGCAGCAGTCCGGCCCGCACGAGCTCGGGCGGATCGTCCCGGGCGCCGGCGGCCACCGCGGCGTCACCCGAATCGACCATATAGTCGAGCACGGCGAGGGCGGGCCTCAAGTACGCGGAGTCGCGCGTGCGGGCGAAGACGGTGAGCAGCAAATCCGCAGCCTGGGCGTAGCGAACGCTCGCGACGCTCTCGCGTGCCCGGACGGCCGCCCCGACTGCGCCGCGCACCGCTTCGACCTCGCGCTCGACCCCGGCGGCCTTGAGCGCCCCGCGACCCGGCGCCGACCGGCCCACGGCGAGACGCTGCACCAGCGCCGCGCGCCGCAGGATCGACGGGCGTTGCTCGCGGTAGCTGCGCGCGACCTCGGGGAGCAGCTGCTTCAGACCACGGCCCGTGACGGGATCGTCGAGCGGGAAATACGTGCCGCCGAAAAACGCCGATCCGTCGGGCGTCAGGAAGACAGTGAGAGGATAGCCGCGCAGGCCGGCGAGCAGCTGCACGGCCTTGGCGTAGCGCTGTGCCACATCCGGTCGCTCGTCGCGATCCACCCGCACGGGCACGACCAGGGAATCGATCATCGCGCCCAGGACGGCGTCGCCATACACCTCGAGGTCCATTACGCCGCACCAGCGGCAATCGTCGGCACCGACGTACAGCAGGATCGGCCGGTTGAGCCGCGCCGCGAGCGCGAACGCATCACGTCCCCACTGCTGCCAGCTCACCGGCTGATGCGCCGCACGGGCGAGGTAGGGCGTCGCCGACTGCGCCATGCGGTTCGTGAGCGGTCCGTGCTCCGAAACGCAGGCAGCCGCGAGCAGCGCTACGCAGAAGGACTTCGAGGTTCGCATGAAGAGCGGCTTGAGATACCCTGCCACGTGTGGCGCCGTTCCCACGCACGAAAAACGGCCTGGGGGCGCCACCGGCGGAGTTCGGGCGTGCGGTCCCTCCCTCCGACGCGACGGTCCTTACCAGGCCGCGAATCGTGCAGTTTGAGCAGTTACGTTAAACGCACTGATAGGTACGCCGCAAGGTGGCGTTTCGTTCACGCCGGCGGGGGGGGTATAATTGGGGGTGACTGACATTCCCACCATCACGCCCAAGGCCAATGGACCACTCGTGGTCCAGGGCCCGGTGCGCATCGTGACCCCCGACGGCCGAGAGTTGGCCGTGCCCCCCCGCAAGGACGGCAAACCGGCGGAAGTCGTTGTGCTGTGCAGATGTGGCGGCTCCGCCACAAAGCCGTTTTGTGATGGAACTCACAAGCGGAATGGCTTCTCCGACACCCCCCCAGCTACCTCCGCTCCCACGATTTGAGCACAGCGTATTATGTTGTCACCGTCCCGGGGGGGTGACCCGGGGGAGCCTCCTCTGACCCCCACCCCATGCACCCCATCCCCCTGCCCCTGCCCCCGAACGGAGGAACGCAATGGCGAAGGCTGGAAAGGCCCCGATGGCTGCGGATGAGGGCTACTGTGTGAAATGCAAGGCCAAGCGGAAGATCTCCAACGCCCAACAGGTGAAGATGGCCAACGGCAGGCCGGCCTTGAAGGGCGTGTGTCCGGTGTGCGGTACGGGGATGTTCAAGATTCTGCCGCCCAAGTGATCGTGCGCAGGCAACCGACCACGCGAGCCCCCGGCCGAGCGCGGCCGGGGGCTTGTCGCTAGCGGGCGACGCGCGGGGTCCCGTCCCCCTGGTAGGCGTAGCGGAAGGTGACGCACGCCGTGCCGGCGTCCCGACAGTAGTAGGCGAGCAGCTCGAGCTTGGCGTATCTCCCGCCTGCGGTGCGTACCCCGTACACGTGATGCTTCGACATCAACAGGTGACTGAGCATGCTGTAGGCGTACCACTTCCCCACCCCGGGATTTGTGGTATCCGGCACCGCGGTGTTCTCGACGTAGCCGGCGACGGGCAGCTCACGCACGGAGTCGAACGGCACGGCACCGAGGTCGACGACGCCCCCCCCGGGTGCGGCAATCACGTGGAAGCGGCGGAAGGCGATGTCCCAGGGGCCGGAGTCCACGGCGGCGTTGCGCCCGAAGTCGAAGCGACGCCAGCGATCGGTGGCGGCGGCGTCCACGGTGTAGGTCGCCGGTCCGACCAGCGAGTCGCCCACGCTTGCGGCGTGCGGCGCCGTGACAGCGTACGGTGGGAACTCCGGCCGTGTGAGGGAGCCGATCAGGAGGGCGATCACGAGCAACACGAAGGCGCCCCCCATCGCCAGCACGAGGATGGGCGGGCGGGCGCCCCCGGCGATCACGACTCGGCCATGAAGGGGTAGGTAAAGCTCCGAGGCGGCAGGAAGTTCTCTTTCACGGCCCGCGGGCTGACCCAGCGCACGAGGTTGAGCAAACTCCCGGCCTTGTCGTTGGTGCCGCTGGCGCGCGCTCCTCCGAACGGCTGCTGGCCGACCACGGCGCCGGTCGGCTTGTCGTTCACATAGAAGTTCCCGGCCGCGTAGCGGAGCGCCTGCTGTGCCTGGTCCACGGCGCGCCGATCCTGCGCGAACACCCCCCCTGTGAGCGCGTACGGCGACGTCTCGTCCACGGTGCGCAGCGTCTCCGTCCAGCGTGCGTCGGGGTACACATGGACCGACAGGACCGGCCCGAAGATCTCCTCGCACATCGTCCGGTATCCCGGGTCGTCCACCTGCAGCAGCGTGGGCTCGATGAAGTAGCCGTCGGTGTCCCGGGCGCCGCCGCCGAACAGCACCTTGACCCCCGGCGCCTGCTTCGCGGCATCGATGTACGCCTTGATCTTGTCGAACGCCTTCCGATCGATCACCGCCCCCATGAAGTTCCGGAAGTCGGCCGGGTCGCCCACCTTCACATCGGCGAGCATTTCGAGCATGCGATCCCGGACCTTGGGCCAGAGGGAAGCGGGCACGTACGCCCGTGAGGCGGCGCTGCACTTTTGACCCTGGTACTCGAAGGCGCCCCGTATCATGCCGGTCGCCAGCGCGTCCCCGTCCGCGCTCGCGTGTGCCAGGATGAAGTCCTTGCCGCCGGTCTCGCCGACCAGGCGGGGGTAGGCCGCGTAGGATGTGAGGTTCGCCGCGGCCTGCTTCCACAGCGCCTGGAACACCTCGGTCGAGCCCGTGAAATGGATCCCGGCGAACGCGCGGTCGGCGAGGGCGCGCTCCGACACCTGCGCCGACGGCCCGGGGATGAAGTTGATCACGCCGGGGGGGAGCCCCGCCTCCTCGAGCAGTCTCAGGATGAAGTAGTTCGAGAGCACCGCCGTGGCCGCGGGCTTCCACACGACGGTGTTTCCCATGATGGCGGGAGCGGTCGGGAGGTTGCCGCCGATCGACGTGAAGTTGAACGGCGTGATGGCGTAGACGAACCCCTCGAGCGGACGGTGATCGAGGTAGTTCCAGGTGCCCGGCGCGGAGAGGGGCTGCTCCGCGTAGATGCGCTCGGCAAAGTGCACGTTGAAGCGGAAGAAGTCGATCAGCTCGCACGCCGCGTCGATCTCCGCCTGGTGGGCCGTCTTCGATTGGCCCAGCATGGTGGCGGCATTGACGATCGGACGGTAGCGCGTCGCGAGCAGATCCGCGGCCTTGAGAAACACGGCCGCCCGCCGCTCGAATCCCCACGCCGACCAGTCGCGCCAGGCGTCGCGCGCCGCGGCGATCGCCGCCTGCACTTCGCCGGGCCTCGCCTGCTGCACCTTCGCGAGGACGTGGTGATGGCAGTGGGGCATGACGACGTCGACCGTCGTGCCGGTGCGGACGTCCTTGCCCCCGATGACGAGCGGAATGTCGGCCTGACGTGTCGACAGGTCCTTGAGGGCTTTCTTGAGCTCGACCCGCTCCGGCGTGGAGGGGGCGTGGCTCAGGACGGGTTCGTTGACGGGCGGTGGGATTCTCGGGATGGCGTTCATGACGGAAAAATACAACGGGAACCGGCCAACGTTCAGAGGGCAAGATGACGATCCATCCGGCGACCCGCATCGGGCACGTCCACCTGACCGTGGCGGACCTGGACCGCTCGCTGCGATTCTACCGGGACGTGCTGGGCTTCGAGGTGACCACGCGATACGGCTCGGATGCCGTCTTCGTCTCGGCCGGGGGCTATCACCACCATATCGGGCTCAATACGTGGGCCGGGCGCGGCGCGCCGCCACCGCCCCCGGGCACGACCGGCCTATACCACTTCGCGATTCTCTATCCGGATCGCAAGGCGCTCGCGGCGGCCGTGCGCCGCCTGCTCGAGGCGCGCGTCCCGCTCGAGGGGTCGGCCGATCACGGCGTGAGCGAGGCGATTTATCTGCGCGACCCGGATGGGAACGGCGTCGAGCTGTATCGGGACCGGCCGGAGCCTGAATGGCCTCGAGCGTCCGACGGGACGCTGGCGATGCACACGAAGCCGCTGAATCTCGAAACGCTGCTGGCCGAAGGCTAGTTGGATCCTCTGCCTGTCACGACCAGGCTGTCGCTGATCTTCACGGCCTGCACGGGCGTCGGCGCAGAGCGCTCGCCTCGCGGAATCATGCCGGGGAGGTTGGCGAGCTCGAATGCCGACACCGCCATGACCGCCGACGCCTGCATCAGGTCCGCCGGGATCGCCATGCCGTAGGTATCGGACTGGGAGTGGTGCGTGTGGTTGTAACCGCGCTCCAGCTGATTGAAGTTGAAGCCGGGGACGCCGTACGGCAGGAACGAGAGGTGGTCGGTCCCGCCCTTGGTGCGATTCACCACGGAGTCGGCGCCGAGACCGGCGACGGGGGCGAGGATGGCGCGCCACAGAGCCTCGAGGTCGGTACGGCCCTGCAGCGCCTGGCCGGTGATGGCACCGGTGCCGTTGTCGAGCACGATCACGGCCTGGATCGAGTCCATTTCGCCGGCGTGGGCTTCCGCATACTTGCGGGACCCGATGAGTCCCTGCTCCTCACCGGTGAACAGCACGAAGCGGATCGTGCGCTTCGGCTTGAGACCCGACTGCGCGATGGCGCGCGCCGTCTCGAGCGTGCACATGGCGCCGGTGCCGTTGTCGGTCGCGCCCGTGCCCAGATCCCACGAGTCGAGGTGCGCGCCGACGATCACGACCTGGCCCGGGTGTTCGCTGCCGGGAATCTCGGCGACCGTGTTCCACTGCGGGACCGAGTCGCGGGTCAGCGTGTTCGTGATGGTCACGGCGAGTCGCGGCGTGGTCCCCGCCCCGAGCAGCCGGTCGAACAGCGCGAAGTCTTCGTGCGCCACGGCGAGCTGCGGCAGGGGCAGGGGCCGGTTGGGCGAACCGCTCATGTTCAGCAGCGCGTGCTCCTTTCCGGCGTCGACCAGAATGCCGAGCGCACCGGCGCGGCGCAGCAGGTAGGGGACGTCGTTCGCGAACTGCTGCATACGGGCCCGGGTGGACGAATCCGCGTCACGGAACGGGGTGAACACGCTGCGGAAGAAATCGCGCTGGCGCGCCGAATCGGCGGCGGTCATGGGCGGGCCGTCGTTGTTCCACACGAGCGATGGCACGCGGGTCATGGCCCACGCGCCCTTCACGCGGCGACGGTAGAGCGCGAAGCTGTCCGGCGTGCTGGCGTCGATGCGTACCACCGGTCCTGTGACGGTGACGCCGCCCGTGCCCGGCGCCCACGCCCAGCTCGCCGCCGTGACGTCGTGCGACCGGGGCGCCGTCAGGCGCACGCGGATCGACCCCCGCGTCCACGTGCCCCCGAACTTCCAGGCCTCGACGTGGCCGTCCAGGCCGTACGCCTTGAAGCGCTCGAGGGTCCACTCGTTGGCGCGGCGCGCGGCGGGCGAGCCTGTGAGTCGCGGGCCGATCACGTCCGTGAGGTACTGGAGGTTCGCCATCACGGCGGAGTGGCTCAGCGCCTGATCGATCAACGCCGCCGCTCCCGCGGTGTCGACGGCGAGGTCTTGACCGGTGGCGGAAGCGGGATGGGCGAACAGCGCGACGCAGGCGGCAGCCGACGCCACGAGGGAGGAGCGGCTCACGGTTGCGGATCGACCGACCGCTGCGGCGGAATCGGCAGCGTGACGGCGACGGTCGTTCCAGCGCCGACCTTCGAATCGACCGCGATACTGCCGGCGAACATGTTGCGGACCACGCTCTGCACCACCACCAACCCCATGCCGCTCCCTTCCCCGAATTCCTTGGTGGTGTAGCCGGGCTCGAAGATGCGCTCGAGGTCCTGCGGGCGGATGCCGGCGCCGCGGTCCTCAACCGTGAGCCGCAGCGAGCTGGCCTCCTGGACCAGCCCCACGCGGATGGGCGCGGGCTGCGCCGCGCTCGCATCGGCGGCGTTGCGGATCAGATTCACGAGCAGGTCGTACAGGGCGTTGGGGTCACCCTTTAGATACACGGTCTCGAGCGTGGAGTCGAACTCGAGCGGGATCTTCTTCTCCTTCAACACCCGGCTCTCGAGCGTGCAGCAGGAGCGGACCACGCGGACGGCGTCGAATCGCTCGGAGCGCGCCAGGGCGCCCCGCGCTCGGTCCTTGACGGCGCGCAGGAAGCTGACCGACCGGTCGATGTCCTCGACCACCTGACCCAGCTCGTCGAGCAGCTCGAGGCGGCGACCCGCCGCGACCTCGGTCCAGCGACCCAGCGATTCCATGGCGAGCTGCAGCCCGGCGCGGGCCGCCGTGAGCGGGTTGGAGAGCTCGTGTGCGATGATGCCCGGGAGCGTGGTGATGTCCTGGAGCGGGTCGGGCCGTGGCGGCGCATGGCCGGGCGCGGGCTCGCGCCGGTCGAGCAGGCCGAGGCAGAGGCCGGCGAGCTCGAGCGTGAGGCGCTCGCGGCTGCGCCGCTCCCGCCCGTCGGGAGGCGGCGCGGGGGGCTTGGTCCGGACCGGCGCGACCACCCAGAAGCCGTTCGTGCCGGTCATACATCCGACCCAGCGGCTGCCCTGCACGATGGCGATGTTCCAGCGCCGCAGTGTCGCGTCGACGTCCAGTTTGGTGGTGTGGTGCGTTGGGGCGGGGTCGCTCGACGCTTGCGGCTCGAGCTCGGCGCGGGCCGAGACCTCCCACACGGTGACGGGGCGGCCCCCGAGGGCGACGCTCGCCTGGCGCAGGATCTCGCGTCGACCTTCGACGAACGGCTCCCGTTGCGTCACGGAGACTCCCACCCGCACACACGGCCGCCGGTCACAAGAAAGTATCCGCTGAATCGTGGGGGGCGCGCCTTACATATGCGACAAACGGCACGGCCCGTCAAGTAACCGCGCTGCCTGACTTTGCCCGCGGTCCCGACCGGGCGTATTGTATCGTCATATGCTACGTTGTCCCCCAAGGAGCGAGAACGCCAGATGACGCCCGACGACGCCCGCACCGCGCGCCCCCCCAAGCCGCCCAGCCCCGCGCGGCGCGCCCCGCCGCGCCTGATCGAGGGCCCGCGCGACCGCGAGCGCATCGCTACGGTGGTGGTTCCCGACCACGACGATCTCGCCGTGCTGCTCGCCGATCGCGTCGCCGACGTGATCGCGCGCACGACGGCGGCGAGCGGCCGCTGCGTGCTCGGCCTGGCCACGGGGAGCACCCCGCTGGGGATCTATCGCGAGCTGATCCGCCGCCATCAAGCGGGCGAGGTGGACTTCGCACGCGTGATCACCTTCAACCTTGACGAATACTACCCGATGGCGCCGGACAGCCCGCACAGCTACCGGCGCTACATGTGGGAAAACCTGTTCGCCCACGTCAATATCCGGCCGGAGCACGTGCACATCCCCGACGGCAGCGTGCCGCGGGAGCGCGTCGCCGAGCGTTGCGCCGCCTACGATCGCGCCATCGCCGAGGCGGGCGGGATCGACCTGCAACTGTTGGGGGTCGGCAAGAGCGGGCACATCGGCTTCAACGAGCCCGGCTCCTCCCAGGACTCGCGCACCGGGCTCGTGACCCTCGACACGGTGACGCGGAAGGATGCGGCCGCCGACTTCTTCGGCGAAGACAACGTGCCGCGCGAAGCCGTCACCATGGGCGTCGCCACCATCCTCGAGGCGCGCGAGATCGCGCTCATCGCGACGGGAGAGCACAAGGCCGAGATCGTGGCGCGCGCGGTGGAGGACGAGGTCTCGCCGGACGTGGCCGCCACGTTCCTGCAACGGCACGACAACGCGACGGCGTATCTGGACCTGGCGGCCGCTGCCGAGCTGACGCGGATCAAGACGCCGTGGGTGCTCTCGAGCGTCGAGTGGACGCCGGAGCTGACAGAACGGGCGGCGGTCTGGCTGGCAGAGCAGACGGGCAAGGCCCTGCTCAAGCTCACCGCGCGCGACTACGCGGAGCACCACCTGAGCCCGCTGCTCGCGAAGCACGGGGCTCCCGGACCGATCAACGGGCTCGTATTCAACCGTCTGCGGGACAAAATCCGCGGCCGCCGCCGGCTGCCGTCCCGTAAGCCCGTGCTGGTCTTCTCCCCTCACCCCGACGACGACGTGATCTCGATGGGCGGCGTGCTGCGCAAGCTGTGGGAGAACGAGAACGCGATCGTCGTGGCCTACATGACCAGCGGAAACATCGCCGTGTTCGATCACGACGTGCGGCGCCACCTCGACTTCGTGAGCCGCGCCGCGGAGACGCTGGGGCTCGATCGGGCGGCGGTGCAGCGGGTGCGCGACGGCGTGGAGGCGAGCTTCGAGCGCAAGACGCCCGGGGACGTGGACCTGCCGGTGGTCCAGGACCTGAAACGCATGATCCGCGAGTCGGAGGCGATCGCGGCGCTCGAGTCGGTCGGCCTGCCGCCGACCGCGGCCCGCTTCCTCAACCTGCCCTTCTACCGGACGGGTGAAGTGCGGAAACGCCCGATTGGCCCCGAGGATGTCGCGATCGTGCGCGCGCTGCTCGAGGAAGTCCGCCCGGAACTCGTCTTCGTCGCGGGCGACCTGTCGGACCCGCACGGAACCCACCGCATGTGCAAGGCGGCGGTCACGCAGGCGCTGGCGGGCTACGACGGCGCCCGTCCGGAGGTCTGGCTGTACCGCGGCGCATGGCAGGAGTGGGCCGTCACGGAAGCGGACGTGCTGGTGCCGCTCTCACAGGACGAGCTGCGGGCCAAGGTGTTCGCGATCTTCAAACACCAGTCGCAGAAGGACACCGCACCGTTCCCAGGCGGGCACGACGACCGCGAGTTCTGGCAGCGGGTGGAAACGCGCAACCTGGAAACGGCGGCGCGCGCCGACCGGCTGGGCCTGCCCGAGTACTTCGCGATGGAGGCCTACCGAATCGTCACCTCAGAGGAGGCCAAGCCATGAACCCGATGACCATGCGAGGGTTGAGTCTGGCGGCGGTGGTGGCAGCGTGGACCGCGATTTCGGAAATGGCGAAGGTGAACCTGTCGTTGTGGCCGGTGATCGTAGCGCTGGGATGCTCCCTGGCCGCCGGCGGCGGGATTCCCGGATTACAGCGGACGCTCGCCGGCACGATCTCCGGCGTCGTCTGGGCCCTCGTCGCGCACGCCGTCTCCCGGGCCATGGGCGGTGAGGACATCGTCCAGGCACTGGTGCTCGGTGCCGCGGCGTTCGGGATGGTGCTGCAGGCGCGCGTCCCCCTCCTGGCCTACACGGCCGGCGCGTTCGCCGGGGCGGGCGTCGCGATGGGGCTCCGGGCCGGGACCGTTCAGGGGGGCATCCGCGTGGCGATCGCCCTCGCGATCGGGGCGGTGCTCGGCTTCGTCGCGGAGCGGATCCCGCCGCTCGTGGCGTCGCGACGCTTGTGACCGAGTTGCGGGACGCCGAGGCCCGGGCCGCCTCGCGCCGCCTGCTCGCGACCAGCGAGCGAGAGCTGCAGCGCATCGTGCTCGACATGCACGACGGCCCGGTACAGGACATCTTCGCCGCGTTGTCACAGCTCCAGGTGCTCGAGCGCGCGCTCGCCGGGGACCCGTCGTCCCAGCAGCGGTCGCGGCAAGCCGTGCGTCTGCTCGAGCGTGCGCTGAACGAGATCCGGAACTTCATCGGCGCGTTCCGCCCGCCGGGGTTCGAGCGCCGCGCGCTGGGAGAGATCATCGAGGGCCTCGCGGTCCAGCACGAGACCCTGACCGAACAGGGCGTGGAGCTCGACCTCCCCGACGACCTCGGCGATTGCGCGCTCCCGACCAAGATCGCGATCTACCGGATCCTGCAGGAAGCGCTCGCCAACGGCCACCGCCACTCGGGCGCGTCCGAGCAGCACGTGATCGTCGAGCGGCAGGCCGGCTCGCTCGCCCTCACCGTGTCGGACCGGGGCCGCGGCTTCAATCCGGAGCGCGTGCTGGCGCGCGAGGAAGATGTCGGCGTGGAGGGCGGACACTTCGGCTTGCGCGGCATCCAAGACCGCGTGGAGATGCTGGGGGGCACGTTCGCGCTCGAGAGCGCGCCGGGCCGGGGGACGTCGCTCACGGTCACGCTGCCCGCGGAATGAGCCCCTCGATGATCCGCGTCCTGCTGGCGGACGACCACGCCATCGTGCTCGAGGGGCTGCGCGCCCTGCTCGACGGCGAGCCGGACATCACCGTCGCCGGCTGGACCACCGACGGCACCGAGGTCGTGAAGCTGGTGCAGCAGCACAAGCCCGATGTCGTCGTTCTCGATCTCGAGCTCACGACGATCAAGGGCACCGAAGTACTCGCGGCGCTGCGCGACCGCCCCACGCCCCCCAAGGTGCTCGTGCTGACCGCGTACAACGACGGCGAATCGCTCCGCTCGGCCCTCGACGCCGGCGCGGACGGCCTGGCACTCAAGACGGAATCGCCGCAACAGACGCTCACGGCGATCCGCCAGGTCCACGCGGGACAGCTCGTCTTCCCCCAGGCCGCGCGCCGCTGGATCGAGGGGCGGGCGGCGGGGGCGCACGGCGACTTGACGCCGCGGGAACGCGAGGTCTGGACGCTCGTCGCCGGCGGCCTCACCAACCCGCAGATCGCCGAGCGGCTCGGCCTCTCGGACAACACAGTGAAGTTTCACGTGCAGCATCTGTTCTCGAAGCTGGGCGTCAAGAACCGTACCGAGGCGGCCCTCAAGTACGCGCACGGCCGCTAGGTCGGGCGCCACCTTGACAAGGTGCCATTTCGGCGGGACACTGGAACCTCCACCACCGACCAGAGGGAGTTATGACCGCTCCTGCGCTCTCCGTGAAGGATCTCCGCCGCGTCGTCATCGCCGCAGCCGTCGGGAACGTGATCGAGTGGTACGACTTCTACATCTTCGGCAGCCTGGCCGCGCTCCTGTCGGTGAAGTTCTTCGCCGCAGGCGCCTCCGGAAGCGCCCTCATCAAGACGGTCGGGACGTTCACCGCCGGGTTCCTGATCCGTCCGTTCGGAGCGTTCGTCTTCGGCCGCGTCGGCGACATCGTCGGCCGGAAGTACACCTTCCTCATCACGCTGAGCGGTATGGGCCTGTCGACGGCTCTGATCGGCCTCGTGCCGAGCTACGCCAAGATCGGCGCGACGGCCGGGATTCTGTTGCTGTTGCTCCGCCTCATCCAGGGCCTGTGCCTGGGCGGCGAGTATGGCGGCGCCATCACGTACGTCGCCGAGCATGCCCCGGACGACAAGCGGGGCTACTACACCGGCTGGCTCCAGACGTCGCCGACGCTCGGGATCGTGGTGTCGCTGGTGGTCATCGTCGTGACGCGCGAGCTGGTGGGGACGGACGCCTTCAACGCGTGGGGCTGGCGGATCCCGTTCCTCCTCTCGCTGCTCATGGTCGCCATCGCCATCTACATCCGGCTGCAGCTGCAGGAGACGCCGATCTTCCAGGCCATCAAGGCGAGAGGACAGACGTCCGCCAATCCGTGGCGTGAGGCGTTCTGGAGCGAGAACATCAGATACGTGCTGATCGCCAGCGTCGTCGTGATCGGTGAGGGGGTCGTGTGGTACAGCGGCCAGTTCTGGGCGCTCTATTTCATCCAGCAGGTGCAGAAGCCCGACGTCCTGCACCCGGCCATCATCACGGGCGCGGCGCTGCTCATCGCGACCCCGTCGCTGATTTTCTTCGGCTGGCTCTCGGATCGCATCGGCCGAAAGCCGATCATCCTGGCCGGGTTCTTCCTGGCGGCCGTCACCTACTACCCGCTGTACACCGCACTCGGTAACGCCGCGAACCCCGCCAACGTGAACTACCCGCTGGCGATCTTGATCGTCGCGATCATGGTCTCGTATGTCGGCATGGTGTACGGCCCGATCGGCGCATTTCTCGCCGAGTACTTCCCGGCGCGCATCCGCTATTCGTCCGTGTCGGTGCCATATCACATCGGGAACGGCTGGGGCGGCGGACTCGTGCCCGTCATCACGACCGCGGCGTACGTGTCCGCGCAGACCGCGGGGCTATCCATGTCCCAGAGCCTGGGACACGCGCTGGTCTATCCCATCACCGTGCCGGCGGTCGCCTTCCTGCTGAGCCTGTTCCTGATGCCGGAGACACGGAAGATCAGCATCTGGCAGCCGGCAGAGGTTCGGGCGGGCGCCAGAGGCTGAAAACAGCAGGCGCGCAGAAAACAGTAGGGGCGCAGCATGGTGCGCCCCTACCCACGCCTCTCCCGCTACTTCACGATCGTCAGCCCGTGCGGCACGCCGCCCGGGAAGACATACGCGTACAGCAACACGATCACCCCGACGATCGCGCCCAGCGCGATCGAATGCCAGAACACGTGGCGGAAAATGGTGCCCTCGTTGCCCACCTGATTCGTGGCCGAGGTCGCTACGGTGATGGACTGCGCGTCCACCATCTTGCCCATCACGCCGCCCGCCGAGTTGGCCGCGCACATCAACACCGGATCGAGCCCGAGCTGTTGTGACGTGATCCGCTGCAGGCTGCCGAACAGGGCGTTGGACGAGGTGTCGCTGCCCGTCAGCGCCACCCCCAGCCACCCCAGGAACGTGCCGAAGAACGGGTACAGCCATCCGCTGCGCGTGAACGCGAGTCCGAGCACCGCGTCGAGCCCCGAGTAGCGAGTCGTGTACCCCAGGCCCAGCATGAACGAGATCGCGATCACGGCCAGCTTCATGCGCTTGAGCGTGTGCCAGAAGATCTTCGCCAGCTGCGTCGGCCCCAGGCCGAGGACCAGGCCGGCCAGGATGGCGGCGATGAAGCATCCGGTGCCGGTCGCCGAGAGCCAGTTGAAGTCGTAACGCGCGACCTCGGGCGTCACCTTGGTCACCACCGGGGCGGCGCGGCTGATCGCGTTGTGCAGCAGCGGAACATCCCACACCGGTGTGGTGGCGCGGTTGATCGCGCCCTTCACCGCCGGCAGGCCCCACACGAGCACCGTCAGCGACAGGATCGCGAACGGCATCCACGCCTTGACTATCTGACCGGCAGAGTGTTTGCGAGCGACCGCCGGATTGCCGCCCGACGGCTGCTCGTCCGCGAACCTCCAGACGCGTTTCGGGCGCCAGAACCGGAGGAAAACCACCGTCGCGAGGAGCGACAGGACTCCGCCCGCGATGTCGACGAGGTTCGAGTCCACGTGGTTGGACCAGAAGTATTGCGTCAGGCTGAACGAGGCTCCCACTACCAGGATGGCCGGCAACACTTCGAGGGTCTCACCCCATCCCACCATCGCGCGCACCAGCCAGAACGGCACGATGATGCCCGTGATGGGCAGGATGCGGCCGATCATCGCGCTCAAGTCCGACTCCGGCAGGCCCGAGACCGCCGCCAGTGTGTGCACCGGGGTGCCGATCGCTCCCCACGCCACGGGCGACGTGTTGGCGATGAGATTGAGTGCGGCGGCGTGGAACGGCTTGAATCCGAGACCGATCATGAAGGCGCCCGCAATCGCGACCGGCGCCCCGAACCCCGCCGCGCCTTCGATGAAGGCACCGAAGCAGAACGCCACGAGTAGCAGCTGCAGGCGTCGGTCGGCGGTGATCCCCGCCACCGATTCCTTCATAATCTCGAACTGGCCCGTGAATACCGAGATGTCGTAGAGATACACGGCCGCGAGCACGATCCACGCGATCTTCAGCACGCCGAACCCGACGCCGTACAGGAAGCTCATGCCGGCGAGCGAGACCGGCATCCCGAAAACCGCGACGGCCACCAGCACCGCCGTCCCGGCGCCCGCGATCGCACACCAGTGGGGCTTCACCCGCAAACCCGCCAGCAAACCGAACAGCACGAGAATCGGTAACGCCGCGACGAGCGTGGAGAAGATCCAATTGTGCAGCGGATCGTACACCTGGGTCCACGTCATGGCTCAGTCCTTCACCGTGAATCGCACCGTGTCGACAACGAGCGGCTTCAGGGGCACGTGCTTCCAATCGGCAACCTCGGCGATCACGCGGTGTGGACCAGGCTTGAGCGAGTCCAGCACGAACTCGGTCTGCCCGCGACCCAGGTGGATGATGCCCGTCACGCCGCGCGGGATCGTGTCGTCCACCGGCGTCACGTCGCGATCGACGAACAGGTGATGATGCCCCGTTCCGGGACGCTCGTCCGTGGCCGGTACGATCTCCACACCGCTCGCCACCAGCGTCACCTTCACGGGCCCGCTCACCGTGGCGCCACGGGCGGGTGTCGTGATCTTCACGGTCGCGCCCTTTGCACTCTTGCCCGCTTGCCCCGGCGCGACGCCGGGCAGGAATGCCGCTGCACCCAGGGCCAGCACCAGCTTCCGAATCCCTCTCATGTTGACCGCCTGCTCGTTGGGCCTCCAAAACGACGGCCTCCGGGCGCCGCAGTCAAGGCGTCCGGTTACGCCAGGCGCACGGCCCACAACGCAGCCCGCATGCGAGCGGAAGCGTCGTGGCTGTGCCCGGCGATCCACAGTAGGGGCGCAGCATGGTGCGCCCCTACAATGTCTTCTACGACGTCGCAGACGGCGAGGGCGGCACTGTGCTCGCCCCCCAGCGTGCCCAGGTCCAACAGGCCGCCATCCGGCGTCCGCAGGAAGGCATGGGTGACGGGCAGGCCGCGGGCGTCGGTGTCCCCGGTCTGGCTGGCCCCCACGATGCAGCCGGCTTCGTTGATGGCGTTGGCGCAGCTGGTCCGCCCGCCCAGTGTTCCCAGGTCGACCATGCCGTCGCGCGCGGTCCAGAGGAACGCGTGGCCGCTGCCGCCCACGACTTGGGTCCGGTCGTTGATCCCGAGCGCCATGCTCGCGGCGCCGAGCGTCCCCAGATCGCGCATCCCGTCGGTCGCGGTCCACACGAACGCCCGCGGCTCACCCGTCGTCGTCTCGGCCAGGCCGACCGCTTCGCCGCGGTCGTTCAGGTCGTGCGCGATGCTGGTCGCTCCGCCGAGCGTGCCGAGGTCGATCATGGTGCCGGGCTCGGCGATGAGGAAGGCATGCTTGGCCTGCACCTCTGCGCCCCCGCTGCGGCTGTGCCCCGCCACCTGTGCGCGCCGGTTGACGGCGAGTGCCTCGCTCTCGTTTCCCCCGAGCGTGCCGAGATCGAAGCTCGTGCCGGCGGACAGCACGTAGGCGTGGAAGTCGCCGAACCCGGTGTCACCACCGCCCACGATGTCGCCGTTGTCGTTGATGTCGTTCGCGGAGGTGTTCACGCCGGTGAGCGGCTTCAAGTCGACGATCCCCAGGGTCTCTTCCCACAGGAACGCCCGGGTGCGGCCCAGGGCGTCGCGGCTCGTGCCGACGACCTGACCGCGGCGGTTCACCGCTTTCCCCTGGCTCACGGCGCCACCCAGTGTGCCGAGGTCGTGGATCGCGACTAGCGCCGCCCGAGCTCTCGCGAGGCCCACAGGCCCGCCTCGACCGCCGTTTCGGTGGTCGGGCCCTCGAACCGGCGCACCAGGATGGCGGCGCGGCCATCGCGCTGCACGGCGACCAGGTGCAGGATCGAGACCTGACCGTCCGCGGGGCTGTACCGCAATCGCAACTGGGCGCCACCCGCTTCTCCGGCCGAGCCGAGCCGGATGCCCGGCCGCGCGCGCGCGTTGTAGTCGTCGACCCACGCCTGGAGCACGTCCATCGCGTCCTTCTGCGGTGCCTGCTCGGTCATGCGACGTGCCTTTCCTTACGTATGCAGGATCTGATCGCCTTGCCCGGGCTCGAGCAGCCGATATCGCGGTTGGCCGAGCGGATCACGTGTCACCGTCTGGGCGCAATACGCGGGGAGCCAGGCGGGGTAGTGGCCCGGTGCGCCCCAGCCGCTGGTGTCGAACGCGCTGCGGCCGTCCGTGACCCGGAGGAGGGCGAGATCACCCTCATGCGCAGCGGTCAGGGCGTCGGGATCGAAGTCCGTGGCGGCGAACAACAGTCCGGCCGCCGCCTCCGCCTCTTTGACGTGCTCCCTCAAGGACTCCACGTCCGCCCGTCCAATCGGCGCCTGCTGGCGCCGACAGGCGATGAGGGCCGGGCGCGGCCCGGCCGTGCCGCTCAGGACGCCCGTGAGTTCCAGCAGATAGCCCCGCTCCGGCTCGGGGAGCGTGGCGCGGCGATGGATGCGGAGCTCGGAGACGTCGAGCCCGACTTTGCGCAGCTCCCGCACCACCAGGATCTCGAAGTGCTGCGGCGTGAGCTCCGGCAGTTCGGGCATCGCTCGACCCTCCTCGGCAGCGGACGCTACGGCAACACGCCCGAGACCGCCAGATCCCGTGAAATGACCGCCGTTCGGGGGGTTGCGTCCTCCCAACCCCGTCTCTATATCATCCGACGGTCGGCGAGGAAGCTGCGCGCACCCACCTCTCGAGCGCGGAGGAGCGTATGCTGGTCGGTCGACGGGATTTCCTGCGCCTCACCGCCAGCGCCGGAGCGGGCACGGCTATCGGCGGGCTCGTCGGGCTCGGCGTGACGCTGGCGCCGGCGATGGCACGGGCGCAGGAGCTGCGGATCAAGGACGCCAAGACGACGCCGAGCATCTGTCCGTTCTGTTCGGTCGGGTGCGCGACCCTCATCCACACCGTCGACGGCAAGATCGTCAACATCGAAGGCGATCCGCGCAGCCCGCACAACGAGGGCACCCTCTGCCCGAAGGGCGCCGCGATCTATCAGCTCCACATGAACCCCAACCGCGCCACCAAGGTGCTGCACCGCAAGCCGGGGGCCGGGGACTGGGAGGTCGTAGAGCTCGAGTGGGCCATGGATCGCGTGGCCGAGCTGATCAAGAAGACGCGCGACGAGACGTTCATCGAGAAGCTCCCCAACGGGAAGCTCGTGAACATGACGCCGGCGATGTTCGCGCTCGGCGGCGCGACCCTGGACAACGAGTTCAACCACGTGTGCCAGAAATTCTGGCGCGGGCTCGGGGTCGTCGCCATCGAGAATCAGGCCAGGATATGACACAGCTCTAGCGTCCCCGGTCTGGGGACACGGTTCGGTCGCGGCGCGGCGACCCTGTACCCGCGCAATCTCGAGCACACCGACTGCTTCGTGATCATGGGCTCCAACATGGCGGAGTGCCACCCGGTGGCGTTCCGCTGGCCCATGAAGGCGAAGCTCAACGGGGCGAAGCTGGTCCACGTCGACCCCCGCTTCACCCGCACCAGCGCCGTCGCGGACCTGCACGTCCCGATTCGCGCGGGCTCGGACATCGCGTTCCTCGGCGGGCTGATCAATTACGTCATCAACTCGAAGCGTTGGAACTCCGACCCCTTCTTCAGGGAGTTCGCGGTCAACTACACCAACGCCGCGACGATCATTGGCGACGACTTCAAGGACACCGAGGAGCTGGACGGCGTCTTCTCAGGGCTGGTGAAGTTCTCGGAGCCGGCGTTCTGGCCGTACAACGGGCTGGAGGGTCGGTACGACAACGCCACGTGGGCCTATAAGCGGGGGCCGAAGGCTCCGGGCCCGGTCACGAAGGACCTGATCGCCAAGCGCGCCGGCCCGCCGTTCGACGACCTGGTGCGCTCGCTCAAGCCGGGGCCCGCGGACAAAGATCCGACGCTGCAGAATCCGCACTGCGTGTTCCAGATCCTGAAGCGGCACTTCGCTCGCTACACCCCGGAGATGGTGGAGCAGGTGTGCGGGTCGCCTAAAGAGAAGTTCATCAAGGTGGCCGAGCTGCTGCTCGAGAATTCCGGTCGCGACCGCACCAGCGCGTTCGCCTATGCGGTCGCGTGGACGCAGCATACCTACGGCGTGCAGATGATCAGCTGCTGCGCGCTGCTCCAGCTCTTGCTCGGCAACATCGGCCGGCCCGGCGCGGGCGTGATGGCGCTGCGCGGCCACGCGGCGATCCAGGGCTCGACCGATGTACCGACGCTGTACCACAGCATCCATGGGTACATGAACGCGCCGTCGGCGCTGCGGCCGCACGAGACGCTACGGGACTACATGGCGGCCGAGACCAGCCCAACCAGCTATTACGGCAACCTCCCGAAGTTCCTGGTGTCGTACCTGAAGTCGATGTACGGCGCCGCCGCGACGGCGGAAAACGATTTCGGCTACGACTGGCACCCCAAGATCCTGGGCGATCACTCGCACATCGCGTGCTTCGCAGCGATGGCCGAGGGCAAGGTGAAAGGGATGTGCTGCGTCGGGCAGAACCCCGCCACCTCGCTCAACGGCGGAGCGACGCGGCAGGCGCTGCGCCAGCTCGACTGGCTGGTGGTGAAGGACAATTGGCTCACCGAGACGGCCACCTCCTGGTACCTGGCCCCCGAGGTGAAGAGCGGCGAGGTGAAAGTCGGGGACAACAAGACCGAGGTGTTCTTCTTCCCGTCGACCCAGATCGCCGAATACGACGGCAGCTTCACGAACACGCAGCGCATGCTGCAGTGGCACTCCTTCGCGGCCAAGGCCCCGGGCGACTGCCGCACCGACAGCTGGTTCTACCACAACCTGGCGAAGCGCCTGAAGAAGGCGTACGCCGGCTCGAAGCTGTCGCGTGACCAGGGCTGGAACAACGTCACGTGGGATTTCGACCCCGATGCGGGCGAGGAGCCGCTGTATCCGGGCGAGATCAGCGCGCGCAAGGTGCTGCGCGAGATCAACGGCTACCAGACGGCCGATCCGAAGCAGCACCTCAAGGGCTTCGCCGAGCTGAAGGACGACGGGTCGACCACGTGCGCGTCGTGGATCTACTGCGGCTGCTACCCGGCGTGGGACCAGAACCTCACCGCGCGGCGCGAGGCAGATCCGCCGGGCGTGCCGGGCGCCCACCTGAAGTGGGGGTGGGCCTGGCCGGCCAACCGGCGCGTCATGTACAACCGTGCCTCCGCCGACCTGAAGGGCAATCCGTGGAGCGAGCGGAAGCGGTGGGTGTGGTGGGATGCGACGTTCGTGAACCCGCCCGACCCCAAGACCGGCAAACCGGTGCCCCGCGGCAAATGGGTGGGCTATGACGTGCCCGACTTCGGGGGGACCAAGGCACCGGACGCGCAGCCCAAGCCGGACGGCATCGGCCTCGACGCCCTATCCGGCACGCAGCCGTTCATCATGCGAGCCGACGGCAAGGGTTGGCTGTTCGTGCCGGCGGGTCTCGTGGACGGCCCGCTGCCGACCCATTACGAGCCGCACGAGTCGCCCATCCAGAACCCGCTGTACAAGCAGCAGACCAGTCCCGTGCACAAGGTCTGGGCCCCGGGCAAGCCGTACAACAAGCTCGCGGTGGTGGGCGACCCGAAGTTCCCGTACGTGATCAGCACGTACCGGCTGACGGAGCACTATCTGGCAGGCGCGATGAGCCGCTGGCTGCCGTGGCTCGCCGAGCTGCAGCCGGAGCTGTTCATCGAGCTGGGAAAGGGACTCGCGCAAGAGAAAGGGATCAAGAACCTCGACTGGGTCGTCGTCTCGAGCCCGCGCGGCCACATTCGCGCCAAGGCCCTGGTCACCGATCGGATCGGTGTGATGCACATCGCCGGCAAGCGCATCCACCACGTCGGCATGCCCTGGCACTGGGGCTGGATGGGGTTGAGCACGGGCGACGTCGTCAACGACCTCACGGCCTGGGTCGGAGATCCCAACGTGTCCATCCACGAAGGCAAGGCGTTCGTCTGCAACGTGGAGAAGGCGTGATATGCCCGAAGCCATGGGATTCTTCACCGACACGACGGTTTGCATCGGCTGCAAAGCGTGCGAGGTCGCGTGCAAGGAATGGAACCAGCTCCCAGCCGAGAACGGCGGCGTGCGGGAGCTCTCCGGCGACAGCTACGACAACACGCGCCGGTTGGACGGCATCCATTGGCGACACGTGCGCTTCATCGAGCAGTTCAAGGGCCCGTACGACGGCCGCTGGCTGATGATGAGCGACGTGTGCAAGCACTGCGTCCAGGCAGGCTGCCTGGAGGTGTGCCCCACCGGGGCGATCATCCGCACCCAGTTCGACACGGTGGTGATCCAGTCCGACGTGTGCAACGGCTGCCGGGCCTGCATCGCCGCGTGCCCGTTCGGCGTGATCGACATCAACCCGGTGTCCGGCACGGCCCAGAAGTGCACGCTGTGCTACGACCGGCTCCAGGTGGGGCTCGAGCCGGCGTGCTCCAAGGCCTGCCCCACCGACTCGATCCAGTTCGGGGCGATTTCCGAGCTGCGCACGCGCGCCGGGAAACGGGTCGCACAGCTCAAGTCCCAGGGCGTCGCGGCGGAGCTGTACGGCGCCGACCCGAGCGGACCGCTCGGCGGGCTGAACTCCTTCTATCTCCTGGTGGACAAGCCGGAGGTCTATGGCCTGCCGCGGCACCCGGAGCTACCGACCGCGAACCTCGCGAAGAGCGGCGGCCTGTCCATGGCGAGCGCAGCCGTCCTGGGCTTGCTGGCGATCGTGGGCCTGCGTAAACGGCGCATGGACGAGCAGAGCCGGGGAGGACCCGGCAATGTCTGACACGTTCTTCAGTGGCGCGCCGCACTGGACCTGGTTGATCCTCCTGTACTTCTTCGTGGGGGGCGTTGCCGGAGGCGCCGCCTTCCTCGCAGCCGTCCTGGACTGGGTCGGCGGTGCGGAAGACCGGCCCGTCGCCCGCAGCGGGTACAACGTCGCAGCCTTTGGGGCGATCGTCTCCGGCGCCCTGCTGACCATCGATCTGGGGCGGCCCCTGCGGTTCTGGCACATGCTGTTTCAGTCGGCGAACTTTCCGGCGCTCATGTTCAAAGGATGGTCGCCCATCTCGTTCGGGGCCTGGGGCATTCTGTTGTTCGGGCTCTTCTCGGTCCTCGCGGCCCTCGGGGGCATGGCCGAGGAAGGACGCCTCCACAATCCGACGCTCCGCGCGGTGGGCGGCGCCGTGCACGGCGGAGTCGCGAAGCTCGTCGGCGGCGTGGCGGGCCTGTTCGGCATCTTCATCGCCGGCTACACGGGGGTCCTCCTCTCCGTGACGAACCGTCCCATCTGGGCGGACAGTCCATGGCTCGGCGCGTTGTTCGTCGCGTCCGGCGTGTCGACCGGAGCGGCCGCCCTCATCCTGCTCGCGGCGCGGCGCGGGGCGACCGAGCAGGCGCTCGCCCGGTTGTCGGCGTTCGACACCAAGGCGCTCGTCGTCGAGCTGCTCGTGCTCGTCGTGTTTGTGGTGTCGCTCGGCGCGCTGAACAAGGTCTGGGTGAGTTTCTGGGGACTGATCCTGCTCGTCGGCGTGGTGGCGCTCGGGATCCTCGCGCCGCTCTGGCTGCACCTGCAGCGCCGGCCCGTGGCCCGTGCCGCCAGGCTGGTGCTGCTCGGCGGGTTCCTGCTGCGACTCGCCACGATATTCGCGTCCGAGGGAATCGAACACTACCGCGTGACGGCGGGGATGTAGCGTGACCACGACACGCGGCTGGCAGCTCGCCTTGATCCTGACCGGTCTCGCGGCCTGCGCCAGCCCCGAAGCCTCGCGCGCGCGGGGCGGCGGGCCCGGCGCGGATCTGGGAAACCATGACCGTGTCGCCGACCTGCACGCGGGCGCCAAGATGTACTATCGGACGCCCTGCCGCACCGTAAAGGTGAAATGCTCTGGCCCCATGCCCGCTTTCGGCGCGCGCGGAACGTAGACCTGCAGGAGCGGGTGGCCGCGGCCCGCCGCGAGACCCCCGAGTCCGACGCGTGGCTCAAGCTGTTGGAAGCGGCCCTCGGTGAGAGCGAGGACGGCGCCGTGTGGGACGCCGCCGTGCCGGAACCCGCGGCGGAGCGACCCGTCAAGGCGCCCGTGTTGTCCCACGCCCACATCACCCTCAACGGGCGCGCCGCCCGGCGCTGGCTGCGCCAGCTGCTCACGCTGGCGCTCCCGCAGCAGGTGAGGAGAATCGACGGGATCGCATTGCTCGAAGCGGCGCTGCGTTACGACGACGCGGGCCTCGACGCGCTCGCCCAAGAGGCCGGCGCCGACCCTTCGATCCTTCGCGTGGCCGGCCAGATGGCCGTGCTTCCCCTGCTTCAAGCCTGCGCCCGCCGTCTGGCCCGGGAATTGCCGCCCACCTGGTGGGAGGGCTATTGCCCGCTGTGCGGAGCGTGGCCGGTCGTGGCCGAGTACACCGGCCTCGAGCGCAAGCGCCAGCTGCGCTGCGGCCGCTGCGGTGCCGGATGGGCGATTCCCCAGCTGCGCTGCGTGTACTGCGACGAGACGCATCACGACAACCTCGGCTACCTGACGCCCGAGGGGGGCGAGCAGACGCGCAAGATTGAGGTCTGCAACACGTGCAAGGGCTACCTGAAGGCCGTCACGACGGTACGGGCGCTCGCCCCATGGGCGATTCTGGTCGACGACTTGACGACGGTCCCGCTCGACATCGCGGCGCTGCAACGAGGGTATCGACGGCCGGAGCGGCCGGGCTATTCGCTGGAGTGTCGGATCACGGAGCGACGAGGCTGGGGGAGGTTCGTGGAGGTTGGTGGAGGTTGGTGGAGGTCGCTCCGCCAGGGTGAGGCGTGAACGCCCGCCCGGCGGTCGTGTGCGCCGAGCTGCTCGCCGCGCTCGAGGCGTCGGAAGGGAGGCGGCGGCGCCGCAAGCGCGACACGACGCCGGACGCGATCGGCTTGACGATCAAGCGGGACCTGCTCGAGCGGGCCGTCGCCGCCGACCCCGATCCGGACCGGTTCGAGGAGTGGCTGTACGACCAGTGCCTGGCCGCCGGCGGGAGCGAAGGCGGCGTGCGGGCGATGGCGCTGTCGATCTTCGAAGAGTGGCGCCTGGCCCAGGACGCGACCGCGTTCGGTGACTGGCTCGAGCGCGGCGCGCCGTCGGACGACGCGCTTTCCGATGAAGGGAGATAACACATGCACGTCGTCAGCCCCACCCGCGTGGTACTCAGTGGCATCGTCATCGCAGTCGGCGCCTGCGGCGGGGGAGCCCGCCGGCCATGGCCTCCGGCGGGCCGGCCGCCGGAGGTGGTGAAGCCGATGCTGGTGCCGCCGAGCCCGTACTACATCATCTATTCCCCACCGGTGAACCTGGCGAAGCCGCCGGACACGACCGCTCACGGGCGCAAGGCCGGGAGGTAGCGGCCCGACCGGTGGCTGGCATCGAAGTCCGAAACCTGCGAAAGCACTTCGGAGACCTGCACGCGGTGGACGGGGTGAACCTGTCGATCCGCGACGGGGAGTTCCTCGTGTTGCTGGGCTCCTCGGGCTCGGGGAAGACGACGCTGCTCCGGATGATCGCGGGGCTCGAGCGACCCACGTCGGGCGAGATCCACATCGGCGACCAGCGCGTGGACGGCGACGTGCCCCCGCGGGCCCGCGGCATCGCCATGGTGTTCCAGAGCTACGCGCTCTACCCCCACCGCACGGTGTTCCAGAACATCGCCTTCCCGCTCGAGGCGAGCCGGACCCCTCGCAAACAGATCGAAGAGAAGGTGCGCTGGGCCGCCGACATGTTCAGCATCTCCCGCTACCTCGATCGCTACCCGCGCCAGCTCTCGGGCGGGGAGCGCCAGCGCGTCGCCTTGTGTCGCGCACTGGTGCGCGACCCCAAGGTGTTCCTGCTCGACGAGCCGCTGGCAAATCTCGACGCCAAGCTGCGCAACACGGCGCGCGACGACCTGAAGCGCTTCCAGCGCCAGATCCAGACGACGACCGTGTACGTGACCCACGATCAGGTGGAGGCGATGGGACTGGGCGACCGCATCGTGGTCATGGAGCGCGGCAAGGTGCGGCAGATCGGGACACCGCAGGAGGTCTACGAAGACCCGGTCGACACGTTCGTGGCGACCTTCGTGGGTCAGCCGCCCATGAACTTGCTCGAGGCGCGCGACCCCGCCCTGCCGGTGCGCACGCTGCTGGGGTTTCGCCCGGAGCATTTCCTCCCCAGGAGCGTGTTCGGCCCGAGCGACGACACCCGCCCGTTTCGGTTCGCCGTGCGACGGGTGGAGTATCTCGGCTCCGATCGGTACGTCTACGGCTCGGTGGTCGAAGCCGGCGCCGCTCCGGCCGACGTCACGATCATCGCCAAGCTGCCGGCGACCATCGCGCTGCCCATCCCCGAAGGCGAAACGCACGAATTCGCGGTGCCGCGGCGGGCGCTGCGCTATTTCGACGCCGACACCGGATTGAAGCGCCCGCCATGACGCCACACCGCACCCTGGCCGACCGGGAAGACGTGCTGGGCACCGCCATGCTCGCCCCGGCGCTCATCTATGTGATTCTCCTGGTCGGTGTCCCGTTCGGGTTCGCGATCCTGCTGAGCTTCAGCGATGCCACCGCGGGGAGCCTGCACTTCGGGTGGGCCGGGCTCCGCAATTACGCCGCCATTCTGGGCGACCCGATCTTCCTGCGCGCGCTCCGGAACAGCGCGATCGTCACCGTGGGATCGCAGCTGCTCGTGGTGATCCTCGCGACCGCCGCCGCGCAGGTGCTGCGCGCCGCGTTCCGGGGCAAGCGGTTCGCGCGCTTCGTGCTGCTCCTGCCGTGGGCGGTGCCGGTGTCGCTCGCCGCGATCGCGTGGACGTGGATCTTCGATTCCACGTTCAGCGTGATCAACTGGACCCTCAAGGCCGCGGGCCTGTTGCACGGCTGGCTGTACTGGCTGGGCGACCCGGCGCTGGCGTTGCTCGCCATCATCATCGTGCAGGCGTGGCGGATTTTTCCCTTCGCCACCGTGATCGTGCTCGCCGGGCTGTCGTCGATCCCGCAGGAGATCGTCGAGGCGGCGATCGTCGACGGCGCCGGGTTCTGGCGGCGGCTGTTCCAGGTGGAGCTGCCCCTGTTGTTGCCCGTAGTCGCGGTGGCGGTGCTGTTCGGCGTCGTGTACACCGCCACCGATCTCGGCGTGGTCTACATCCTCACCGGCGGCGGGCCGGCCAACACGACGCACGTGCTTCCCACGCTCGCGTTCCAGCGCGGCATCCAGGGCGCGGACCTGGGCCAGGGCGCTGCGATTGCGGTGTTTCTGCTCCCGTTCCTGATCGTGGTCGCTGTGGCGATGCTCCGCTTGGCGCGCCACACCGAAGTGGGGGCGCGATGAAACGCGTGGCGCTGTACGCCGCGGCCCTCGGCTTCGTGGTGTTCGCCGGATTTCCGTTCTACTGGATGCTCATCACGGCGTTCAAACAGAACCGCGACCTGTACGTGGGGGCGTCGGACTCGGGCCACATCCCCTGGATCTTCAACGATCCCCCTACGCTCGAGCACGTGAAGCTGCTGCTTGGCCAGACAGACTTTCCCCGCTGGGTCCTGAACACCCTGGTCGTCGTCGTCGCGGTGGTGGTCATCACCGTGGCGGTGGCGGTGCCGGCGGGGTACAGCCTGGCCCGGCTGGTAGGCCGCTGGGGCGAGCGGCTGGGGATGGGAATATTCTTCACCTATCTCATTCCGCCGACGCTCCTGTTCGTACCGTTTTCGCGCCTCGTTTCGCTGCTCGGCCTCCAGGACTCGCTCGGCGCGCTGATCCTGATCTATCCGACGATCACGATCCCGTTCTGCACCTGGCTCGTCATGGGGTTTCTCCGCTCGGTCCCGTGGGATATCGAGGAGCAGGCGATGATCGACGGCCTCAGTCGCCTCGCGGTCATCCTGAAAGTGGCGCCGCGGCTGATCGTTCCGGGGATCTTGACGGTGGTCGTGTTCACCTTCACCCTGGTGCTGCAGGAATTCGTATATGCCCTGACTTTCATCAGCTCGGTAGACAAGATGACGGTGAGTCTGGGAGTGCCGATCGCGCTGGTGCGCGGCGACGTGTACCACTGGGGGGCGCTCATGGCGGCCGCGCTGTTCACGAGCATCCCGCTCGCCATCGTCTACAACGCGTTCATGGACCGCTTCATCCAGGGTTTCACGATGGGAGCGGTGAAGGGATAATCGAGACTGAGCGTGCGGGCTCTGGCGCGCCCGGTTGGAGCGCGCGGTAGCCACTTTCTTACGCGAGGGGGTGTCATGCGAACGCGGATGGCATCGTTCTCTACATTCGCCGTCGTCGGCGTCTTGATTCTGGGAGGAGCACGGGCCGCCACGGCGCAGCAGGTGGTTAAGCTGGGAGAGGGGGAGACGCTCACGATCAGCGGATTCATCGACGCGACACTGTTCAACAGCCGCGGGCTGTTCGGCTTTTTCGGGCAAGGACAGAATGCCGAGATTGCGGCCGCTCCAGCCAACCAGCCCGGCGTCAACCAGGGAATCGTCGACGGCGACGTCCGGAACACCCGCCTCAACTTCACCTTCAACGCCCCGCCGGCCCTCGGAAAGTGGGCCCCACGGGCCACGGTCGAGGCGGACTTCTTCGGCGCCTTCAACGGTGTGCCGCCGTACGGAGACGAGCAGCCGCAGTTCCGGATCCGGCACGCGTTCGTGGACTTGTCGAACGGGCGCACGACCCTGCGGATCGGTCAGTTCTGGGCTCCTTTCTTCAATACCGATATTCCGGTCTCGTTGAGCCATATTCCTTTTCCGGTTGGCCTCGGCTCGGGCGGCGTGGTCGGGTGGCGGTTCCCGGGCGTGTTTCTGTATCACGACCTCACGTCGACAAACCCGCTCAAGCTCCAGATCCAAGTGGCGGCCTTGAAGGGTGCGGGACCGACCACGACAGGCCGCGATTCCACTAATAACATCGGCAACGGCGAGGCGTCCGGCGTGCCACAGTTCGAGACCCGGCTCAACCTCGCGAGAAAATTCACGAACGTGAGCTGGAGCGGCTACGTCGTGTATCACATCGACTGGAAGGACCCGAACGGTACGGGCGTCCCGGGATCCAACATCACGGACTGGGGAGTCGAGAGCGGTCACTCGATCGCCGCCGGCAGCTTCACGCTCCACGGCAACTTCTACTACGGGAAGGGACTGGGAACGCAGTTCGCCAATATCCACCAATTTCAGCCGCAAATCCGCGGCTGGGGCGCGTGGGCCCAGGCGGGCTACGACTTCACGTCCCATTGGAGCGTCTGGGCCGACTACGGCATGGACCAGCCGGACTACGCGCGGTTCAACACGGAGACGGGCGGGACTCTTTTGCGTCAGTTGAGCCACACCGGCTCGGCGCTGCTGCGGTTCCGCGCAGGCCGGTACGCGGCCGGTCTGGAGTACTTCCGGAACGTGACCCGGTGGAACACGGGCGTCGCGAGCGCCGATCAGTACGCGCTCAGCGCGCTGTACACGCTCTAAGGAGACCGAGCTCGCAGCGGAGCGAATCGCGCTCCGCTGCGAGCCCCGGTAGCTGTATGGACATCGCCTGGCGTCCGACCGAGCGCTATCTCGCCCGCAGCCGGCTGCGCCGTTTCGCCGAGCAGCACGGTCACTGCGACTTCGCGTCGCTGTACCGCTGGTCGGTCGACGACCTCGAAGGCTTCTGGCGCGCCGTGGAGTGCGACCTTGGCCTGGTGTGGCAGGCGCCCTACGAGCGCGTGCTCGACGCGTCGCGCGGCGTTCCCTGGACCACGTGGTGGGTCGGAGGTCGCATGAACTACGTCGCCACGGCGCTCCGCCACGATCCGTCCCGGACGGCGCTCGTGTTCGAGGGCGAAGCGGGCGAGACGCGGCGACTCACCTACGGCGAGCTCGCGTCGGCAGTACGCCGCTTCGCGGCCGGCCTGCGCGCGCTCGGCGTCCGCGCCGGAGACCGCGTGGGCATCTTCCTTCCCATGATCCCAGAATGCGCGATCGCGACGCTCGCGGTCTCGGCGATCGGCGCGATCTACACGCCGATCTTCTCGGGATACGCGGCGGAGGCGATCGCGGGTCGGCTGCGCGACTGTGAGGCGAGCGTGCTCATCACCGCTGACGGCTTCCGTCGCCGCGGCCAGGTGGTACCGATGAAGCAGACGGCCGACGCGGCCGCCGACAGAGCAGGCGTCCGCATGGTGATCGTTGCCAGGCGGCTCGGCTGCGAGGTGAGCCTGCGCGAGCGCGACGTGTGGTGGGACGACGTGCTGGCACGCGGGAGCGGCGGGGACGACACACTCGCCGACGTGCCGGCCGAGCACCCGTACATGATCATCTACACGTCCGGCACGACGGGCCGGCCGAAGGGCGCCGTGCACGTGCACGGCGGCTTCCCCGTGAAGGCGGCGCAGGACCTGGCGCACTGCTTCGACCTGCACTCGGGCGATCTCATGTGGTGGTTCACCGATCTCGGCTGGATGATGGGGCCCTGGCTCATCGCCGGCGGGTTGATCCTGGGCGCGTCGATCCTGCTGTACGACGGCGCGCCGGATTACCCGGACGCCGGTCGGGTCTGGTCGATCGTGGAGCGACATCGCGTGACCCATCTCGGGATCTCGCCCACGGCGATCCGCGGGCTGATGCGCGGCGGCGAGGAACCGGTGCGCGCGCACGACCGATCGTCGCTGTTCGTGCTCGGCTCCACGGGCGAGCCGTGGAATCCCGAGCCGTGGTGGTGGTACTTCGGCGTAGCGGGCGAACGCCGCGCGCCGCTCGTGAATTACTCCGGCGGGACCGAGGTGTCGGGCGGCCTGCTCGGCTGTACGACCTGGACGCCGATCAAACCGACGTCGTTTGCCGGCCCTGTGCCCGGCATCGCCGTGGACGTGGTCGACGAGCGCGGTCATTCCGTGCGCGGCGCGATGGGCGAGCTCGTCGTCCGGAAGCCGTGGCCGGGGATGACGCGCGGTTTCTGGCGCGCGCCCGAGCACTACCTGTCGACCTACTGGGGACGCTTCCCAGACGTGTGGGTCCACGGCGACTGGGCGCGGATCGACGACGATGGATTCTGGTACATCGACGGCCGCAGCGACGACACGCTGAAGGTCGGGGGGAAACGGGTCGGTCCCGCGGAGGTCGAGTCGGCAGCCACGGCGCACCCGGCGGTGCTCGAGGCCGCGGCGATCGGCGTCCCGCACGAGCTCAAAGGCGAAGCCGTGATCGTGTTCGCCGTCCTCCGCCCCGGCCGCGAGTCGTCGGACGCCCTGGCGCGCGAAATCGCGGACAAGGTCATGGAGCTGCTCGGCCGGCCGCTGCGCCCCGACGCCGTCCGCTTCGTGTCGGAGCTGCCGAAGACGCGGAACGCCAAAGTCCTGCGCCGGGTGATTCGCGCCGCGTACCTCGGCAAGGCCGATCTCGGGGATCTGTCGGCGCTCGAGAACCCGGCCGCGGTAGATCGGATCAGGGAGCTCGTTTCGGAAAAGGTGTCCTGAGGGGGAATTCCACATGGTCGACGCGTCCGTTGTGAAGCGCCCGCGCGAGCCCGCGGGGATCCGGCTCGGGCTGGCGATCTCCGACTGGACCGAGCGCTGGTTCCCGGATGCGTTCGTCTTCGCGCTCCTGGGGATCGTCGTCGTATTCGTCGCCGGCCTGCTGCTCGGGCGCAGCCCCGCGCAGATGACGCGCTACTTCGGGGGCGGCTTCTGGTCGCTGATCCCGTTCACGATGCAGATGGCGCTGATCGTCATCTTCGGCTACGTCGTGGCGTCCTCACCGCCGGTCTATCGGCTCGTGCAGTGGCTCGCCACGATTCCGAAGACACCACGGACCGCGGTCGCGTGGATCGCCCTGTTTGCGACCGTCTCGTCGCTCCTGTCGTGGGGGTTCAGCCTCGTGTTCAGCGGGCTTCTGGTCCGCGAGGTGGTGCGGCGCGTCCCGCAGACCGACTATCGCGCCGCGGGCGCCGCCGGCTACCTCGGCCTCGGCAGCGTGTGGGCGCTCGGCCTGTCGTCGTCCGCGGCGCTGCTCATGGCGACCAAGGGATCGATCCCCGCGTCGCTGCTCCCGATCTCGGGCGTGCTGCCGCTCTCGCAGACGATCTTCCTCTGGCAGAGCATCGTCGCGGCGGTCGTCCTCATGGCGGTCTCCGTCCTGGTCGCCTATCTGACGGCGCCGGACGGGCGGACGGCGCGCACGGCGGAGAGCTACGGTATCCGCCCCGAGCCCCTCGAGATCCGCACCCCGGCGCGGCAGCGCCCCGGCGAATGGCTGGAATACAGCCCCCTGCTGACGATTCTCATCGTGATCGTGGGGGTCGCCTACCTCGTGCAGCTGTTCGCCTCGAAGGGCGGGGGGATCGCGGCGGGCATCGCGCAGGCGCTCGACCTGAACACCTACAACTTCATCTTCTTGCTCGCCGGACTGCTGCTGCACTGGCGGCCGCGGCGGTTTCTCGAGGCCGTCACGCGATCCGTCCCCGCGACGGCAGGCGTGCTCATCCAGTTCCCGTTCTACGCGGGGATCTTCGGCATGATCACCGGCACCGCGAGCGACCCGTCGCCGATCTCACAGTGGCTCGCCGGGCTGTTCGTCCGTGTCTCGGACACGAACGGCTATCCGATCCTGGTGTCGATCTACTCGGCCGTGCTCGGTCTGTTCGTGCCTTCGGGCGGGAGCAAATGGGTGATCGAAGCGCCCTATCTGCTTCAGGCCGCGAACGAGCTGAAGGTGAACCTCGGCTGGGTGGTGCAGATGTACAACGCCGCGGAGGCGCTCCCGAACCTCGTCAACCCGTTCTGGATGCTGCCGCTGCTCGGGCTGCTGGGCGTGCGGGCACGCGACCTCGTCGGCTACGCGGCGGTGCAGCTGCTCGTACACCTTCCGGTGGTCTTGTTGCTGATGTGGCTGTTCGCGAGGACCCTGCCGTACGTCGCCCCGGCGGTGCCGCCGTGACCTTGCGGCGTCGGCGCCACGCAACGACCTTCTCGCGCCATGAACGGCCGATGCAGCAGAGCGCTCCCGCTCCGCTGCGCGCGTTGTCCCACAGGTATATTTGAGGAGAGATCCATGGCACAGCGGAAGAGGATCGATCGACGCGAATTCGTGGCCGCGACGACCGGAGCGGCCGCGGCGGTCGCTCTCGGCCCCACGATCCGGATCAGACGCCCGCAGAAGACGCTCAAGATTTTGCAGTGGAGTCACTTCGTCCCCTCCTACGACGTCTGGTTCGACAAATACGCCAAGGACTGGGGCACCGCCAAAGGCATCGACGTGACGGTGGATCACATCTCCCTCGCCGACCTGGGGACGCGCGCCAACGCCGAGGTCGCCGCGCAGCAGGGCCACGACCTGTTCCAGTTCCTCTCGCCCCCCGGGGCCTTCGAGGAGCAGGTGCTCGACATGGGAGACCTGGTGCAGGAGGCCGAGCGCCAACACGGCCCCCTGCTCGACCTGTGCAAGCGCAGCACCTACAACCCGGTGACGCGCAAGTGGTTCGGCTTCAGCGACAACTACGTGCCCGATCCCGGCGACTACCTGAAGAGCGTGTGGACCGAGATCGGGATGCCCAACGGACCCGTCACCTGGGAAGACCTCGTCAAGGCGGCGCCGGAGATCAAGAGCAAGCACCCCGAGATCCAGATTCCGATCGGCGTCGGGATGTCGCAGGAGCTGGACACCAACATGGCGACCCGTGCCATGCTGTGGTCGTTCGATGGCTCGATCCAGGACGCGAACGAGAACGTGGTGCTGAAATCAGATCATGCGCTCGCGGCCCTGGAGTTCGGCATGCGGCTCTTCAAGGCGGGCATGAACCCGGCGGTGTTGAGCTGGAACGCCGCCTCGAACAACCAGGCGCTCAACGCCAAGCAGACCGCCTACATCCTCAACTCCATATCCGCCTATCGCACGGCGCAGGACAACAAGCTCCCGGTGGCGGACGACATCTTCTTCGTGCCTGCGCTCAAGGGGCCCCGTGGCACGGGGTGGGCGAGCGAGCACGTGATGGGGATCTATGTGATCTGGAAGTTCGCGCAGAGCCCCGACCTGGCGCGGCGGTTTCTCATCGACCTCGTCGCCCATTACCGCGACGCGGTTCTCGGGAGCAAGCTGTACAACTTCCCGTCGTACACGGGCTCGGTGGCGGACCCCGGCGTGCCGCTCGCCCAGAAGCCCGCCTCGGGCAGCAAGTGGCTCGAGCAGGTGACGGCGAGCGATCCGTTCGGCTCGACCCCGCCCTCCAAGCTCAAGCCGATCAGCACGGCGCTCCAGTGGGCTACGAATATCGGGCATCCCGGACCCGCCAACCCGGCGGAAAGCGAGATCTTCGACACGTTCGTCCTGCCCACCATGTTCGCCAACGCGGCGACGGGACGGATGAGCCCCAAGCAGGCGCTGGACGAGGCGCACCAACAGGCGAAGAAGATCTTCGAGAAGTGGCGCCAGCGGGGCCTCGTCGCGGGAGGCTCGGGGGACACCTAGGCATGACGGCGGCGGCCATCCCGTCCGAGCGCGCCACGCCGCGCGTGGCGATCCTCCCGTGGTACGTCGCCGCGACGCTCGTCGCGGCGACGAGCGCGAAGGTCGGCATCATCTGGGACATCTCGTGGCACCGTTCCATCGGGCGGGACACGTTCTGGACGCCCGCCCACATGGCGATCTACCTGGGCGGCGTGCTCGCCGGGTTGTCGTGCGGCTGGCTGGCGCTGCGCACTACGTTCGCCGGACCGGCGCAGGCGCGCGCGGCGAGCGTGCGCTTCTGGGGGTTCCGCGCGCCGCTCGGCGCGTGGCTCGGCGTCTGGGGCGCCCTGGCGATGATCACGTCGGCGCCGTTCGACAACTGGTGGCACAACGCGTACGGACTCGACGTCAAGGTCCTGTCGCCGCCACACGTGATCCTCGCGCTCGGCATCTGGGCGATCCAGCTCGGCAGTCTCTTCCTCGTGCTGGCGCTCCAGAACCGCACGTCGGACGAGCAGCGCCCGCCGCCCTACGGCGTGCTCGCGGCCTACCTGGTGGGAATCCTGCTCCAGAACGCCACCACCCTCACCATCGAGCAACTCGGCTTCGCGAACGTCGCCCACAGCGCGCTCTACTACAAGATCGCGGCGTGCGCGTTGCCCTTGCTGCTCGTCGCAGGAGCCCGCGCCGCGCGCCTGCGCTGGCCCGCCACGACCGCGGCCGCGGCCTACATGCTCATCTCGCTCGTGATGATCTGGATCCTGCAGCTCGCGCCGGCGACGCCGAAACTCGCCCCCGTGTTCAACCCGGTGACCCACATGGTGCCCCCGCCCTTCCCGCTGCTGCTGGTCGTCCCGGCGCTCGCGATCGACCTGGTGATGCGCCGGGTGGGCCCGGGTCGCGATTGGCTGCTCTCGCTACTCGTGGGACTGGCGTTCTTGCTCGTGTTCTTCGTCACGCAGTGGTTCTTCACCGAATTCCTGCTCACACCGCACGCGCGCAACTTTATCTTCGGCGCGGACCAGTGGGATTACTCGAGCCGCCTCGGCCCCTGGCGGTATCGGTTCTGGCGTGCCGACACCGACCCGGTGACGCCGCGGGCGCTGGCCCTCGCGGCGCTGCTCGCCGTCGCCTCCGCGCGGATCGGCCTGTGGTGGGGGAACTGGATGGCGCGGATCCGACGATGAGCCGCGCCGGCCGGCTGCTCGCAATCGGTGCTGTCGCACTCGTCGCATCGGCACACGTGGGCAGTCCCGACACCTACTTCGAAGGATCCGCCGGACCCTACGCGGTGCGCGTGATCGTGCGCAACCCGGGCGTCGTGCCCGGGCTCGCACAGATCACGGTACGACTGCTGGGCCCGCCGGCCCCCCGGGCCGTGCATCGCGTCCTCGTGCTCCCTGTCTATTGGGATCCGACGACCGCCGCGCCCCCGCCTCCCGATGTCGCCGAGCGCGTCCCCGGCGACTCGACGGCGTACAGCGCGGCGCTGTGGCTGATGGCGGGCGGGTCCTACAGCGTGCAGGTGACGGTCGAGGGGGATGCGGGCACCGGCACGGCCCTGGTCCCCGTGATGGCCGTCGCCACGCGCCGGCTCGCCCTCGCGAAGCCGCTTGGCATCGCGCTGCTCGGTCTCGGGGCGTTCCTCTTCGCGGGGGCCGTCACCATCATCGGCGCGGCGGTGAAAGAGAGCGGGCTCGAGCCCGGCGCCGAGCCCGACGGGCGACGCACACGGCGCGCCCGCCTTGCCATGGCCGGGGCGGCCCTGGTGCTGGCCCTCGGCTTGTTGGGTGGTCGGGCGTGGTGGACCGGCGTCGACGCTGCTTACCGCACCGGACTGTACCAGCCGTTGCACGCCACCGCCACCGCCCGCTCCACCGGCAGCGGGCGCGTCCTGCGACTCGCGATCGACGACACGACGTGGACCGATGCCAAGCGCCAGTGGACGCCGCTCGTGCCCGACCACGGGCATCTGATGCACCTCTTCCTGGTGCGCGACTCGAGCCTCGACGGGTTCGCGCATCTGCATCCGCTCCCCCTCGATTCCACGAAGTTCGAGGCGGCCCTGCCGCCGCTCGCGGCGGGCCGCTACCGCGTCTACGCCGACATCGTGCACGAGAGCGGCTTCGCGGAGACGCAGGTCGCGACCGTCGCGATGGGCGCGCCGGGGAGCACCTGGCGACCGTCCGATCCCGATGATGCCTGGATGTCGGGAAATGGGAAGGGGGAAACGGGAAACGTCTCGGACCTCGCCGACGGCTCGACGATGGTCTGGGACCGGAGCGCGGCGCCTATCCTCGTAGACGGGGACGCGCCGCTACGCTTCGTGGTGACCGATCCGCGGGGCCGGCCGGCGAGACTCGAGCCGTACATGGGCATGGCCGGCCATGCGATGATCGCACGCAACGATGGGCAGGTGTTCGTCCATCTCCACCCCGCCGGCACGATCTCCCTGGCGGCGCTCGAAACGTTCGTCTTGCGACAGCCGGGAGATACGGTCCGCGGAGCGTTGGTGAAGCGGCTGGGGGCGATGCAGACGGGAATGGGGGAACCGCGCGATGTCGGGTCGGGCGTCATCTCCTTCCCCTACGCTTTCCCCAAACCGGGGCGGTATCGGATCTGGGTCCAAGTCAAGCGTGCGGGCCGCATCCTCACGGGCGCGTTCGGCACGGAGGTGGGTACCGCGCGGCCCGCCGCTCCGTGACCCGCCACTCGTGCGGCTTGGCGGCACGTGTGTTGCAGCACCCACCGATTGACAAGTGCTCGCTCCCACCTGAGGTTGATTCGAGCGTGCTGTGACGACGAGCGTCATGCGGACACTGCGCAATCATATCGGCGGCGAGTGGGTCGACTCCTCGGCCAGCGACTGCTTCGAAATCATCAACCCCGCCACGGCGGAGCCGCTCGCGCGGGCGCCGCTGTCGACGGCGCGTGACGTCGATCAAGCGGTCGCCGCCGCCCGGGCGGCGTTCCCCGGCTGGCGCGCCGTCCCCCCGGTGGTGCGGGCGCGCCATTTATTCCAGCTGAAGGACGTGCTGGAGCGGCACTTCGACGAGGTCGCCGGCACCATCACGCGCGAGAACGGCAAGACGCTCGCTGAAGCCCGGGGCTCGCTGCGCCGCGGCATCGAGAACGTGGAGCACGCGTGCGGCATTCCCACCCTGATGATGGGGCGGACGCTGGAAGACGTCGCCGCGGGCATCGATTGCGAATACGTCCGCCAGCCGCTCGGCGTGTTCGCCGCGGTCACCCCGTTCAACTTTCCCGCGATGGTCCCCATGTGGTTCTGGCCGTACGCCATCGCCGCCGGCAACACATTCATCCTGAAGCCGAGCGAGCAGGTGCCGCTCACGGCGACCCGCCTCGCGGAGCTGGCGCAGGAGGCCGGCCTGCCGCCGGGCGTCCTCAACGTGGTGCACGGCGGGAAGGAAGCGGTCGACGCGCTGCTCGCGCATCCCGACGTCGCCGGAATCTCGTTCGTGGGCTCCTCGGCCGTCGCCCGGCACGTCTACGAGCAGGCGGCGAAGCACGGTAAGCGTGTCCAGGCCCTGGGCGGCGCGAAGAACCACGTCGTCGTGCTGCCCGACGCCGACCTCGACCGGGCCGTGACCAGCGTGAGCGAGTCGCTGTTCGGGTGCGCGGGCCAGCGCTGTCTGGCGGGGAGCGTGGTGGTCACGACGGACCAGGCGTATGCCCCGTTCCGCGATCGCCTGCTCGGGGCGGCGAAGAATCTCCGGCTCGGCTACGGTCTGGATGCCGGAGTGACCATGGGCCCGGTCGTTTCGGGACGGCACAAGGAGCGCGTGCTCTCCTACGTCGAAGCCGGCCGACGCGACGGCGCCGAGCTGTTGCTCGACGGGCGCGCCACGCGGGTGGAGCGGTATCCCCGGGGCCACTTCGTCGGCCCGACCGTGTTCGACGGCGTGCGGCCCGAGATGACGATCGGGCGGGAGGAAATCTTCGGACCGGTGGCCAGCGTCACCCGCGTGGCCGATCTGGACGAAGCGATCGCCGTGATCGAGCACTCGAGTTACGGAAACGCGACGTCGATTTTCACCAGCTCGGGCAGGGCGGCTCGCGAGTTCCGCTACCGGGTGGGGGTGAGCATGATCGGGGTGAACCTCGGCGTCGCCGCGCCGATGGCGTTCTTTCCGTTCGGCGGGACGAAAGGCTCGTTTTTCGGGGACTTGAAGGCGCACGGCCAGGACGCGATCGAGTTTTACACCGACAAGAAGGTGGTGATGTCGCGCTGGTGAGCCAGCGCTAGCGCACCGCCAGCGGCGCCGGGTGGCGCACGCTGCCGTCCTCGGCTTTCGTCGCGACGTCGAGCGAGTCCCGGTCCCACATCACCACGGTCACCAGGTCGCGGGATGCGGCGAAGGTCTCGAGGTCCATGGTCGACAGGCCGCGCTCCTTGATGGGGCGCCCGGCGGAGTCGGCACGATAGGGGTGCGTGTGGAACGTGCCGACGAGCCGGGCGACGCCGTCGCACTTCCCGGCCACGGCGAACTGCAGCTGTCGCAGGTCCGCCGCCGGCTGCAGCCGGCGCACGAACAGCGTGTCGCCTACCACCTCCCCTTCGAGACACCCGAGATACTCGCGCTGCGTCGGCCTGCCCGTGCCGAGCAGCTGCGTCAGGGTATTCTGGCCGGCGAGCTCGTCCCAGTGGCGGTTGTTCTCGAGCCAGAGGTCGCTCATCACGCCCCGCACCGCCGCGGGTAGGATGACGACGTGAAACGGCGGCGACAGCGCGAGCCACGCGAGCACGCCGGCGAGCGGCATGCTCATCGTTTCCGTCTCGCGTACGTTCCCACGAGCTGGGCCGTCCCGAGCGTGTGCCCCTGCATCGCCGTCTCGAGGTCTTTCTTTCGCGCGGCGGGCCGCGGCTGCAACGTGACATCGAGCGCGTACAACGTGAAGCAATAGCGGTGCGCGGGCCCCGGCGGCGGACACGGTCCGCCATAGCCGGGGCGCTGGAAGTCGTTGCGCCCCTGACGCGCACCACCCAGGTCGAGCGTCTCGACTTTGGCGATGTTCTCGGGCAGCTCCGCGGTGGCGGCAGGCAGGTTGTACAGCACCCAGTGGACCCACGTCCCGGCCGGGGCGTCGGGGTCGTCGGCGATCAGCGCGAAGCTCACCGTCCCCGCGGGCGCGCCGCTCCAGGCGAGCGGCGGTGAGACGTCCGCCCCGTCGCACGTGTACTTGACGGGAACGGCCGATCCTTCGGTGAAAGCGGTGCTGGTGAGCGAGAACTCCATGGCAGTTGATACGCGAATGGGCGACTCATGGTTCACCCAAAAAGCCAAACCCGGGGCAGGAACTGCTCCCCGGGTTGACCGGTCGGGCGAAGTGGGCCGTCGACACTTCGGCCGCGACCTCAGCGACGCGGGACAAGCTAGTGCAGCGCGGACGCACGCGGGTGGGGGCACGGTGCTGGGCGTGTCAGAAAACGGTCAAACCGCAGGCGCTGCGTGAGGCGACGGGGTTAGCTTGAAACTCCCCGAAATCGGGTGCATTTCTCGACCGTCCCATGCGCTCCGACACCCGTTCACCCCGTCCTCGCGGCCTGTTCATCGCCGCGCTGCTGCTGCTCACGCTCGCGCTGGCGGGCGCGATCGCGCTGCAGGCGTACCGGAACTTCCTCGGTCATAAGGCTACCGCCGAGCGCGTGTTGCACGACTACGCGCGGCTCGCCGCCGCGCGGTTCGCAAATCGAACCGAGATGAACTTCTACTATGACGCCTTCTCGCCGGCACTCGACGCGCTGACGCGGGCCAAGGCCGGTCACCCGGACACCCCTCTCCCGATACCGAGCCAGTTACCCGCAACCACCCAACCGCACGCCACCGATTTCCGTAAATTCGCCCGCTACACGTTCCGCTATGAACTCCGAAGCAGGCGCCTCGAGACGGCGGGCGCGACGCCGTCCGCTCCGGTGCGCAAGTGGCTGCGCGACACCCTGCCGGTCCACAGCCGGACCATCTATGACCCGAAGGAGCACGTGGGCGCGATCATGCGCACGGTGGACGGGATGTCGCGCGCGATCGTCTACACGGTCGTGAACGACAAGGCCGGTGCCGCGCGGGCCGTGGTCGGCCTCGAGGAAGACCCCCGAGCGTTGGAGCCGCTGTACGCGGCTGAGAAAGACCAGTATCCGATGTTGCCGCGGGCCTTGATCGGCGGCGTCGCGGAGGACTCGTTCGGCTCCGCAATCGTGACGGAGGCGGACGGCGTGGAGTTGTATCGCTCGCCGGTGCAGTACGCGCCCACGTTCGCGGCGCGAGACTCGTTCGAGCACCCGATGATGGGCGCCATTCGCGTGCAAGTCGCCCTCCGCCCCGACCTGGCGCCGAAGCTCGTGATCGGGGGCATGCCCCGCTCGAACCTGCCGATGCTCCTCTCCCTGCTCGCGGTGACCGCGGGCCTGGTGGTGGCCGCCCTGCTGCAGCTGCACCGGGAGTCCGAGCTGTCGCGGCTGCGCGCCGATTTCGTGTCCGGCGTCTCGCACGAGCTGCGGACGCCGCTGGCCCAGATCCGGATGTTCTCCGAGACGCTGCTGCTCGGCCGCGTGCGGACCGATGAGGAGCGCGTGCGCTCGCTCGAGATCGTCGATCAGGAGGCACGCCGCCTCACGCACCTGGTGGAGAACCTGCTGCACTTCTCCCGCTCCGAGCGGCAGGCCACGCGGCTGTCGCCGACGGCGGCGCCGCTCGCCCCGCTGGTGCGGGAAGCGGTCGAGGCTTTCGCCCCGCTCGCGGCGGCGCGCGGCGTCGCGTTCCGCACCGAGCTCAGCGACGGACTGGTCGCCCCGGTCGACGCCGAGGCGCTGCGCCAGATGCTCGTGAACCTGCTCGACAACGCCGTCAAGTACGGGCCGGCCGACCAGACGATCACCGTGGGTCTGGACGCGGGCGACGCGAAGGCGCTGATCCGGGTGGAGGATCAGGGGCCCGGGATCCCGGCCGCGGACCGCGAGCGCATCTGGGACCGGTTCTGGCGGCTGGAGCGGGACCGCGGCTCCGCCGTGGCGGGGACCGGTATCGGCTTGTCGGTGGTGCGCGAGCTGGTGGCGCTGCACGGCGGCCGAGCCTGGGCGGAAGAGGGGGGCGGCGGAGCCGGGGCCCGCTTCGTCCTGGAGCTGCCGCTCGCCGGCCAAGCGCAGGCCGCACCGGGCGGCGCCCCGATGCGGGCCGACCTCGGAGCCACGGCATGACACGGATTCTCGTCGTCGAGGACAATCCCGATCTCGCGTACGGCCTGCGCAACAACCTCGAGATCGAGGGCTACGAGGTCGAGGTCGTCGAGGATGGGAGCGAGGGCCTGACGCGGGCGCGGGCCGGCGGCCCCGACCTGATCATCCTGGACCTGATGCTGCCCGGCCTGGACGGCTACCGCGTGCTGCGCGCGTTGCGCGACGAGGGGCGCCGCATGCCGGTTCTCATCCTCACGGCCCGGGGCGAGGAGGCGGACAAAGTCCGCGGGCTGCGGCTCGGCGCGGATGACTACGTCACCAAGCCGTTCGGCGTCCTGGAGCTGCTGGCGCGCGTGGAGGCCCTGCTCCGCCGCACCGCGCCGAGTGGCGGCGGCGCCGCCCCTCCGGAGCACTTCGGCTCGATCGAGGTGATCCCCGCCTCGCGCACGGTGCTGCGCGACGGCCGACCGGTCGGGCTCACCCCGAAGGAGTTCGATCTGCTGCTGGCGCTGCTGCAGCGGCGTGGGGCCGTGGCGACGCGCATGGAGCTGCTCACCGAGGTGTGGGGCTACAGCGCGGCGGTGCTGAGTCGCACCGTGGACACACACGTCGCCGAGCTGCGCCGCAAGCTCGAAGCGGACCCCGCCGCGCCACGGCACATCCTCACGGTCCGCAAGGCCGGCTACCGGCTGGAGAAGTAGTCCATGACGCTCCCCGCCGCCCTTGTTTGATCCTCGCCGCTGGCAGGCCCAGCGTCGCTGATGCGGCGGGCTGGGTGGGTCGCGCGATGGTGCGGCACCATAGGGCTCGCGCTGCTCGCCGCCCCCGTGAGGCCGTGCCCCGCGCAGGCCGGCTCGGACACGGCGGTCACGGTGTACGGCTTCCTGCAAGCAGGTGACTCCGGCCGGTGGACCCTCCTGCTCCCGCAGCCCGTGACTGCCGCCGGTCGGCACATCGGCCTGCTGGCCGCCGCGGACGCCGGCGCCCGCTGGGCAAGAATGGACGGCCGCTTCGTGGAGGTCGCCGGTCGGGTGACGCTCTCCCCCGCCGTCCCCGGAGGGGCGGGTATCGCGATCGAGCGCCTGCGGGAGTTGGAGCCCCCCGGCACACGACGGAACACGGTCCAGCTGTCCTTCTCGCAATTGGCGGTCGTGACCCTCGCCGCCATCCCGAACCGTTTCGCGTGGCGCGCCGACGATGGCCAGCCGACCGGCGTGCAGCCCCTGTTGATGTACACGGTCTACAATCACGGCCAGACACAGCTCGACTTCATGCTCCCGACCAACGACGTCGTGTGCGTACGCGTGCAGCGCGACAATGACCGCGGTAGCGGGGGCGACAACGGCGGCTGGCACACGTCCCTGCCCGCGCCCACCGGCAACCGCGAGCGCATCGTCATCCGGCTGGGCGGCCTGTTGCGCCGCTTCATTCCGATCCCGCACGATGCCGCGCCGGTCGCCGGCCGCTACGTCGCGAACGTGACTCTGTGCGGGGTCGCCGACTATCGGGTGGAGACCCCGTTCGAAGTCGTCAATCCCTGAGCTCCAGGAGCGAAGCGGTCTGTCGCAGGACCGAGGGCCCTTGTACTGTTCTCCCCCATGAGCGACGCGTCGCCGCCGAAGCAATACACCATCGGGCTCGTACAGATGGCGATGTCCGCCGATCCCGCCGCGAACCTCGCCAAGGCGATCGCGAAGGTCGCAGAGGCCCGAGCGGCGGGCGCCGCGCTGGTGTGCCTCCCGGAGCTGTTTCGCTCGCAGTACTTCGCACAGCGCGAGGACGCGGCCCTGTTCGATCTCGCCGAACCGGTGCCGGGGCCCAGTACCGAGGCGCTGGGGCGGGCGGCACAACGGGCGGGCGTCGTCGTGATCGCGCCCCTGTTCGAGCGTCGCGCTCCCGGTCTGTACCACAACAGCGCCGCGGTAATCGACGCGGACGGCCGCCTGGTCGGGGTCTACCGCAAGATGCACATCCCGGACGACCCCGCGTACTACGAGAAGTTCTACTTCACGCCGGGAGATCTCGGATTCCGCGCGTTCGACACGCGCGTCGGACGCATCGGCACGCTGGTATGCTGGGATCAGTGGTATCCCGAAGGCGCCCGGCTCACCGCGCTGCAGGGCGCCAACGTGCTGTTCTATCCCACGGCGATCGGCTGGCACCCGGCCGAGAAGGACGCCCACGGGAAGGAGCAGCTCGACGCGTGGCGCACCATCCAGCGCAGCCACGCGATCGCGAACGGGTGCTACGTGGCGGCGGTAAACCGGGTCGGCCGCGAGCGCCCCGAAGGCACCGCGATGGAGGGACTCGAGTTCTGGGGATCGTCCTTCATCGCCGATCCGTTCGGCACCGTCGTGGCGGAGGCACCGGCTGACCGGGAAGCGATCGTCCTCGCGCAGGTGGATCTCGCACGGATCGAGGAGGTGCGGCGCGGCTGGCCGTTCCTGCGGGACCGCCGCATCGACGCCTACGGCGGGATCGTCAGTCGCTATCTCGGCGACGCTTCCTAGCCGGCGTGAAGACTCCCGGCTCCCTCGGGCTTCACATGCCCGCCGAGTGGGAACGGCACCACGCCACATGGATCGGCTGGCCCCACAACGCGAGCGACTGGCCCGGCCGCCTGGGGCCGATCCCCTGGGTCTACGCCGAGATCGTCCGCAAGTTGACACCGGGCGAGATCGTGCGGGTGCTCGTGAACTCGGCCGCGCACCAGCGCAAGGCGCGGAGCGTACTGGAGCGGGCGGGCGTGGACGGCGGCCGGGTGGAGTTTTTCCGCTTTCCGACCGATCGCGGCTGGACTCGCGACTTCGGGCCGCTGTTCGTGCGCCGGACGGGGGGGGGCCCGCGGCCCGACGTGGCGATTGCGCGGTTCCGCTTCAATGCGTGGGCCAAGTATCCCGATTGGAAGAAAGACGACCGCATCCCGGAGCGCGTTGCCGCGCGGCTCGAGCTGCCGCTCGTTCCCGCGCGCGTCGGGGGGGCACGCCGAGAGGTGGTGCTCGAGGGCGGGAGTATCGACGTCAACGGCCGGGGCTCGCTCCTCACGACGGAGCAATGCCTGCTCGACCCCACGGTGCAGGTCCGCAACCCGGGCCTGTCGCGCTCCGAGCTCGAGGCGGTACTGCGGGAGTACCTCGGGGCGACGAACGTCCTGTGGCTAGGGGCCGGCATCGCGGGAGACGACACCCACGGGCACGTGGACGACGTGTGTCGCTTCCTCAATCCTGGCACCGTCGTGCTATGCCGGGAAACCGACCCGCAGGACGTGAACTACCGACCCCTCGCGGAGAACCGCGAGCGGCTCGAGGGCATGCGTCTCGAGGACGGCTCCAAGATCGAAGTCGTCGATCTTCCCATGCCCGCGCCGCTGTATTTCGCCGGCCAGCGCCTGCCGGCGAGCTACGCGAACTTCTACATCGCCAATGCGGCCGTGCTCGTTCCGACGTTCAACGATCCGAACGACCGGGCGGCGCTCGGAGTGCTCGCCGAGCTGATCAAGGATCGGCCGGTGGTGGGCATACATGCGGTGGATTTGGTGTGGGGGCTCGGCACCCTTCACTGTCTCACGCAGCAGGAGCCGGCACTCCACGCCGCGGGATTGTGAATCCCCGGGCTGGCGCCCGGGGCAAACGGGAGGGAGTACTATGGCCTCTACTACTCCGCGGTTCGGCCTCTCCTCGATCGGTCAAATCTTCGTCCGCGCGAAGGACCTCGATCGCGCCGTCCGCTTCTACCGCGACACGCTCGGCATGCCGTTCCTCTTTCAGGTGCCCCGCATGGCTTTCTTCCAGTGCGGCGCGACGACGGTCATGCTCGGGCTCGCCGAGACAGCCGAGTTCGATCACGCGGCATCGCTGCTCTACTACCTCGTCCCCGACATCGCGCTCGCGCACGCGACGTTGCGTGATCGGGGCGTGGATTTCATCACCCAGCCGCATCTCGTGCACCGGGCGCCGGACTACGAGCTCTGGCTGGCCGACTTCCGCGACACGGAAGGAAACGTGCTCGCCCTGATGGACCGGAAGCGGCCCTCATAGCCGCGCTGGCTCGGGCTTCCGGGAGTGGGTATCGTTCGGAACGATTCCCGGAACCAGAGCCCGCCGATGATCTCTTCTCACCGCCACGCGCTGTTCGCGGCGCTGCTCGCCGCGGCCTGTCGGGCCGGCCCCCCGGCGCCTGCTCCCGCACCGGCGCTGCCGGCGCCCGGCGCGGCGCCGTCCGATACGACCTGCCGCATCGCGCCCGGCCCCGCGTCGAAGCGCGACACAGTTGAGGTCGCACTCGCCGAGCCCATCGACCCGGCGCATGCTCCCCTGGCGCGCAACGACGCCGAGCGGTTCGTGTTCGCGGAGCTGTACGAGACGCTGATTCGCGTGGACTGCGCGGGGCGAGTGCTTCCCGGGCTCGCCCAGTCGTGGGAGGGATCGGGAGACCGCTGGACCTTCACGCTGCGGGACGACGCCCGCTTCTGGGACGGTGCACCGGTTACGGCTCGCGACGTCGTCGCCGCCTGGCGGGCGCACGACTCGACGTTCGCGCAGTCCGCCACCGTCCTGAGCGACCACACCATCGCCGTGCGGCCGCCGGCAGCGCCGTTCCAGCCGCTCGCCGACCCCGCGCTCGCGGTGACGAAGCGGGCCCCCGGAGGCGATTGGCCCATCGGCACGGGCGGCCACTGGGTGAGCGAGACCGACGCGGCGGGCGTCCTGTCGGCCGTGCCGGTGCGGCGCGGCGCCCTGCCCGTCCTCCGGGTCGCCACCCTCCCGGCCGGCCGCACGCGCGACGCGCTCGACCAGGGGTCGGACCTGGTGATCACCGGCGACCCCACCGTGCTCGAGTACGCCGCCACGCGACCGGGGTACGTCGACATTCCGCTCGACTGGAACCGCACGTACGTGCTGCTCGTGCCCGGACACCCCGACGGCCTCGCCGACATCCGGCGCGAGAGCCTGCGCGACGCCGTGCACCTCGACGCCCGGCCGGCCGAATGGGCCGGCGGCCGCTTCTGGCTCGCGGATCTGGAGGCGTGCGGGTTGCCGATGATCCGCGACACGACCGTGTCCGCCCCCCGGCGCCAGCACGTCGTGTACGATCAGGCCGACCGGAACGCCGCCGACCTGGCCGCGCGTCTCGTCGGTCTGGGGGCGCTGGGGAATCGCGCCGCGGCAACGGGGCTCGCGACGGCCGCGTTCACGGCCGCGCTGCGGGCGGGCGGCGACGCCGCGTACGTGGTGCCGATCCGGCGCCGGGTGTTCGACGTCTGCCGGGCGGCGCTGGAGCTGCCGCCCTGGAGTTGGACCGGTACCGTGGAGCCGTTGCTGGACGTCCGCCCCCACGCCGTGGTGCGCCGGGGCCTCCCTCCCCTGCAGGTCGACTGGGACGGCACGCCCCACGTCCTCCCGCGATGACATTCCGGACCCGCATCCTCGTCGGGTTCGGCGTGGTCGTATTCGTGCCCCTCGCGGTCTTCGGGGTACGCGTGCGTACCGAGATGGCCAGCCGCCTGACGGCCGAGTACCAGCAGCGCGTCACCACGCTGGCGGCGGTGATCCGCGCCCACCTGACCCGGGACGGTGCCGCAATCGCGCGCCGGCTCGACGCCCTGACCAACGCCATTGCGGCGGACAACCGGTTCCGAGCGGCGGCGCTTCAGGGGGGTGACCGCACCTACCTGCTTGACTATGCGGGCGGAGCGATGCGGTTCGCGGGCTTGTCGATGCTGCAGATCCAGGACGATCAGGGCCGCATCGTGAGCTCGGGGCACTTCCGCAACGAATACGACCGGCTCGAGCCCGCGCTGCCCCGCGCGCTCGCCGCCGCGCAGGGCGGCATCGCGCTCATCCGGGCGCGTACGCCCGAAGCGCCGATGCTCGCGATCGCCCGCCTCGACTCGCTGCGCCTGGCCGGCAGGCGATTCACGCTGGTCGGTGGGATCGCGCTCGACTCCTCGTACCTCGCTGCACTGACGCCGGACTCCGAGCTCGTGGTCGCCGTGCGCCTGCCCACCGACAGCGTTCCCGCGGCCGCGTCCGCCGCAGCGGTGCTGAGCGAGGTCTCGCTGCCGTTCGTGCTGGAGAGCGATTCGGGGGGCGTGCTGCGTCCGGCACGCATCGTCGTGAGCCATTCGCTCGGGTCCGTCACCGCGCTGCGCCGGGGGGTCGACGTGGCGTTCCTCGCCGCGGTGCTCTTGGCCGGCGCGATCGCGCTGCTCTTGGGCGGCTGGTTGTCGCTGCGCATCAGCCGGCCGCTCACCGCGCTCGCCCGCAAGACCGCGCAGATCGACATGGACCGGCTGGACGTGGCCTTCGACAGCGAGCGCGCCGACGAGATCGGGGCGCTCAACCGGCTGCTCGGGACGATGACCGAGCGGCTCCGCGCCGGAGCAGCCAACCTGCGGGAGGCGGAGCGGCGAATCGCCATGGGCGACCTCGCCCGTCAGGTGAATCACGACATCAAGAACGGCCTCACGCCCATCCGCAATGTGTTCCGGCACTTCACGGAGACCGCCACGACCGAGCCCGACCGACTCACCGCGGTGTTTCGGGAGCGCCAGGGGACCGTAGAGGCGAGCATCTCGTATCTCGAGAACCTCGCCGGCAACTACGCCCGCCTCTATCCGGCGCCGGCGCGCGAGCCGTGCGACGTGACCCAGGTCATCCGGGAAACAATCGGGCGCCTGGGCGCCAACGCAGCCGTCGAGCTGCGGGCGGACCTGGCCGACAACCTCCCACTCATCTGTGCCGACCAGCTCGTGCTGCGGCGCATCCTCGAAAACCTCGTCGGCAACGCGGTGGACAGCCTCGAGGCCCGCCCCGGCACGGTGACGATCTCGGCCGTGGCGGGCGCGCCCACGAACGGCCGGCCCACGGTCCGCATCACCGTCGCGGACACGGGCAAGGGGATGACGCAGGTCGAGCTGGATCGCGCCTTCGACGACTTCTATTCCACCAAGCCCGGCGGCACGGGTCTCGGCCTGTCGATCGTGCGCCGGCTCGTGCTGGACGCGAACGGTGTGCTGCGGGTGGAGACGCAACCGGGCGCGGGGAGCCGCTTCATCGTGGACTTGCCGGGAGCCGCGGCATGACCGTGGTGCTCGTCGTCGACGACGTGTCCGCCATGGCGGACCAGTACGCCTACGACCTGAAGCGCGTCGGCGGCTACGAGACCCTCGTCGCCGGGAGTGGCCGCGAAGCGCTCGACCTGCTCGAGCGCGAGGCGGTCGACTGCATGCTGCTCGACCTCGAGATGCCGGGCATGGACGGCTTCGAGGTGCTGCGCCACATGGCGCGCCGCGACAGCCGCCCGCCGGTGATCGTCTATACGGGCACGGGGAACTACGACCGCTGCGTCCAGGCGATCCGGCTCGGCGCGCAAGGCTTCATCGACAAGGCCGAGCCGATGGAGCGAGTGGTGCGTGAAGTCGAAAATGCGCTGGAGCGGGCGCGGCTCACCGGGCAGGTCACGGCGCTCGAGCGGCGGCTCAGGACCGAGGCAGCGCTCGTGGGCGCGAGCGCCCCCATGCGACAGCTCGCGGACACCATCGCGCGCGTGGCCAAGATCCCGAGCCCCGTCCTGATCACCGGCGAGAGCGGGTCCGGGAAGGAGCTGGTCGCCCACGAGCTCCACCGGCTCGGGGCGAACCCCGCCGGCCCGTTCGTCGCCCTCAACGCCGGGGCCCTCCCGGAAAACCTGGTGGAGGACGAGCTGTTCGGACACGAGCGCGGGGCGTTCACGGGAGCCCACGCGCTGCGCAAGGGGGCGTTCGAAGCCGCTTCGCGTGGAACGCTGTTCCTCGACGAGATCGGCGAGCTGCCGCTCGCCGCGCAGGCCAAGCTGCTGCGGGTCATCGAGCAGCGGCAGGTCACCCGGCTCGGCGGCAACCGCACCATCGCGGTGGACGCCCGGGTCGTGGCCGCCACCAACCGCGACCTCGATGCCGAGATCGCCGCGGGCAAATTCCGCCAGGATCTGTACTATCGACTCAACGTGCACCTAGTGCCCGTCCCGCCGCTGCGCGAGCGCCGTTCCGACCTTCCGGCCCTGGTCGACCACCTACTCGGCTCCACCTGCGCCCGCTTCGGGATGCGGCCCAAACGGCTCGACCCCGCCGCACTCGAGTGTCTCATGACGTACGAGTGGCGACGGAACAACGTGCGCGAGCTGCGCAACGCCGTCGAGCGCATGGTCATCGCCGCCGACGGCGACATGATCCGGCTCGACGACGTACCCGCCGAGATCCGCGAGGCGGCGGCGCCCGCGGAGGGGCCGCCGGGCGCGACGCCCACCAGCTTCCAGGCCCGCAAGGCGGAAGCCGAGCGCCAGATCATCGTCGCGGCCCTGGAGCGGAACGACTGGCATATCACGCGCACTGCCCGCGCGCTTGGCCTCGCCGACCACGCGAGTCTCCTGAAAATCATGCGTCGCCATGAAATCAGCCGGGAGCGTGTCGACCCGGACACGTGAGCATGGCGCCGCGCGTGTCCGCGCGAACACGAGGGCTCTGACCTCCCGATCTCAAGCCGTTGTCTCTACGACTGATAACCGACGACTGCCGACTGGCCTCCCTCCTGCTTTAGGGGTGGGCGTTCACCCCAACCAGGAGGTCCGTATGCGAAACGTGTTCCTCACCCTCGTCGCGGCGACCCTCGTCGCGGCGTGCGGTCACAAGACGTCGCCGTCATCCGAAGCCAGCGCCGCGGAAGTTCCCAATACACCGCCCGAGACCTCGGGCGTGACGACACCGACCACGCCCGTGGTGACGGGGCCGGTGTCGTTCGACGAAGGGCAGGCCGCGTTCACCGAGAAGCGGTACGGCGACGCCGTGCGGCTGTTCACCGCCTACACGAGCGACAAGCCCGACAACGTGTGGGGCTACTACATGCTGGGCCTCTCGGCCTGGAAGACCGGCGATCGGGACGCGGCGGTGAACGCGTTCACGCTGGCCCTCGAGAAGGACTCGACTCATGTGAAGAGCCACATCAACCTGGGCCGCGTACTGATCGAGCAGGGGCGGGCGCAGGATGCCCTGCCCCACGTCGAGGCGGCGCTCGCCATCGACTCCACGTCGAGCGAGAGCGTCCGTCTGCTGGGTCGCGTGCAGCGCGAGCTGGGCGACTCGGAAGGGGCGATCGCCGCCTACAAACGGGCGATCGTGCTCGACGAGCGTGACGTGTGGTCGATGAACAACCTGGCGAAGCTGTACGTCGGCCAGGGCAAGTACGACGAGGCGCTGGGGCCGCTGGCGCGCGCGGTCGAGATCGATTCGACTACGCCAGCATTCCGGAACAACCTCGGGCTCGCACTGGAGCGCAGCAGCCGTGTGGATCTGGGCGCACTGTCGCGTAGCTTCGAGGAGCTGATCAAGACGTGGAAGTAGGGTCGTAGCGGCTGCCGTGCCACGCGGCGTATGTCCAGATGACGCCACCCGCGAGCACGGCAGCCGGTATTATCAACATGGCCTGGCCCAGCGTGCGCGCGTCGGAGACGATTCCGACCAGCGACGGCGAGGGCACGTCCCCCAACACGTGAATCGTGAAAATGCTCAACGCCACCGCCGTGGCCCGCATTCCCGGATCCACGACGTTGACGATCGTCGAATTGATCGGACCGGTGGAAGCGAACAGGCAGAGCTCGGCGGCGACGATGGCGCTCCAATAGAGCGCCGGGGACAGCGCCGTCAGGGCGACGAGGGTGAGGGGCGCGGCGACCAGCGTGGCCACTCCCGACAACCAGAGGTACGCCTGCTGCGAGCGCCGCAGCAGCCAGTCGCCCAGCCACCCCCCTGCGTACGTGCCGAGGAACCCGGTCGCGACGACCACGGCGCCGAACTGCACCGTCGCCTGAGCTTTGGAGATGCCGCGCGTGCGCTCGAGGAACGAAGGAGTCCAGAAGGCCAGCGCGCCGATGGCGAAGGTGTACGCGGCGTAGCCCAGCACCGTGAGCACGTAGGGGCGATTGCGGAGCAGGGCCGCGTAGGCGGCAGAGGCGGCAGAGGCGGCAGGGGCGGCCGGGCCGACAGGGACCGGCGCGTCGGGATCCTGCGCGCCGCGCGGGGGATCGTACAGGCGCCATGCCAGGGCCGCGAGCACCAGCCCGGGGACGCCGGCGACCAGGAAGGCCTGCCGCCAGCCGAAGTAGCGGTCGACCAGTCCTCCGACCACGTAGCCGAGCGCGCTGCCTACGGGGATGGCGGCGAAGAACACCGCGAACACGCGCCCACGCCGCTCGCGTGGGAAGTAGTCGGCGAGTAAGGCGGGCGAGATCGTGCCGTAGGCCGCTTCGCCGATTCCCACCGCGGCGCGGGCGACGAACAGCGCGGCGAAGCTGCGCGCCAAGCCCGCCAGCGCCGTGGCGACGCTCCAGATCGCCACGCCCCAGCCGAGCAGCCGCGGGCGCGACCGCGTGTCGCCGAGCGAGCCGAACAGTGGCGCCGTGGCCATGTACACGACGAGGAATCCCGTCATCAAGGATCCGAGCTGAGCGTCCGAGAGCCGCAGCTCGGAGTGCTTCATGCTTTCGGCGAGCGCGGCGACGATCCAGCGATCCAGATAATTGAGCAGGTTGATCCCGGTGAGGACGGCGAGCGCCGTCCCGCCGCGCGCGACGACGGCCCGCCCTACAGATGGCTCTTCAGCCACGCCGTAAACAGGCCGTACAGGTTCTCCCGCGTGTTGCCGCCCGCGATCGCGTGTGTCTTGTTGGGATAGATGCGCATGTCGAACTGCTTGTTGGCGCCCTCGAGCCGTTCCACCAGCCGCACGCTGTTCTGAAAATGCACGTTGTCGTCGCCGGTCCCGTGCACCAGGAGCAGGCTGCCCCTCAAGCTGTCCGCGTACGCGAGCGAGGAGCTCTCGTCATACCCCGACGCATTCTCCGTGGGCGTGCGCATGTAGCGCTCGGTGTAGATCGTGTCGTAGAAGCGCCAGTCGGTCACGGGCGCCACCACGAGTGCGGCCTTGAACACGCCCGCGCCGAGAAACATGCTGCGCGACGCCATGTAGCCCCCGTAGCTCCAGCCCCAGATGCCGATGCGATCGGGGTTCACGTAGCCCTGCGTGGCGAACCAACGCGCCGCGGCGATCTGGTCGGCCGACTCGTACCGCCCGAGATGCAGGTAGGTGATCTTCATGAACCGCGCCCCGCGGCCCCCGGTGCCGCGATTGTCCACGCTCGCGACCAGATAGCCGTCCTGCGCGAGCAGCTGGTGCCACAGGTAGTTGGGGCCGCCCCAGGAGTCGGTCACCGTCTGCGAGCCCGGCCCGCCGTACACGTTCATGAGCAGGGGATAGCGCCGCGACGCATCGAATCCCTTCGGCTTGATCACCCAGGCATTGAGCTGCACGCCATCGGCCGTCGGGATCGTGATGAACTCGGGCCGGTTGAGACCCAGCGCCGTCACCTTGGCCGCGAGCTTCGCGTTGTCGGCGACGGTGCGCACCAGGGTGCCGTTCGCCCGCCGCAGCGTCTGAACGGGAGGGACACCGGCCCGCGAATAGGTGTCGACGTACAGCGTGAACGTCGGGGCGAACTCGACGGCGTGCGTCCCCGGCTCGGTCGAGACCCGTGCCAGTCCCTTCCCGTCGAGACCGACCCGGAGCAGCGGCCGGGTGAGCGGACCGTCGATGGCGGCGGTGCAATACAGCACCTTGGCCTGCTCGTCCACGCCGACCAGCTCGAACACGTCCCACCCGCCCGGTGTCACACGCCGGACCAGCGATCCGTCGCGATTGAACAGATAGACCTGGTCGTAGCCGTCCCGCTCCGAGAGGAACAGGAATTGTTTGCCCCCGGCGATCCAGTGAGGCTGGTTGGCGTCGACCCACGCGGAGTCGCTGTCGGTCATGATCACACGTGACGCGCCGGTACGAGCATCCGCCAGCAGGAGGTCGAGACGGTTCTGATGACGGTTGAGCCGGGTGAGCCAGATCTCGTCCGCCGAGCCGGCGAAGTCCATCGCGGCGACGTAGACGTCCCTGTCCGGGCCGAGGTCGATCCACGACGTGTGCCCGCTGCCCACGTCCACGACACCGATCTTCAGTTCGGAGTTGGGCGTGCCGCTCTTTGGGTAGTGCACCGGCACGAGCGGCGCGTACAGCGAGTCGAAATCCTGCAGGTAGAAGGGTCGGATCGCGCTCTGGTCCAGCCGCCAGAACGCGATACGGCTGCCGTCCGGGCTCCACCGGAACGCGTCGCGCAGGTCGAGCTCCTCCTCGTACACCCAGTCGGACGTGCCGTTGATCACGTTGTCGCCGCCGTCCGCGGTGAGCGCGGCCTCGGCGCCGCTCGCGAGGTCGGTCACGTAGATGTTGTTGTCGCGCACGAACGCCACGCGCCGGCCGTCGGGCGAGAACTTGGCGAACTGCTGGTAGCCGGGCTTCGCGCTCACCGGAAGCAATCGCCGGGCGGTCAGGTCCCACACGAAAAACGTTCCCTTGGTGTTCTGGCGCCAGACGCGGACCGAATTGGTGAACACAAGGAGCTTCGAGCCGTCGTCCGAGAAGCGGTACTCTTCGATGGCGACGGGGCCACGACTGCCGGGCGGCACCAGGTCGACGCCGTGCACCAGCAGCTGCCTTGCCCCCGTGACGGCGTCGACCCGATACAGATCCGTGTTGCCGGAGGCGTCGGGCTCGACGTTCGTGTAGGCCTTGCCGTCCTTCATCCAGGAGAGCTCTACCAGATCGCTCGCGAACTCGCGGGAGCCCCAGATGGCGTGGACCGCGAGCGGCGGGGCCGGCGTGCTCTGGGCGACGAGCGGCTGCGGGGCGAGGAAAGCGGCGCAGGCAGCGAAACGGCGGATCGTGCGGAAAACCATGGTGGCCACCGAGCGGCTAGTTTGGGTGTCCCAAACTTAGCCGCGGGTGGCCACCGTGCCTACTCAGCAGGCCTCAGCCTTCGAGACCGTCGTGGTTGTCGTCTTCGAACGCCTTGAAGGAGTTCTGGATATTGTTCGCCACGACGCTCTCGTTCGCGCCGCCCTTGTTCGCCGACGCGGGATCGACCAGCGCCGTCTTGGCGGCGTTCAGATACCAGCCCGAGATGTCGACGCGCAGGGTGATGTTCAGGCCCTGCCCCTCCTGGACCGTCGCCGGCGAAGGCAGCATCGTCTCCTGGCTCTGGTTGATGTCGGACGTATAGGTGAAGCCGCTGCGCGTGCCCGCCTGACTGTACGTGCCCGTCACGCGGATCGAGATTGCCGCAAAGTCGGGGTTGGCCGCAATGAACGACGCGTCCTCGCTCGAGCTGGGCTTGTGGATCTCGAACTCCACCGCGTTGAACGTGCCAGCCGGCGCGGCGACCGACACCTGCTGCGCGATCATCGCGCTGCCGAGCGGCAGCGTCACGAGCGTGGCGCCGGTCTCGAACTCTTCGCAGTCGCCGTTCCCGACGACCGCATCGCAGGACGCGACGTCCGAGCGCTTGAGCTCGACCTTGCGCAACACGAGCTGGGCGCTGCGGACGATGACCGTGTCGCTGCCCAGGACAATGACGGTGCTGTCTCCCGCGGCGGCGACGCTCGCCGCGGCGGCGACGCTCGAGAAGGAAGCGCCCGGCGCCGGGGCCGCAGCTTGACGGGACGTGAGCGAGAAGCTCACCGTGCCAGTATTGGAATCAGAGCAAGCGGCAAGCGCGAACGACAGCGCCAGCGCAACCAGCGTCACATTCTTCATACTTCCTCCTCCACAGGGTTGAACGGGCCAGACTGCGAACTCGCACCGCCAGGGTGGCAAGCGACATGCCGCCTGCCGTCCCGACGGAGCACGATCGGCGCCGCACGACATGTGAGAGGCCTCACGTGTGTTCACGACACGTAGCGAACTTCCCTGTATCAAATCGGCGCAATGCCGCCCGCTATGAGTCAGGAGGGATCATGAAGGCCAGTCCACGCGAGCAGGCGGAAACGTTCCGGCAGCTCCATACGGGACCGCGTATGCTGGTGCTCCCGAATGCGTGGGATGTGGCGAGCGCCCGATTGGTGGAAGAAGCCGGGTTTCCGGCCATCGCCACCACCAGCGCCGGCATCGCGTGGTCGCTCGGCTACGCCGATGGTGAGCGCATCAGCCGGGGAGAGATGCTCGCGGCGATCCGGCGCATCGTCGCCGCCGTGCGCGTGCCGGTGACGGCCGACGTGGAGGGGGGCTACGGCGTCACGGTCGCGGCGGCCGCCGAGACGGCGCGTGGCGTGATCGCGGCCGGCGCCGTCGGGCTGAACCTCGAAGACGGCACGAACGAAGACACGCTGCTCGATCCCGAGCTTCAGGCGGACCGCATCCGGGCCGTCCGGGCGGCGGCGACGACGGCGCGGGTGCCGCTCGTGGTCAATGCACGCACCGATGCGTTCGCAGTGAGACGCTGGTCGCCGGCGGAGCGCTTTACGGCGGCGGTGCGGCGGGCCAACGGCTACCTGGCCGCCGGGGCCGACTGCCTGTTCGTGCCGCACGTGAGCGACGGCGAGACGATCGGGCGCCTCGCCAGGGAGCTCGCAGGGCCCCTCAACGTGATCGCGGGCCCCCCGGCCCCGCCCCTCCCGGAGCTCGAGCGGTTGGGGGTGCGGCGGGCGAGCCTCGGCCCGCGGGTCGTACAAGCAACACTGGGGCTGGTGCGACGCCTGGTAACCGAGTTGCGGGAGCGGGGTACGTACGACACCATGACGGAGCTGCTCATTCCCTTCGGGGAGGTGCAGCGGCTGGTGGAGCGGACCCCTTGACCGGTTCGAACAGCCGGGTATATTTATACCGCGTCGTGAATATTTAGTAGCATCGGGTTAATCCCTTTGGGTGGTGATCAATCGATGATGCGCTGTCCGCCGAAGACCGTCACCAATCTGAATCCGGCTCCCCCCGACGGGAGCGAGCGGGCGGCGTAGCGTGTAGAAACGAACCAAGACACCGCGGCCCGCTCGACCCGAGCGGGCCTTCTTTTTGCCAGGTGACCGGGGACCACTGGAGGACTTGCGATGCCCGGAAAGAACACCCGCTGGACCCACGCACGCGCCCCGGATCTGGATCCGTGGCGCGAGCACGACGCGTGCGGCGTCGGGTTCGTCGCCCGCGCGTCAGGGGAGCGCTCGCACGCAGTCGCGCGGCTGGCCCTCGAGGCCCTGAAACGGGTCGCCCACCGCGGCGCCGCGGCCACCGACAGCTCGGGCGACGGCGCCGGCGTGCTCACGCAGATCCCGGCGCCGCTGTTCTACCGCGAGGCAGAGCGACTCGAGCTGCCGCTCGCGGCGGGCCAATCTTTTGCCGTCGGCATGTTCTTCCTGCCGCGCGAGGCCGCGGCGCTGGCGCGCGTCACCGCCATCATCGAGGACGTGCTGCGGGGTGACGGCCTGAGCGTGCTGGGGTGGCGCGAGGTGCCGGTACGGCTCGACGTGCTGGGTGCCGGCGCGCGCGCCACCTGCCCCGCGATCCGCCAGGTGCTCATCGCTCCGGCTGCCGACCGCCGCGGCGACGACGCCGCCTGGGAGCGGGCCCTGTACCTCGCGCGCAAGACGATCGACGCCCGCGTGGCCGACGCCGGCCCGGACCTGGAGCCGTTCTTCGTCTGCTCCCTCTCGGCGCGCACCATCGTCTACAAGGCCCTCCTCACCGGGACCCAGCTCGGCGCGTTCTTCCCCGACCTCGAGTCGCCGGACTTCGAGACGGCATTGGCCGTATTCCACCAGCGCTACTCGACCAATACGACCTCCAGCTGGCCGCTGGCCCAGCCG
>QHUU01000030.1 GCA_003222155.1 Gemmatimonadota bacterium | reverse complement strand
ACGACCGGCGGGGCGCCGGGAATGCGCGTGGGCGCGAGCCAAGGCAGGATCTCACGGACCCGTTCCGCCTCGGCCGCACAGACGAGGCTGCCTACCCGAAAAACGAGCAGTCGGACGACCCCGGCGTCACTCATCCGAAGCGAAGAAGCCAAGATACTGCAAGGGGTTGCGTTGAGCAAGCAAAGTCGCATCGGCCGCCGCTTCGGCGAGCGCCGGCAGCAGGTCGCGCGGCCATTCCGAGCGCAGCACGAGCCGCGCGCCGGTCACCGGGTGGACCAGCGCGAGTAACGCCGCGTGCAGCAGCTGGCGCGGCGCCAGCGCTTCGAGGCGCTCGGCCTCCCGGCGCGACGCCGGTGTGACGCGGCGGCTGCCTCCGAACGAGTATTCACGGTCGCCCACGACCGGGTGCCCCACGTGCGCCAGGTGGACACGGATCTGGTGCGTGCGCCCGGTCCCGAGCTCCAGGCGCACCAGGTCGGCGTGGGCGAAGCGCGCCACGACGCGCACGTGCGTGACCGCGTGGCGGCCGCCGGCGAGCACCGTCATGCGCTTGCGATCCTTGGGGTGACGCGTGATCGGCGCCTCGATGTCCACCGGACTGTTCGCGAAGTGACCCCAGGCGAGCGCCGCGTACACGCGCCGCACCTCGCGCCGTTCGATCATGCGGGCGAGCCGGCGGTGCGCCAGGTCGGTCTTGGCGACGAGCAGCAGTCCCGACGTGTCGCGGTCGAGCCGGTGCACGATGCCCGGCCGACCCTCGGTGGCCCCCTGCGCCAGCGCCGTGCCCCGCCCCACCAGCACGTTGACGAGCGTGTCCTCCCAGTGCCCGGGGCCGGGATGGACGACCAGGCCGGCGGGCTTGTCGAGCACCGCGAGGTGCTCGTCCTCGTAGGCAAAGGTGAGGTCGCGATGGGCGGGCGCGTAGCTCGGCGGGGCCGGCTCGTCGGGCGGGAGCTCGACCGTCACCACGGCCCCGCGCTCCAGCACGGTGGCGGCACGCAGCGGCCGCCCGTCGCGGGTGACGTGCTTGTCGGCGATGAGGCGGGCGGCGAGGGTACGGGACAGCGCGAGCTGATCGGCGAGGAAGCGGTCGAGACGCTCGGTCTCGGGAACGACGACGCAGAAGGTGACGGCGGCCATCAGGGCTCGGCCGCCCTGGCCTCCTTCGCCCGCTCCTGCGCCCGGCCCTCGAGCCAGAGCGACACCGCGAGCGCGATCGCCCCCACCGTGATGGCGGAGTCGGCGACGTTGAAAGTCGGCCAGCGCGCGCTCCCGATCCCCACGTCCACGAAGTCCACGACCCCCCGCGCGCTGCGGACGCGATCGATCACGTTGCCCACCGCGCCGGCGCACACCAGCGCGAGCGCGACGATGCGAAAGCGGTCGCCCGGGCGGGCCGCCAGCACCATGGACCGCAGCACGAACAAGGCGACGAGGGCGAGCCCGAAGAAGATCCAGCGCGAGTACGCGCCGAGGCACAGCCCGAACGCCGCGCACTGGTTGAACACGAGCCGCAGCTGCACGTAGTCGCCGGCCAGGGGAATGGGCCGCGTGGGCGCGAGCCACGCCTCCGCGAGCAGTTTGGTGGCGAGATCCGCGACGACGACCGCGGCGGCGGTTCCCCAGAACACGCGTCGATCAACGACGCTTGCCATCTTCCTCCTTGGCCTTGCACTTGATGCAGAGCCGCGCATGGGGCAGCGCGTCGAGCCGCTCGAACAGGATGTCCTCCCCGCACTGCTCGCACTTACCGAACTTCTCCGGCGTCTGATACAGCCGCCGCAGGGCCTGGTTGACGTGCCAGAGATAGCGGCCCTCCTGCGAGGCGAACAGGAACGCTTTCTCGCGCTCCATGGCGTCGGTGCCCTGGTCCGCCATGTGGAACGAGTAGCTCGAGAGGTCGCCGTCCGACGCCTGCAGGCTCGAGTTGAAGGACTCGCCGTAATAGCCGAGCTCCTTCATCACCCGGGCGCGCTCCTCGAGCAGTCGCTTCTCGAGATGGGTGAGCTGCTTCTTGCTCAGACCACCCTTGGTGGTCTTGGCTTTGGATTTCGTCGGCATTATCGCGTACCGCCCTTTCGTCCGTCATGGCGCCGCAGCGCAATCGTCACCCGGCGCGCTTCGATGTCCAGTTCTCGTGTCACGTCCGCGTCGTCGAGCACGGCGCCCAGCACCACCTTGCGGGCCAGCGTCTCGCCCTCGACGAAGCTCTGAAACGCCGACACGGCCGCCACGATGTCCGCCGCGCCGGATACGCTCAGCTCGATGCGGGTGGTGTACTCATAGCCCGCCTCCTTCCGCAGCCGCTGGACGCGGTGCACCAGCTCGCGCGCCAGGCCCTCCTGGATCAGGTCCTCCGACAGCCGCGGGTCGACGGCGACGACGTACGGTCCGTCGGCCTGGACCGCCCAGTCGCTCACCACTTCGCGCGTCACCACCACGTCCTCGGGGTGCAGGGCGAACTCCCCCATCCGCACGGGGTCCCCATGTTCGAGGGCCGTGAGCTGTTCCGCCGTGAGCTGCGACACCACCGCGGCCGCCCGGGGCGTGTCCTTGCCATAGCGCTTCCCCAGGCTGCGGAAGTCGGCCTTCCCCTTGAGCCGCACGAGCTCGTGGTCGGAGCCCGCGACGTCGACGGCCTTGGCGTTGACTTCCGCGGCCAGGATATCTAACAGGTCGGCAAAGGCCGGGCCCTTGACCGCGGCGGGGACCGCGACCTGGAGCCGGGCGACGGGCTGACGCACGTTGAGCTTCCTCGTCTCCCGCGCCGCCCGCGCCAGGGAGGCCAGCCGGCGATGGGCCGCCATGGCCTCGAGCAGCTCCGGCTCGCGGCGCCCCTGATCGGCCGGGAACGGCGCGAGATGCACCGAGGTTCCCGTGAGCGAGCGGTGCATCCAGTCGGCGATGAACGGCGCCACGGGGCCGAGCAGCCGGGCCGCCGTCACGAGCACCTCGTGCAGTGTCGCCAGGGCGGCCGGGTCCGCCGCCCGGTCCGGGGCCCAGAAGCGCGGCCGGTTGGTGCGGACATACCAGTTGGAGAGGTCGTCCACCACGAACCCCATGATGGCGCGGACGCCGCTCGTCACGTCGTAGTCGTTCCACGCCGCGCGCGCGGCCGCGACCACCTCGTCGAGCCGGGCCAGCACCCAGCGGTCGGCGAGCGGGCGGCCGGCCGCGGGCGCGCCACCGTCGGACGGCTTCCAGTCGCCCGCGTACTGCGCGAAAAAATTATAGGTGTGGCGCACCGTGTTCAGGAACCCGCCCGCGACGTCGGGCACCTGGCGCCGGTCGAACCGCTTTTTCTGCCACACCTGGCTCTGGCCGAGCAGATAAATGCGCACCGCGTCCGCGCCGTACTCTTCGATCACTTCCCAGGGGTTGACGACGTTGCCGCGGCTCTTCGACATCTTCTGCCCGTGGGCGTCGAGCACCAGCTCGTTCACGATCACGTTCTTGTACACGGGCGAGTCGAACCCCGCGACGCCGATGGCGAGCAGCGAGTAGAACCAGCCGCGCGTCTGGTCCACCCCCTCGCAGATGAAGTCGGCCGGGAAGTGCGCCTTGAAATCGGCCTGATGTGCGAACGGGTAATGCCACTGCGCATACGGCATCGAGCCCGAGTCGAACCACGCGTCGATCACTTCGGGGACGCGCCGCATGGTGCCCCCGCACGAGCGGCAGCGCCAGCCGTACTGATCGATCGTCGGCTTGTGGGGGTCGAAGTCCGCGGGCAACCGCTTTCCCCACCGCTCCGCCAGCTCGGCGAACGAGCCGATCACCTCGCGGTGCTCGGCCTCCGCATCGCACTCCCACACGTTGAGCGGCGTGCCCCAGTAGCGGTCGCGCGAGAGCGCCCAGTCGACATTGTTCTCGAGCCACTCGCCGAACCGCCCGCTTCCCATTTCGGGTGGGTGCCAGCCGACCTGAGCGTTGACTTCGAGCATGCGCGCCTTCACCGCAGTCGTGCGCACGAACCAGGAGCTGCGCGCGTAATAGATGAGCGCCGAGTCGCAGCGCCAGCAGAACGGATACGTGTGCGTGTATGGCAGTGTCTCGAGCCAGCGACCGTCGCGCTTCAGGCGCTCGATGATGAGACGGTTCGTCTCCTTGTCGGTCACCAGGCGGCCGTTGATCTCGTCCCAGCGCGTGCCCTGGAACGTGCCGTCCGGCGCAACCGGGTTCACCACGGCGAGGCCGTACTGTTGCGCGGCGGCGTAGTCGTCGGCGCCGAAGGCCGGGGCCATGTGCACGAGCCCCGTCCCCTCCTCCGCCGAGACGAACCCTCCCGCCACGACGATGGCCCGTTGCCCCTCCTGGGGCAGCGGGACCACCTCGAGCGGGCGCACGTACTTCTGGCCCACGAGCTCGCGCCCCGGGTACGCGGCGACGCGCGGGGCCGTCGCCAGCGGCTTGCCGCCCACGTGCACGTGCGTCGCGCGCTCGACCGCGACCACGTAGCGCACCCCGTCCACCTCGTACTCGCCGTACTCGAGGTCGGGATGCACCGCCACCGCGACGTTCGAGAGCAGGGTCCAGGGCGTCGTGGTCCAGATCACCAGCTGGCGGGTCGGCTCGCTCGCCAGGGGAAAGGTGACATACACCGAATTGGTCTGAACCTCGTCGTAGCCCAACGCCAGCTCGTGCGACGACAATGCCGTGCCGCAGCGCGGGCAGTAGGGCAGCACTTTATGGCCCCGGTACAGGAGTGCTTTGTCGTGCAGCCGCTTGAGCAGCCACCACACCGTCTCGATGTATTCCGGCGTGTACGTGATGTAGGGATGCTCGTAGTCGAGCCAGTACCCGACACGCTCCGAGAGCGACTCCCAATCCGTCTTGTACGTGAAGACGTTCTCGCGACACAGCTGGTTGAACTTCGCGACGCCGTACGCCTCGATCTGCTTCTTGCCCGAGATGCCGAGCGTTTTCTCGACCTCGATCTCGACGGGCAAGCCGTGTGTGTCCCAGCCGGCGATGCGCGTGACGCCCTGCCCCAGCATCGTGTGGTAGCGGCACACCAGGTCCTTGATGGTGCGCGCGAACACGTGATGGATGCCCGGGCGCCCGTTGGCCGTCGGCGGCCCCTCGTAAAACACGAAGGGGGGGCCGTACCGGGCCGCCTCCTGCGTTTTCTGAAACAGGCGCTCGTGCTTCCAGGCCGCGAGGAGCTGCTTCTCCAGCGCGTCCGGTGAGAGTTTGGGATCGAACAGCCGGTATGCCATCAGTTGAGCCGCTCCAGCACGCCGCGCACCAGCGCCGCGAGCCTGGGCTCGGCACCGCGCGCCACCGCGATGATCTGCTCCACCGTCGCCGGGAGGAGCGCGTCGGGCAGGCACTGGTCGGTGATGATCGACACCCCGAGCACCCGCACGCCCAGGTGCACCGCGGCGATGACTTCCGGCACCGTGCTCATGCCCACGACGTCGGCGCCGAGCGCCCGGAGCATGCGGTACTCGGCGCGGGTCTCGAGACTCGGGCCCGTGACGGCGACGTACACGCCCTCGCGCAGGGTGAGGCCGCGGTCCAGGGCCACCGCGCGCGCCAGGGCGCGCAGGCCGGCGTCGTACGGCTCGGACATGTCGGGAAACCGCGGGCCGAGCCGCTCGTCGTTGGGGCCGACGAGCGGGTTGTCGCCCAGCAGGTTGATGTGATCGGCGATGAGCATCAGGTCGCCGGGGCTCCACAGGGGGTGCATCCCGCCGCACGCGTTCGACACGATCAGCGTCCGCGCGCCGAGCTGCCGCAGCACGCGCACCGGGAAAGCGATCTGCGCGAGCGTGTACCCCTCGTAGCGGTGGAACCGCCCCTGCATCGCCATGACGCGCCGCCCGGCCAACGTGCCCACCAGCAGCGACCCGGCGTGGCTCTCCACCGTCGACAGTGGAAAACCGGGGATGTCCCCGTAGGGGATCCGCGTCTCCACGCTCACCTCGTCGGCGAGGCCCCCGAGCCCGGTGCCGAGAATGATGGCGACATCGGGAACGAGCTGGGTCCGCGCCTGGACCGCGCGGACCGCGTCCGCGATCATCCGTCCCGTTGACCGTCCAGCGCGCGGAGCTCGGCGAGCTGACGCTCGAGCAGCGCGCGAAATCCGGCCACGTACGCCTGGAACTGGCGCTGCACGTCCGCG
>QHUU01000107.1 GCA_003222155.1 Gemmatimonadota bacterium | reverse complement strand
ACAAGGAAGAAGCATGACCATCGCGGCCAATGACTTTCAGAGTCGACTGAGCATCCTCCTGGGACTGCAGGGCGCGGTGCTTACGGACGAGGAGCTGTCCCACACGACGGAGCGTTACCCCCGGTGTCGGGGGAAGGAGCACTGGGACGTGCGCGAGTACGCGCGGCGCTTCGGGGTTGGCGCGCGCGAATACCGTGTGGTGCGGGGCAGCAGCATCGAAGATGTGTACCGCAGCGTCGAGCGGGTCCGCGCGGCCGCCGTAGGGACGGCGCTGAACGAGCTCGAGTCTCAGGAAAGGGCGGGGAGGGTAGGATGACCCGGAGGAAGCAGCCGTGGGGACAGCAGCGCGGCTGGATCGTCCCGGCGGACGGCAGCCCTCCGCAGGAGCTGCCCCAGCAGATGGTCGGCCACAAGCTCATCTCCTGGCCCGGAACGATGCCCGAAAAGGAGCCCGCGAAGTACTACCATCGCCACGTGCTGAACCCGGAGGGTGTGTCGGTCTACGTACCCGAGGGTCGGGACGCGGAATCCCTGCCAGAGTCCATCAAGAACGAAATCCGGCGCCAGCTGACGGGACAGTCGTAGGCGCTCTGGATCTGCCCTGGTCCCACAGCGAGATCTGGCGCGAGATGCGGTATCCTGGTTGATCTGGTTGACGATCTGGGCCGGGCCGTAGACCAGGCTCTCCCTGTTCCCCTGGTCCCTTAGGCGGGCAGCGACCCGCTATGCCGTCTCTCGGACCATTTCGGACTCGCGAGCGGGGACCTTCGCTCCTTCCGCTCGTCGAACGATGCCCTGCAATTCGCTCTTGAGCGTAGCCAGCGACAGGGGTTTAACCATGAAGATCGCACCACTCGGGGGCTCCGGCAGCGGCTCCGAGCTCATGAACACGAACTTGCCCCGCAGTGCCGGCCGGAGCGCGAGCGCCTCTTCCCAGAGCCACAGACCAGCGTGGGCCGGCCGCGTGGCAGTCCGCCGTTGGTGATCTCATCGAGCCCCGGAATGCCGGTCGGGGCCTTGGCCAATGGGCGTGTGGCGGGCCGACTCCCGTTCCCGGGGCGCTTGCGGCGGCGAACGGGTGCGGTCATTCACCTTGAGCGGTGTGAGGTACCCGAAAATAGCCCTCTCGGTTGAGTGAAGGAAGAACGTAGCGGTCGGTGGCCCTGCGTCGCGATGAACACTTGGATTCATGGTTCGGTCTACGGGGTGGCGGGGGATCTGAACACTGGTGAGCCCTCTTTGAGCACTCAGGGATGATGGATGTAGCGGCGTCACCGCCACAGGTTGGGCGCATGAGAAAAGACGGCGTCACGCGGCACAGTGAAGCACGCGTGTTCTCGGCCCTCATCGTCGACGACAACTTCGCCCTCAGAGGGGCGATTGCTCGCTCCTTGGCGCGCGACGGATGGGAGGTCGCGACAGCGAGCGATGGCCTCGAGGCGTTGGAGGCGGTCCGCAGCCATCTGTTCGACGCGGTCATCACCGACGTGCACATGCCGAGGCGTGGGGGTCTGTGGCTCTGGGAAGAGGCGCTCGCGCTCCGGCCGGCACTGCGGGGCAAGTTCGTGTTCATGAGCTCGGAGCCGCTGCCGGAGCCCCCGAGTGACGCGGTCTTCATGGTTAAACCCCTGTCGCTTGCCGCGCTCAAGAGCGAGTTGCAGGGCATCCTTCGAATGGCGGAAGGAGCGAAGGTCCCCGCTCGCGAGTCCGCCATCGTCCAACACACGGCATAGTGTCTATGGCGTGCTAAAATGGAGCGGGTCTCAGAGGTTCTGCAACTCCCGGTAGTAGTACAGGGGCGTCGGCCGCTGGCCCTGGAACTGCAGCCCCTTGAGAAACTCGACTTCCTCTGCGGTCGCGCTGCCGCTGAGGGACGGGTCCTACAGGAATTCCTGGAGTCCAGGCTCTTCGCGAGCAGGCTGTTCGGCGTCCCGCTCGACGAACGCGAATCGCTTCGCCTGCCCGGGGACGACGCTGTGATTCAGGACAATCTCTAGACCGAACGTCGCCAGGTCGATGTCCCAGGATTCAATCAGGGGATCCAAGAACGCGACGCAGTTCTCCGCGGACACGTGGAAGATGTCCGTGTCGAAGAACTCGAGCACGACGACATGCGTGAGGATGCGCTCGACGGCGTGGTAGCGATGCTAGACCGGGCGTGGGCCGTCCCGACCCCCGAAAGGGAACCCGAAACCGTCACCAGCGCCGGAGGGCCCAAACGGGCCGTCGGAAAGCGATTGGGGTGCTGAGAGTTGGGAAGCTCCCGAGGCAGGACTCGAACCTGCGACCCGCCGGTTAACAGCCGGCTGCTCTACCAGCTGAGCTACTCGGGAATGCGCGGCGGACCAAATATCGTCAGCAGGGGGAGGTACTTCAACCTTGGCTGGGGTGCGGCGTACCGTGACCTGCCGCGGGGCGACGCCACTGGCGGGGCTCGGACGCCGGTCGCCTCGGTGCGCGCCAGTCCACGGCGTGGCCCAGCACCCAGGCGACATCGTACAACCGCTCGAGCTGCTCCCGCGTCCAGACGCGCGGTCGCGTGTCCATGACGCACAGGGTCCCCAGGGTGCCGCCGCCCGCGTCGAACAGGGGGACGCCGGCGTAGGCGATCACCAGGCCATCCTGCACGGCGGGCGTGTTCGCGCCGAGCGGGTGCGCGCGGGCGTCGTGGATCACGAGCGGCCGGCGCGACGCGGCGACGTGGCGGCTGAACCGGTGCGCCAGCAGCAGCACCAACGGGGCGGGCAGGCCGGCGCTGCTCGTGACGACGCCGTGACGCGGCCCCACCAGGAAAACCGACAAGATCGGCACGCCGAGCACGCGCGCCGCCAGCTCGGTGAAGCGGTCGAACTTTTCCTGGTCCGAGCGTCGCGTCATGCCCATCCTCACGGTGCCGCGCCGGCACCGTGGTCAAGGTGCCCGCGCAGGTCCGCCACAATCGCGGGCAACCGGTCGAACTCCGTCCGCTTATCGAGAAACAGATCGGCGCCCGCCTCGAGGCACGTCGAGCGCAGCTGGTCGTACCCGTAGTTGGTCAGCACCACCACGGCGGGCTGTGGCGTGAGCCGCTTCGCCGCCGCGACCACCTCGAGACCGTCGCCGTCGGGGAGCCGCATGTCCACTACGACCAGGTGGGGCTTGGCGTTGGGGAGCAGCTGCCGGGCCTCGGCCACCGTCGCGGCTTCGAACACTTGTTCCACGTCCCACAGGTCACGCAGCATGCCCGCCAAGCGCAGCCGGACCAGGCTGGAATCCTCCACCAGGAAGACCCGAATCGGCGAGGGGTGCATAGTTTGAGCTGCACAAACTGCACAGCGCCGGCGCAACACGGTATCGGGGCAGGCGGGCACGGCCTGTACGGCCTGGGAGGCGGCGTGTCCGTCGCGTCCGACAGTGGCACCGCGCTTCAGTTCGTGAGGTCGTGCTCGATGACGTAGCGGACCAGATCGGCATTGGTCTTGAGGTCCAGCTTGCGCAGGATACGGCTGCGGTATGTGGAGATGGTCTTGGGGCCGACCCTGAAGGCGGCCGCAATCTGCTTGTTGGTCTTGCCCCCACCGAGCAGACACAACACCTGGTACTCTCGGGGGGAGAGGGCACGGTGCGCCTGGCCCGGCGGACCGGCCGTGAGCGCTTCGGCGAGGCGCTCGGCGAGCGACGGGCTCACGTAACGCCCCCCCGCATGGACCTTGGCCACCGCCGCCAGGAGGTCGGTGGGCGCCTCGGTCTTGGTGACGTACCCGGCGGCTCCGGCGCGCAGGGCCTGAATGGCCAGCTCGCCCTCCGGGTGCATGCTGACGACGAGCACGCGCACTTGCGGGAACCGCTGCTTCAGCTGCGCCAGCAACGCGAGGAACCCAGGCCCGGGCATGCCGATGTCCAGGATCAACACGTCCGCGCCGCTCCCCTCGAGCTTTCGCAGCAGATCGTGCCCCTCGGCCGCCTCGCCCACGACCCGTAGCGTGTGGTCCTCCGCAGCGAGCTGGCGAAAGCCGGCGCGGATCAGGTGATGGTCGTCGGCGATGAAGATCCGGATCATGTGCTCCGCGGCATGGTGAGGGTCAAGGTGGTGCCGGCGCCCGGATTGCCCGCGACCGTGACGTTGCCGTGAAAGTTCTCGGCGCGCTCTCGCATGCCCAGCAGGCCAAGGGAGCGGGAATCGTGCAGGGCGCCCTCCCGGATGCCTCGGCCGTTGTCCTGGACGGTGAGCTCGAGCGCGTTGGGAGTCAGGCCGAGCCGGACGATCACGTGGTTGGCGGCGGCGTGTCGCGCCACGTTGGTGAGGGCTTCCTGGAAGATGCGGAACACCGCGGTGGCCCGGCTCGCGTCCAGGGCCGGTTGTCCCTTGGGGAGCTCCACCCGGCACTCGATGCCGGTGCGCGTGGCGAACTCGCGGGCCTCCCACTCGATCGCGGCGCGCAGCCCGAGCTCGTCCAGAACGCTGGGACGCAGTTCGGCGGCGACCCGCTGGATCCCCTGGGCGGTGCTGTCGATGATCGCCGTCATGTCCTCGAGCTTGCGTGTCAGGTCGGGGGAGGACCCGGGCATACGCTTCTTGAGCCAGAGCAGGTCGATCTTCAGGGCCGTGAGCGCCTGGCCGAGCTCGTCGTGGATCTCGCGGGCGATGCGGGCGCGCTCCGCCTCGCGGGCCGCCTCGAGCCGCGCGGCCAACCCCCGCAACTGCGCGCGGTGACGGTCCAGCTCGGCCTCGGCCGTCTTGCGCTCCGTGACGTCCTCGACCATGCCGACGAACAGCTGCGGTGTGCCGTCCGTCGTGGGGAGCGCCGACACGGTGACGTGGGCCCAGATCATCCGGCCGTCCTTGCGGCAGTAGCGCTTCTCGAACGTGAAGGACGATCGGGCGCCGCGCCCGAGCTCCGCCATCAGCTCGCGATTCTGGGGAAGGTCTTCCGCGTAGCTGATGTCGACGTACGACATGGACCGGAGCTCCGCCGCGTCGTACCCGATCATCTCCTGAAACGCCCGGTTGCTGCGGATGAAGCGGGCGCTGCGATCGGCCACGGCGATGCCGACGGCCGACTGGTCGAACATCGCCCCGAGCAGCGCTTCGCGCTCGCGCAGCGCCTCCGCGGCGCGCTCCCGCTCGATGACGCGACCCAGCTGGGTGCCGATGTGCGTCAGCACCCCGAGCAGGGCGGCGTTGGGCGCGACGGCGTCGCGCGAAAAGAACTCGAGCACGGCCGCCACGTCGGCGCCGACGGGCACGGGAAACGCGAGTCCGGCGCGCAGCCCCGACTCGGCGGCCGCGCCGGCACGGGGGAAGTTGGCGTCGCGTGTGACGTCGAGGACCCACGCCGGCTGCTTGGTGGCGAGCACCCGGCCCGGCAGGCCTACGCCGCGCCGCAACGTGGTCACTTCGGTCACGCGGCGGAACGGCTCCCGCAGCCACGGGCGGTCGTCGTGCCAGATCGTGGTGGGCCGCAACACCTCCGGCTCGTCCGCGGACACCAGGTACACGTGGCCGACCGGCCATCCGGTCACACGACACACCGCGCCGATGGACGTCCGGAGCGCGTGCTCGGCGGTTGGCGCCTCGTTGGCGGCGACGGCGACAGCCTGCAGCAGCTCGACGAACGCCACCTCCCGTCCCAGCGCTCCCTCGGCCGCGCCGCGCTCGGTCACGACCGCCGCCAGCACCAGCCCGGTCACCGCCGTCAGCCCGAGAAAGGTCTGCAGCAGCGCGAGGTTCTCGGTCGGGGTGGAGGCCACGAACGGCCCGAGCCCATGCAGCGTGTACCAGATCGTCAGCGTCGCGACGACGGCCGTCGCCGTGGCCGTGCCGCGGCTCCCGAACCGCAGCGCGGCCCACACGACCACAGGGAAGACGGCGTACACGTACGAGAGCGGGTGGCGGAGCAGCAGCCCCGTGAGCAGCAGCAGCGCGGCGAGCACGCCGCCGGCCTCGAGTCGCCGCCCGGTGGCGCGCGCGGCGCGGACCCACGTGAGCAGCAGGGGTGCGACGAGCACGTCTCCCAGCGCGTCGCCGGACCACCACACGAACCAGAGGCGCCGCAGCGCGTCCGGCGCGACGGCCCCGCTCGCCCACAGGCTCGCGACCCCGAGCGTGGCGCTGAGCGTCGTGCTCGCGAGCGCTCCGACCACGACGAGCGCGATGACGTCGCGCACACGCTCGAGCGAGGGTCGGAAGTCCATCATCCGTCCCAGCAGCCAGGCGCCCGCGACGGCTTCGAGCGTGTTCCCCGTCGCGATCCCGGCGGCGCCCGCCGCGGACACGCCGGCCGTCCAGTTGAGGAGGAACGCCCCCAGCGCGATTCCCGGCCACAGGCGCAAACCCAGCAGGAGCAGGGCGGCGAGCGCGACGCCCGAGGGCGGCCAGGCAGAGGAGACGACCGATTGCGCGACGGCCGCAAGTAGGCCCACGCGAGCCGCGGCGAAGTAGGCCGCCGCGACGGCGGCGATCCGAAGGAGATACTGGGAGCGGTGGGTCATCTGCGTCCGTGCACTTTGCGCAGTTGCGCACCTATCATGCACGACAGGACGTCAGCCGTCCAGTGTCACCGCCCTTCGCTCCGGCGCCGGCTGTAGGGGCAGCTCCGTCCCGAGCATCCCGAGCAGGATGAGCGCCCCCCCGACCCACTGCACCAGCGAGAGCCGCTCCCCCAGCACGAGCCAGGACGTGAACGCGGCGAACAGCGGCTCGAAACAAAAAATCAGCGCCGCCCGGGCCGACGACATGTGTCGCTGTGCGGACATTTGCAGCAGGAAACAGATCGTGCTCGCGAACAGCACCGTGTATCCGAGCGCCTCGAGGAAGCCGGGCGTCCAACGGATGTGAGGGTGCTCGAGCAGCCCGGCCGAAAGAGCGCCCAGCAGCGCCGTCGTGGCGATTTGCCAGAATACGAGGCGGCGCGCGTCGTAGCGGCGGGACAAAACGGTGACCGCCACGATCTGGCCGCCGAAACACCCGGCGCAAATGAGCGTGAGCAGGTCGCCGCGGTTCAAGCCGCCCGCGTCCGGCGCGGTGAGCAGATAGATGCCGAACATCGCCAGCGCCAGCGCTGCCGCCGTGAGCCAGCTGGGACGCTGCCCCAGGAGGGCCAGCGCGATCACCGGTGCCAGGATCGACGACACGGCGACGATGAACGCCGAGCGCGACGGCGTGGTGATCACGAGGCCGGCCGTCTGGGAAATGAATCCCACGGCCACGAGGGCACCCAGCAGCAGGCCGCCCACGAGCTCCGCGCGGTCGGGCGCGGGGCGGAACCGGGTGCCCGGGATGAGCGCGAGTGCCGCGATCCCGAACCGTACCGCAATGAAGGCAAACGGGGTCGCGTCGCCCAGTGCGCTCTTCACGGCCACGAAGCTCGTCCCCCAGAGGAACGTGGCTGCGAGCAGCGCGAGGTCCGCTTGGCGTCGGGTCACGCCAGATCCAACAAATAGCGACCCGTGGGGGACTCGGGCGTCTGCGCGATCACTTCGGGCGGCCCCTGCGCCACGACCCGGCCGCCGGCGTCGCCCGCGCCCGGGCCCATCTCGATCACCCAATCGGCCCGCTTGACGACGTCGAGGTGGTGCTCGATGACGAGGACGGTGTGACCGGAGTCCACCAGCCGATCGAGCACCCGGCACAGGGTGCGCACGTCGTCCAGGTGCAAGCCGGTGGTGGGCTCGTCCAGGATGTAGAGCTTGCGCCCGCGTGCCTTCCCGCGCGCCAGCGCCAGCTCCCGCGCGATCTTGAGGCGTTGTGCTTCGCCTCCCGAGAGCGTGGTGGCCGGCTGTCCGAGCCGCAGGTAGCCCAGTCCGACCTGCTGCAGGTGCCACAGCGCGCGGGCCAGCCGCGGCTGGCGGTGAAACCGGGCGAGCGCCTGGTCCACGGTCCATTCGAGCACGTCGTGGATCGAGCTGCCGCCCAGCTTGACATCCAGTACCTCCTGCTTGAAGCGCTTTCCCGCGCACACCTCGCACGGCACGAACACGTTGGCGAGAAACACCATCTCGATCAGCACGTGACCCGCGCCCTCGCACGCCTCGCAGCGCCCGCCCGCCACGTTGAACGAGAACGTGCTGGGGGTGAAGCGCCGGGCGCGCGCCAGCGGCTCGGCGGCGAACAGCGCGCGCAGCTCGTCGAACGCCTTGATGTAGGTGACCGGGTTGGACCGGGGCGTCCGGCCGATGGGAGCCTGGTCCACGAGGACCACATCGCTGATCGCCTCCCACCCCTCCAGCGCGCGCACCGCGCCCACCGGCTCGCCCAGGTGCTGCTTGGCGCCGTGCACGCCCCTGAGCCGCGCCGCGAGCTGGCGGAACAGGACGTCGTGGACGAGCGTCGATTTGCCCGATCCGGACACGCCCGTCACCGCCGTGAGTGTTCCCAGTGGAATCCGGGCATCCACGTCCCGCACGTTGTGCTGGCGCGCGCCCTTCACGGTCAGCCAGCGCCCTCCCCTGGCGGGGCGGCGCGCCGATGGTACGCCGATGCGCTTCTCCCCCGCGAGGTATTGACCGGTGAGCGTGCCGGCGTCGCGCACGCCCGCCGCGGGCCCCTGGTACACGAGTGCGCCGCCCGCTTCGCCGCTCCCGGGCCCGAGCTCCACCATCCAGTCGGCGGCTCGCATCGCGGCCGGGTCGTGCTCGACGACCACGACCGTGTTGCCCGCGTCCGCGAGCCTGCGCAGCAGGGCGAGCAGCCGGCCCGTGTCCGCCGGGTGCAGTCCGATCGTCGGCTCGTCGAGCACGTACAGCGTATCGACCAGGTGCGCGCCGAGGGCGTTGGAGAGCGCGATGCGCTGCGCTTCGCCGCCCGAGAGCGTGCGCGTGAGCCGGTCCAGCGTGAGATATCCCAGGCCCACGTCGTTCACGAACGAGACGCGCGCGCCGAGCTCGGCCAGGATGTGTACGGCCACGGCGCACTGGAAATCGGTGAGCGTGAGTCCGGCGATCCAGTCGCGGATGGCGCCGGTCGTGAGGCCGGCGGTTTCAGCGATCGTCTTGCCCGCCACCTTGACCGCCAGCGCTTCCGGCTTGAGCCGGGCACCGCCGCAGGCGGGGCAGGTCTTGGCGAGCTGGTACTGGCGCAGGAACACCCGGATGTACTGCTTGTAGCGCTTCGCCTCGAGCCGCTCGAGGAACGGGAACATGCCGAGGAATCGCCCCCTCGCGCCGTTGAGCAGAAAGTGCCGAGCCTCGCCGCTCAGGTCGCGCCAGGGCGTGTCGAGCGGGATGCCCTTCGCCCGCGCGGCCTCTCGCAGGATGCGACGCCGGCCCTCGTAGCGCGGCTTGGTCCAGGGATCGAGCGCGCCGCGCGCGAGGCTCTTCCGGGGGTCGGGGACGATGAGCGACTCGTCGTACTCGAGCACCGCGCCGAAGCCGTTGCACCCGGGGCACGCCCCCCGCGGATTGTTGAACGAGAACAGGATGGGCGTGAGCGCCGGCGCCGCCGTGCCGCAGCCGGAGCACGTGGGGTGTGCGGAGAAGCGCCGGCGGTCGCCGTTCTCGAGCGCCACCGCGACGCCCTCGCCTTCGCTGAAGGCCGTCGCCACGGCCTCCGTCAGCCGCCCTCGGTTCGGCTCCGCCGCGGGGAGACGGTCCACCACGATCAGCACGTCCTCCGCCTTCCGTACCCGCTGCTCCGCGTCCGGCTGATCGAGCCGGATGACGGTCCCGTCGAGCTGGGCACGGACGAAGCCGGCGGCCCGCAGCTGGGCGGCGACTTCGACGTCGGGCCGGTGTGCGCTCGCGGGGAGGGGAAACGCGATGACCAAGTCGGAACGCGGAACGCGGAACGCGGAATTGGCGCCGTTGTCTTCCTGTTCCGACTTCCGCGTTCCGACTTCCGCGTTCAACGCATCCACGACCTCCTGCACCGTGTCGACCTTCACCTCCCGGCCGCACTTCACGCAGTAGGGCGTCCCGATCCGTGCCCACAACAGCCGCAGGAAATCGTAGATCTCGGTGGCCGTCCCCACGGTGGACCGGCTGCTGGTGGTGGGATTCTTCTGCTCGATCGCCACGGCCGGCGAGATCCCCTCGATGGCGTCCACCAGGGGCTTGGGCATCCGCTCCAGGAATTGCTTGGCATAGGTGGAGAGCGATTCGATGTAGCGCCGCTGCCCTTCGGCGTACAGCGTGTCGAATGCCAGCGTGCTCTTGCCCGACCCCGAGGGGCCGGTGACCACCGTGAGCGCGCGCCGCGGCAGCTCCACCGTGATGCCCTTGAGATTGTGCTGCCGCGCGTTGCGGATGATCACGCGGTCGCGGGATGATGGCATAACCAATTAAGATAACACCCTAGCCCCGAGCCCCGAGCCCCCGTAGTTTCGCCCCACCCATGCCCCTCGCTCTCACCCCGCGACTGCTGCGGCGCGGCCTCGAGCTGTTCGCCGTCATCTCGTTCCTCGGCGTCGTCGTCGTCCTCGTTTTCTTCGGCCAGGATCCCGAAGGCTTTCTCGCCGCCCTGACGCACCTGCGCGGCGGCTGGCTGCTCGTGGGCCTCGCACTCGCCTCGATGGACTGGTTCGGCGGCGGCACGCGGCTCTGGGTCGTAGCGCGGCACGTGCATCCCGGTGTGCGCTGGCGCGACATGGTGATCGCCGGCGGCATGAGCGCCTGGGCGGCGTACCTCACGCCGTTTCAGACCGGCGCCGGTCCCACCATGATGTGGGTGATGCGCCGCGCGGGCGTGCGCCTGCCGGAGGCCATGACCTCCACCTTCATGACCTTCGTGGCGACGGTCGCCTTCTTCGCGCTGGCGGGACCGCTCGCGATTTACATGGGCGCCGGCCGGTCGCTGGCCGAGCACAACGTGGTCCTGGGCATCACCTACTACGGCCTGTTTCGCACCAGCCTCACCATCTTCGGCATCCTCGGCATCCTCATGCTGGTCGCCATGATCTTCCCCGTGTGGCTGCGCGATGCGGTCCACTGGCTGGCGACTCGGGCCGAGCACAGGAGCGGCCGCGTGGCGGCGCGGATCGAGCAGCTGCGGGAAGGGATCGACCGGGCCCACGAGTGCCTGGTGGCGTTCGGGAGCCCGCGCGGGTGGCTCGCGCTGCTTTGGGCCGTGCTCTTGTCCGGGCCGTCGCACGCCAACAAGCTGCTCGCCGGCTATGTCGCCCTGCGAACGCTCGGCCTGCACACCAACTTCGTCGACATCCTGCTGTTGCAGACGTTCATCACGTTTCTGCTCTATTTCGCCCCCACGCCCGGTTCGTCAGGGCTGGCGGAGCTCTTGTCGGCGGCCGTGATGAAGATTTACGTGCAACCCGCCGAGCTCCCGACCTACACCCTCGTCTGGCGCTTCATCAACAGTTATGCGACGGTGATTGTGGGGTCGCTCCTGTTTTGGCACTGGATCAAGCGCGGTCTCGTCGGGCGTGAGGAGGCGGTGATCGCCGAGGGCCCAGAGCCGTGAGGGTCGTGGGCGTAACCCGTGTTTCCTTGCGCGGTTACGCGGCCGGGCGTAGCTTCCGACGCTGCCTCTTTTTGCCTTGAGGACGCTCCCAGATGTCGCTGCTTGAACTCGGTGGCAATACGTTCACCATCCCGGTGGGTGAGGTGGTGCTCGGTAGCGATGCAGGCTGCGCGATCTCGCTCCCGGGGGCGGGTGTGTTGCCCCGGCACGCGGTGTTCCAGGGCCAAGCCGATGGCCAGGTGATCATCCGCAAGGCCACGCCCGCGGCCGACGTGCTCATCAACGGCGTGCGGCTGGGGGCCGAGCCGACGCCGCTGCTGCACGGCGACAAGGTCGAGGTCGGCGACCACGAGCTGACCTTCGTGGACGAGCGCCGCTCGGGGAGCACGCAGTATGTGCAGGCCGTGAGCGTGCCCCCGGGACCGGGGGGACCCGGGGGACCGGGGGCGGCACCGCCGCGAGCGGGCGCGAGGCCGGCGGCGATCGGGACGTCCGGGGGCCGCGTGGTGAGCTTGACCGACGGGCGCGAATACCTGATCACGGGCGCGTCGCTCGTGTTCGGCCGTGAAGCCGGATGCGACGTCGTCGTCGCCGGAAAGGACGTGTCGCGCCGGCACGCGGAGATCGTCCACACGCCTCGGGGCTATCTGGTGGTCGATTCGAGCACCAACGGCACCTTCGTCAATGAAGAGCAGGTACAGGGCCAGCGGATCCTCGCGCGGACCGACGTGATCCGTATCGGGGAAGAGCAGTTCCGGTTCTACGCGGAGGCCGCTGAGCTCACGCCCAGCTCCGCTCCCCCGCCGGGGTCGGCCGTCAGCCCAGAGCAGTTGAAGCATACCGTGCATGGGATCGAGGCCGTGGTGCCGCCGCGGGCCTCGGGCGCGGCGTTCGCGAGCTTTCTGGCGCGGAGCGGCGGACTCATGGGCCAGCGCCTCCCGGTGAAGACGCCGGTCGTGAATCTGGGACGCGCTGACTACAACGACATCGTGCTTCCGGACCCGTCGGTGTCCACCAGCCACGCCAAGCTGCAGCGCCGCGAAGGCGTGTGGGTACTGGTGGACCTGGACTCGACCAACGGGACGTTCGTCGACGGGGAGCGGGTGCGGGGCGAGGCTCCGCTGGCGCCGGGCGCCACGGTGCGGCTGGGGGACGTGCAGCTGCTGTTCGAGCCGACGGACGAGAAGCAGGGCGTCGCGAAGGGCGGCGGCACCCAGGTGCTGCGGACGCCGCACTCGTCGGCTCTCCCCGGTCCGCCCGCGCCTCCCGCTTCCCCTGCCCGCTCCGTTCCACCCGCCCCGGCCGCCCCGGCTGCGCCTGTCCGCCCCCCTCCGGCCCCTGGGTCGCAGCCGGCGCCGCCCGCCCGCCCCGGCATGAAGCCTGCTCCCCGACGGCCGGTCGGCCAGCAGCCCCCGCCCCCCAAGAAGGGTAAGGGTTGTGGCTCGAGTGCGGCCGTATTTGTGATCGGGGGCGCCACGGTGGTGGTGCTCCTGTACCGGTTGCTGGCCTAACGGAGTCCCGTGCACATCACCTGCGCAGGTCGGTCAGATGTCGGCATCATCCGGTCGGGGAACGAGGACAACTTCCTCATCGTCCCGGACCGGGGCATCTTCGTGGTCGCCGACGGGATGGGCGGGCACGCCGCCGGGGAAGTCGCGAGCGAAATGGCGGTGCGGTTCGTGGCGCGGGAGCTCGGATCCCTCAAGGGTCTCGCCGACGACCAGGTGGCCGACCGCATGCGCACGGCGATCCGGGCTGCGAACGGCGCCATCTTTCAGCGCACTCTCACCGAGCACGACAAGCGCGGCATGGGGACCACGGTGACGGCGCTGGTGCTGTACAGCAGCCGCTTCCTGATCGGGCAGGTGGGCGACAGCCGGGCCTACCTGTACCGTGACGACAAGCTGGTGCAGCTGACGAAAGATCATTCGTACGTGCAGGAGCAGGTCGACGCGGGGTACCTCACCCCCGAGCAGGCGCGCTCGCACCCCTACTCCAACGTGATCACGCGCTGCGTGGGCGCGAACAGCGACGTGATGCCCGATGTGTACCTCGGCACGGTCAAGCCGAGCGATGTGTTCCTGCTCGCCTCCGACGGGCTCACGGGGATGCTGGACGATCCCCAGCTGGCGGAGCTGCTGGGCGGCAAACGCATGCCCGAACAGCAGGTGGACGAATTGATCGGCGAAGCCAACCGCCACGGTGGGTTGGACAATATCACGGCGATCGTGGTCCGGGTGGACGCGGTCGACGCCCCGGGTCGGGGGAGCGGGGGGGGCGGGGGGGGGGACGGGGGGCAGGCCACGACGCAGCCGGGAGGACGATCCCGGTAACCTGCTCAGGCGTTGGTCAAGAGCGGGCGCCCCGCGTCGAGTTGTGCCGCCACGTCCTCCCGCGGCGCCATCACCAGCTCCACGATCCGCTTCGCCGGCACCGCCGCCGACGTCATCACGAACACACGCAGCCGTCGCGCCGAGCGGTACAACTCGGCCGCCACGCGCGGCAGTCCCAGGTGTGCGCCGGCGTCCGCGCCGGCCAGGTGGGTCACGGCGCCGTCGCGCTTCACGAGCGGCAGGTCGAGCGCGAGCATGTCCGTCTTTGCGGGGAAGTCGAGGAACAGCTCGCCGGAGGCGAGGCCGAGTTCCTGCGCCAGCCGGTTCTCCACGCGCTCCAGCAGGTCCGGATCGTCGGAGGGCCAGGCGGGAGTGGCGGGCGGGAGGTCGGTGGCGGGGAGGTCGAGGGCGCGCTTCGCGAGCCGGCGCTCGCGCAGCGCGCGTGCCAGCCCGGTCGGGTCGTTCCCCATCAGGTCGTGGATCAGCCCGTCGTCCGTGGCGAGCGCGACGCCGTCGGGGGAGAGGCGCCCGCCCGCGATGGCGCACCGCACCAGTCGCTTGAACATCCCGGTCGCGCTGCGGACGGCGTGGTGCCAGTAGACGTTCCGGTACATCTGATACTTGGCGAACAGCAGCGATTCGAGCGCCGCGAGCCCCTTCTCGTGCAGCGCCAGGGTGGGGCGCCCATCCGGTCCCGCGGCCACGGTGAGCGCGGACAGCAGCCGGTCCACGTCGATCACGCCGTAGGGCACTCCGCACATCCAGGCGTCGCGGGACAGGTAGTCGAGCTTGTCCACGTCGAGCGACCCCGCCACCAGGCCCACGAGCGGCCCCCGGGCTTCACCCCGGATCAGAGGCAGCAACCGCTCGGCGGGGGTGCCCAGCTCGGTGAGTCGGGCGGCGAGCGCCCCGCTCGTCAGGTGGCGCGCGGCCAGCGCCTCGTGGCGTGGCAGGCCCGCTTCCTCGAGCGCGTGGGAGAAGGGGTAATGGCCGATGTCGTGCAGCAGCGCGGCCAGCTTCAGGCGCGCGCGCTCCGCGGGGTCCGGCCGCACGTCCCCTGCGTCCTCCAGGGCATCGAGCACGCGGCGGGCGAGGTGATAGGCGCCGAGCGCGTGCTCGAAGCGGCTATGCGTGGCGCCCGGGTACACCAGGAACGCATGGCCCAGTTGCCGCACGTAGCGCAGTCGTTGTACGGCGGGGGTGTCGACCACGGCGAGCGCTTCGGGGTCGAGCCGGATGTTGTTCCAGAGCGGGTCGCGGACGACCTCGAACCGGGTCAAGACGTGCGCCTCGGGAAGGAGCGATCCTAAGATAGCTGCGTCGAGAAGGCCGCGGCTGGAGCGGCGACTCGGGCCGCGGCTGAAGCCGCACCCCTGCCGCTGAAGCGGCGGTGCACGGGTCAGTTCACTGACAGGGCCGAGCCGCGAGTTCACTCGCGACTCTTGGGAGCGGTCAGGGTGTTCCGCTGCTCGGGCCCGCCTCACGCACGGCGGCGTGTACCTGATCGCGGAACTGCTCGAAGTTGTGACGGAACATCTGCCCGAGCCGCGCCGCCTGCGCGTCGTACGCCGCCGGGTCGCTCCACGTGCCACGGGGCAACAGCAGGTTGTCCGGGATCCCCGGCACCTGCAGCGGCACCTCGAGCCCGAACACCGGCTCCGGCGCGGTGGGAGTGCGGTCGAGCGTGCCGGCGAGCGCGGCACGCACCATCGCGCGCGTCAGACCCAGGCGGATCCGCTCGCCCACGCCGTACGGCCCGCCGCTCCAGCCCGTGTTCACGAGCCAGCACTGCACCCCGTGCTGCGCGATCTTCTCCCCCAGGAGCGACGCGTACACGTTGGGGCTGAGGGGCAGGAACGGGGCACCGAAGCAGGCGGAGAAGGTCGCTTTCGGCTCGGTGACGCCGCGCTCGGTGCCCGCCACCTTGGCCGTGTAGCCCGAGAGGAAATGGTACATCGCCTGGGCCGGTGACAGACGGGCCAGCGGCGGCAGGACGCCGTAGGCGTCGCAGGTGAGGAACACGACGTGTGACGGATGGCCTCCCATCCCACCGGGGACGTGGTTCGGCACGTAGTGGATCGGGTATGAGGCGCGCGTGTTCTCGGTGATGTCCGCCGAGTCGAGGTCGATGGCGCGCGTCCTCGGGTCCACCACGACGTTCTCGAGCACCGTGCCGAACATCCGCGTGGCGGCGAAGATCTCGGGCTCGCCCTCGCGCGACAGCCGGATGACCTTGGCGTAGCACCCCCCCTCGAAGTTGAACACGCCCAGATCGGACCACCCGTGCTCGTCATCGCCGATCAGCGCCCGCTCGGGGTCGGCCGACAGCGTCGTCTTGCCGGTGCCCGAGAGCCCGAAGAACAGCGACGCGTCGCCGGTTCGCCCCAGGTTGGCGGAGCAGTGCATCGGGAGCACGCCACGCTTGGGCAGCAGGTAATTGAGGATGGTGAACACCGACTTCTTGAGCTCGCCGGCGTAGCGCGTGCCCCCGATCAGGATCGTGCGTTGCGCGAAGTGGATGACGATGAACGTCCCGGAATGGGTGCCGTGCAGCGCCGGGTCGGCGTGCAGCTCGGGGGCGTGCAGCACGGTCCACGCGGGCGTAAAGCTGGCGAGATCGGACGCGGTCGGGCGGAGGAACATGTTGTAGACGAACAGCGCGTACCACGCGCTCGGCGTGACGAAGCGCATGCCGAAGCGATGATTCGGGTCCGCGCCGGTGAAGAGGTCACGGACGAACAGCTCTTGCGCGGCGAGGTGAGCGAGCGTAGCGGCCTTGAGCCGCTCGAAATGCTCGGGCGCGAGCGGCTGGTTCACCCGGCCCCACGCGATCTCGCCGCCCGAGGAGGGCTCGCGCACCAGGAACTTGTCGTTGGGGCTGCGGCCCGTGTGCGGCGCCGTCACCGCGCAGAACGCTCCCCCCTCGACGATGACGCCCTCGCCGCGCCGCGCCGCATGCTCGTAGAGCGCCGGGGGCCCGAGGTTCCAGTGCACCGCGCGCTGCGGCGCGAGCCCCGCGGCTTCCAGCGGGGAGCCGCGCTTGCCTTCGGCGGAGCGCGTGGCGTGGGCGGTCACGCGTCGGGTCCGGCGCGCGCGCGCCCCCCATGCTCCTGCGCGTCCACGGCGGCGATCACCGCCATGTTCACGATGTCGTTCACGTCGGAGCCCCGTTGCAGTACGTGCACGGGCTGGGCCATCCCCACCAGGATCGGCCCGATCGCCTCGGCCCCGCCGACCCGGTCGAGCAGCTTGTAGCTGATGTTCGCCGCGTCCAAGTTGGGGAAAATGAGCACGTTCGCCGCGCCCTTGAGCTTGGAGAACGGGTAACTCTTCATCAAGATCCGTTCCACCACGGCGGTGTCGGCCTGCATTTCGCCGTCCGCCTGGAGGGCGGGCTCGCGCTCGTGCAGCAGGGCGACGGCCCGCTGCACCTTGTCGGCGGCGGGGTGGCGCACCGAGCCGAAGTTCGAGAACGACAGGAGCGCGACGCGTGGCTCGATGCCCAGCCGGTGCACGAATTGCGCCGTCGCCGACGCGATCTCCGCCAGCGTCTCCGCGTCGGGATCGATGTTCACGGTGCAATCGGCGAAGAACAGCGTCTGCTGCGGCAGCACGAGCATGTAGATGCCGCTGACGTGCCGCCGGCCCGGCTCCGCTCCGATGACCTCGAGCGCCGGGCGGATCGCGTCGGGATAGTACATGACCACGCCCGCCACCACGGCGTCGGCCTGGCCGGCGCGCAGCATCAGCAGAGCATGATACATCGGATCGCGCACCCGGTCGCGCGCCTCGCGCAGCGTGATGCCCTTGCGGCGGCGCCGCTCCCACAGCTCCCGGGCGAAGCTGTCGAGATGCGTGCTGTCGCGCGGGTTGGCGAGCGTGATCTCCTCGAGCGTCACGTCCGCGTCATCGGCCTGGCGGCGGATGGCGTCCGGGTCCCCCAGCAGCACCGGCTCCGCGATGCCGTCGTCGGCGAGGATGCGCGCCGCCCGGAGAATGCGGGGGTCCTCCCCTTCGGGGAACACGATGCGCTGCGCGGACTGCTGCGCCCGCCCCGACAGGCCGCGCATCACTTCCCGCGCGCGCCCGAGCCGCGCATCGAGCTCCGCGCGGTACTCGTCCACGTCGATCACGCGGCCCGCCACCCCCGAGCCGACCGCCGCCCACGCCACCGCCGGCGCCACCCACAACAGCACGCGGGGATCGAACGGCTTGGGGATCAGGTAGTCGGCGCCGAACCGCAGCCGCTCCACGCCGTAGGCGCGCATCACCGAGTCGGGGACCTCCTCTTTCGCGAGCGCCGCGAGCGCGCGCGTCGCCGCCATCTCCATTTGCTCGTTGATCTTCCGGGCACGCACGTCGAGCGCGCCGCGGAAGATGAACGGAAAGCCGAGCACGTTGTTCACCTGGTTGGGATAATCGGAGCGGCCGGTGGCGATGATCGCGTCGCCGCGGGCGCGCCGCGCCTCCTCGGGCCTGATCTCGGGGTCGGGGTTCGCGAGTGCGAACACGATGGGCCGCGGCGCCATCGCCTCGAGCATCTCCCCGGTCACGATCCCGCCCACCGACAGCCCCACGAACACGTCGGCGTCCTTCAGGGCCTGGGCCAGGGTTCGGGCCTTGCCCCGCACCGCGAAGCGGCGCCGGTACTCGTCCAGGTCGTCGCGCTCCGCGTGGAGCACGCCCTTCTCGTCGCACAGCGTGATCTGATCCTGTCGCACACCCAGCCGTACGTAATGCTTCGCCGAGGCGACCGCGGCGGCGCCGGCGCCCGCGAACACCACGCGGACGGCTGCGATGTCCTTGTTCACGAGCTCCAGTGCGTTCAGGAGCGCCGCGCCCGTGATGATCGCCGTGCCGTGCTGGTCGTCGTGGAACACCGGGATGGAGAGCCGCTCGCGCAACGTCTGTTCGACCGAGAAGCAGTCGGGGGAGCGGATGTCTTCGAGGTTGATGCCGCCCACTGTGGGCTCGAGCAGTTGGCAGAAGCGGATCAGGTCCTGGGGGTCTTCGGAGCCGACCTCGAGGTCGAACACGTCGATGTCGGCGAAGGCCTTGAACAGGATCCCCTTGCCCTCCATCACGGGCTTCCCCGCAAGCGCCCCGATGTTGCCGAGACCGAGGACCGCCGTCCCGTTGGTGACCACGGCGACCAGGTTGCCCTTGGCGGTGTAGGCGTAGGCGTCGTCGGGGCGGGCGGCGATCTCGCGGCATGGCTCCGCCACGCCCGGCGTGTAGGCGAGCGACAGGTCGCGCTGGTTCTTGAAGGGCTTGGTCGGCGAGACCTGGATCTTGCCGGGCCGGCCGCGCGAGTGGTAATCGAGGGCCTCCTGGCGCCGGATCGACATCGAGGACACAAGTCCTTTTTTGTGAAGGGGTTATGCTATCCGCCCCGGCCGCCGCTGTCAAGCAGACGACGGCCCGCCCTCAGCGGATCCGGATCACGTTGAGCCGCGGCACGGCGGCCGTAAACGCCGAAGCGGAGGGGCCGCCGCTGAACAGCAGCGTGAATGCCGGCGCCCCCGGCGCCTGCAGCGCCCGCGCGTACACCCCCGAGCCGGATCGCAGGGTCCCGCTGAGGCTCACGGCGCTTCCCGCGCTCGCGACCGGGACGAGCGGGTATGGGTTCGGGTAGCGCTGGGGATCCTGCTGATGCAGCGATGCGAAGGTCCGCGTCCGGAAGTGCCAGGAGGTATCGCTGAGCTCGGCCGGCGTCGCGAAGCCCGGTAGGTCGGACACCCAGTTGGCGAGCGCCCAGCGCGTCACGGTCGTGTCGAAGCTGTGTCCGGTCTGGGCGGCGACATTGGCGGCACCGGCCAACGTGGTCTGAACGAGCTTGCCGGGCAAGGCGGGTCCGTACTGGTCCACAAGGTACCGCGTGAACAGCCAGCTCGCGCCCACCTCCGCCAGGGTGCCCTGGTCGAACTCGATCAGCAATGGGGATGCGCCCGTGGCGCCCAGGTACTTGTACGCGTCGTCCACGTTGTTGAACGCATACAGTGAGAACGTGCCGTTGTCCGGGGGCGTGAGC
>QHUU01000066.1 GCA_003222155.1 Gemmatimonadota bacterium | reverse complement strand
AGGCGCCACACGAGATCCGTGCGGGGGAGGTTGGGAATGACGCTGCGCCACAGCATGACCGCGGGCACGTTGGACACGAGGTTGGAGAGCACCACCATGACCGCGCTCAGTGTCGTGGCGAGGCTCCAGTCGGAGCCCCACGCGAGGCCGAGACCATGCGCGTGAATCCACGGGTCGGCGACCGCCCGCTCGAAGCCGCGCATCACTACGAACAGCGAGCCGAAGAAGAGCAGCAGGGACCACTCGACCCGGTTGATCGCATAGGCGGGGTCGCGCTGCGCGACCGCCACCATGGCGGCGCCGGCGGTGACGGCGACGAGCGGCAGCGATCCGCCGGCGAGCCACGCGATCACGGCGACGGCGAACAGCGCCAGCCCCTTCGCCACGAGGGGCCGGTCGAGCGCGACCGGCACGGTCTCGAGCCCTTCGCGGAACGGCTCCCGCAGCTCATCCCGGTACGCCCAGCGCAGGCATCCGTACGTGATGGCGAGGCCGCCGACGCCCACCGGCAGCATGCGCACGAGAAATCCGCCGAACGATGCGCCACTCCAGATGCCCACGAGCATGTTCTGCGGGTTCCCGGTGATCGACAGGACCGACCCGACGTTGGCCCCCATGGCGAGGCCGAGCAGGTAGGGCGTGGGTCGCCGGCGCAGGGGCCCGAGCGCCGCGAGCAACACGGGGGTGACGACGAGGCAGACGGTGTCGTTGACGAACAGCGCGGACAGGAGGCCGCCACCCACGACGACGCCGAGCAGCAGCCGCTGGGGCGTGCGGGCGCGGCGCAGCACCGACTCGGCGGCCCATTCGAAGAATTTCCCCACCTCGAGATAGCCGACGATGAGCATGACGCCGAGCAGAAACACGAGGACGTCGAGATCGATCGCGGCGTAGGCGTCGGGGAGCGACAGGACGCCGCACACGACCATCGCGACGGCACCGAGCAGGCTCGCGGCCGGGCGATTGAGGTGTACGAAGGGGAGCCGCTGGACGGCGATGAGGAGATACGTGACGCCGAAGATGATGAGACCGGTGGTCATACGAACGCGGAACGCGAAACGCGGAACGCGGAACAGAGCGAGCGACGGTCGAGACAGAGCGCCGGCATCTGGGATCGAACCTGCCCTTTCAGTTCCGAGTTCCGACTTCCGCGTTCCGCGTTCCTAGATCTCCCAATTCGAGAACAGCACGCCGCGCCGCGGGGGCGGCTCGCCGTAGCCCTCGTAGGTCATCCGGAGGTCGGTCCAGCGGACGCGATAGCCGCGGGCGACCAGCCGGCGGAAGGTGTCTTCGAAGCGCGTCTGGCAGCGTACGGCGACGCGCCGGATGCCCGCGCGCGCGGCTGCGGCCTCGGTCGCCGCGATGCACGCGTCGAAAGCGCGGTCGTCGCGCGCCGCGAGCTTGAGCACCCGCACTTCGTCCTTGGGGCGGCCTTCCGCGAGGGGAGTCGAGTGCCACAGCACGACCGCCGCCAGCCCGTCGTCGCCGTCCACCAGCGACGTGTCGCCGAGCCCCAGCTCCGCCGTGAGCGTGATCTCGCGCGTGAAGTCGTAGCCCGGCGAAAGGGTGCCGACGAGGCGACGGGCGGCGGCGAGCGCCGCGCCGCCCGCGTCGCCCTTGCGCTGCGACAGGAGCGCCGGAGCAGCGTGGCCGCGGGTCGCGATGTCGTTCGTCAGCGTGACCGTGAGGTGACCCGGCGCGAACCCGAGCCGGGCGTAAAAGCCGATATTCTCGACGGTGCGCGGCATGGTCTCCAACCCCAGCGTCGCGACGCCCTGCTCGATGAGCCAGTCCACCGCCGCCCGGACGATCGCCTTGCCGACCCCCGCCCCCTGGCGGTCGGGGCGCACCGCGAGCGGGCCCATCCATCCCTCCGTGCCCGAGCGGTGCGCGATATTGAAGGCCACCACGTGCCCCGCCTCGTCGCGCCACAACATGGCGCCCGCGCCCGCGTCGAGCAGCGCGTACCGCCACACCTGCGGATTCAGATGGGGCACGCGCACGCCGACGAGGCCGTCGCGGCGGTAACGGTCGGTGAACGCGTCCGCGAACACCCGGTTCAGCGCGTCGGTGTCCCGCTCCCCGGCGGGCTCCGGCCCGTAGACCTGGCGCTCAGGCAGCCACGCCCGCATCGGCGGCTCCCAGCGTTGCGGTGTCGTCCCGCACCACACTCGTCCCGCGGGCGGGGTCGAAGTCCACACGAATCACGCGATCCAGGCCCTCACGTACCTGCTCGATGTGCGTGATCAAGATGACCTGCGGGAAGCGATCCGCCAACCGGCGCAGCAGCCCGACCACGTGCTGGCGACGGGCCTCGTCGAGCGACCCGAAGATCTCGTCCAGCACGAGCAGCGAGAGCGGCTGCCCCGCCCGTTCGGCGATCATCTGCGAGATCGCGAGCCGCAGGACGAGGTTGGCAATATCCTCTTCCCCGCCCGAGATTACCGGCTTGGGCACTCCCCCCTCGAGGATGGTGACGGTGTAGTCCTCGGTCAACTCGAGCTCATCATAGCGCCCGTCGGTCAGGTCGGCGAGGAAGCCGGAGGCGAGCTCGGCGATCTCGGGCCGCATCTGGGCGTTCAATTCGGCCCTCAGATCCGAGAACGCGCGGTCCAGCTCGTTGTGGAGGCGCTGGCGGGCCTTCAGCTCGACGATGTGGCGCTCGCGCTCGGCGCGCTCACCCTCGCGCCGCTTCGCTTCCCGCACGTCGTCCTCCGCCCGCGTCAGCGCCCCCCGCGCTTCGACCACGGCGAGCTCGGCCTCGCGCAGCGCACCCACCGCGCGGTCATAGCGATCCTTCGCCTGCCGATATCCCTGGTCGGAGAACCCCTCGGCGCGCACCGCGTCGGTCAGCTCCCGCACCCGGCGCTCGCCGACCGACAGCTGCTGCTCCGCCCGCTCGGCGTCCCGCACCAGGCTCTCGGCGCGTCGCGCCCGCTCCTCCAGCGCCGCCGCCTCCAGCGCGATCGGCTCGAGCTTGGCGAGCTCGGCCCGCACCGCGTCATGCCGGGCAGCGTCGTAGCCCGCCGCGCGCGCTGCGAGCTGGCGCTCGAGCAGCGCCGCCCGGCCCCGTGCCACGGTCAACTGGGCACGCGCCCGCTCTCCCTCCTCCACCTGCGCCCGCAGCTCGCCCGCCCGCGCGCTGGCACGACGGCTCTCCTCCAGCACCCCGTCGCGCGCGGCCTCGGCCTCCACCAGCTTGGCGGGCCGCTCGGCCAGCTGCTCCAGCCGCTGCCGGAAGTACTTGCCGTCGCCCGTGATCACCTCGAGCTGCGAGTCGAGCAGCGCGAGCACCGCGGCATACTCGGCCCCGAGCGGGCGCTTGCAGGTCGGACACGTCCCCTCGGGCCCGAGCTCGACGATCTGATCGCGCTGCTCCTTCACCTCTTCGTACAGCTTGAGCAGCTCGGTGCGCTTGGTTTCGGCGTACTGGCGGTCCTGCACCCACGCCGTCCGCTCGGCCTCCGCGGCGCGCTCCGCCGCTTGCAGCCGCTCGGCGAGCTGCCGCGCCGCCGCGTCCGCTCGCTCCAGCTCGCCCGCGACGTCCCGCAGCTCGGCAAGGCGGCGCTCCAGCGCCCGCGCGGCGCGCCCCACCTCCGCCAGCTGCGCCTCGTCGGCCTGCCGGGCCGCCGCCGCTCGCTGCAGCCGCTCGAGCTCGGCCACCTCCTGCTTCAGCCGCGCGACGGGGGCGAGCTCGGCATCGAGGCGACGCAGCTGCTCGCGGGCGGCCAGTGCGTCGGCGAGCTCGCGGTCGAGCCGCTGGAACTCCTGCCGCGCGCTGACCACGCCCTGCTCCGCCATGCGTCGCTCGCCGTCGAGCGAGAGCGTGCGCTCGCGGCGCGTTACCCACGCGTTCCAGCGCGGCTCCTCGCGGCCCAGCCCCTCCTCCGCGACCCGGCGGGCGGCATCCGCCCCCTGCGCCGCAGCCTGGGCCCGCGCGAGTCCCTCTTCGGCGCTCTTGCGCGCCGCCGCCAGGGCCGCGGCGTCCGGCAGGCCCGATTCGAGGCCCCGCACCTCCGCGGCGACAGCGTTCCGAACCTCGCGCACTCGTTCCTGCGCGTCGCGCAGGCGCTCGTAGCCGAGCACCCGCGACAGGAATGCCGCCCGCTCCGTCTTGCCGAGCGCCGCCATCACCGCCAGCTCCTTCTGGCCGGTGAAGTACGTGTTGAAGAACTCCTGGTGCGTCATCCCGAGCGTACGCTCCAGCTTCTCAGTGACCGCCTTGAGGGAATTCGCCACGAGCTGCCCATCCTGCAGCAGCGCCGCGGTGGAGAGACCGCGCTTCACCTGGTACTCGTGGGTGCCCACCCGGAACTCGAGCTCCACCTCCACCCCCGTGCGACCCTTCGCGCCCAGGCGGCGGATCGAGTCCTTGTCTCCCCGGACCGCCTGCGCGCCGTAGATCGCCCAGGCAATGGCTTCGAGCAGCGTCGTCTTCCCCGATCCGTTGGGTCCGAAGATGCCGGTGATCCCGGGGCCGAATTCGAGCTCGGTGTCGGCATGCTGCCGAAAGTTCACGAGGCGGAGCCGGTGCAGCTGCATCAGGGCTCGGCCTCCCCGCCGACGCGCGCCACGTAGTCCACGCCCAGCCGCACGAACTCCGCCCGGTCGAGATCCGCGTCGAGCGGCCGATGCTCGAGAAAGGTCCGCACCGTCTCGGGCAGCGTCTGCCGGCGGGCGAGCGGCCCTGCGGCCTCGTCGCGGGGCGCCTCGGGCCGCCGCAGGTCGAGCTGATAGTGCAGCGCGCGAGCCTTGTAGCCCCGGATCGCGGCGTGATCGAGATCCCGTGCGGTGGCGCGCGATACGTCGAAGACGAGCTGCCGCACGATCTGCTCGTCGATCGCCGGCTTGGCGGCCGCCACCTGGGCGGCGATGCGCTCATCGAGGTCTCTCGGCGTGAGGCCCTTCCCGTCGATCGCGGGAAGGTCGATGTGGCGGCGTGCCAGGGCCACCCGGCGAACCTCCACCCGCGCCCCGGGGAGATGCGCGAGCAGGTAGCCTTTGCCCTGCACGCCGTACTCCGCTTCGTCATCCATCTGCCCCCACGGGTTCGGGGCGACGTACTCGATGCTGCCCGCGTACCAGGCGTTCGGTTCGACCTGGTGCGCGACGTGGTAGTGGCCCATGGCCACGTAGTCCCACTGCGCCGGCGCGAGATCCTCGAGCTGGAGGGGCGCACCGCCGTACTCCATGGTTCCGCGGCGCTCCCCCACCCCCGGCAGCTGACCGTGCACCAGCAGCACGTTGAGCGTCGTGCCGCGCTGTGGCCGCATGGCGGGTCGCTCGGCCTGCATCAGCGCCTGGTGGGGTACGGCGAGCACGGAGCAGTCGAGCTTGGAAAAGGTGATGCGTCGAGCCTGATCGACGACGACTTCCACGCCCAGCGCCTCGTACAGTCGCAGGATCGTGCCGGTCTCGACCGAGCGCGGCGTGTCGTGCTGGCCGGCGATCATGACGACCGGGGTGTCGGGGAGACCGGTCCGCAGCCGGTGCAGCTGTTGAAAAAGGAACAGGATGGCCGGGTTGGTCGGACGCACGGAGTGGAAGACGTCTCCGGCGACCAGGATCAAGTCCGGGCGCTGCTCGAGCAGGTCGTCGACCGCACGGCGGCACGCGTCGGCCACGTCCGTCTCGCGCTGATTGCCGCCCCGTGGCGTCTGCCGGTCGTACTGGCGGAACCCGAGGTGGAGATCTGCGAGATGGGCGAGTTTCACCGTTCGGTCAGTACGGCTCGTCGGAAATCGCGTTCAGCGGCGGAACGCTCTCGCGTGCGGCCGCGGGCACGGCCGCCACGCGGCCGCCGAGCTGCTTCTTGAAGTGGGCCAGCGCGTCCTGCGGTCGCGTCTGGCGGGTGTGCGCGAGGGCGCGACGCACGTCCTCCTCCCGCCGGTCCGCGATGAGGTCCTTCACCTGATTGGGTCGCACGCGACGGTCGAGCTTCAGGAGCTGGCGCGCCACGGCGTCCTCGAACGGCAGGTCCGCGGCGGGCGGGTAGCGCTCCACCCCGTCACGGCCGCGCAGCACGGCGGGCCGCGGAAAGCGCACGAAGATGGGCTGTGTGAAGTGGGGATGGCGCACCATCAGCTCGCCGATGGGCAGCGTGGCCAGCTTGATCTTGGTGGCGGGCGAGAGCACCTGGTACCCCGGCGTGGCCAGCTCGTCCGCGTCCATGCGGCCGAATACCGCCGTCCCCGCGTTCCCGACCACCCGCCGATGCACCTGCGACCGGAATTGCTCGGCGCCGAACAGCACCAACCCGAGGTAGCGCCCCCGCTCCGAGATATCGAGCAGCATCTTCTTGACGTACGTCTCGGGCCCGTCGGCGGGCGCGTACTTGTTCAATTCGTCCACGAACACGACCACGGCTTCGACGCCCAGGTCGCGACGCTCCAGGCGCTCGCGCAGCTGCGACACCACGCGGGCGAACACGAGGTCCTGGCCCAGCGGATCCACGTTCGCTACGTCGACGACGTACACCGTGCGGTCGGCGAACCGCCCCCACGGCAGATCATTCGACGGGCCGTCGTCGGTGACGAGGCCTTTGCAACGTGTCGAGATGTTCGCCAGACGGTTGCGTACCTTGCGCATGGTCGCGATGTGGTGCGTGCGCCAGCTGTCGCCACCCCTGCTCGCGAGCTCGAGGCCGTCGAAGATCGACCGGAACAGACGCTCCAGATCGGCGAACGTGACCACGCGATGCGCGCCGCCGAACCCGTCCTCGAACTCCTTGTCCACCACCCGGTCGGCGAGGAAGTCGATGAAGGCGTCGGCCTTGGCGTCGATGTCGTCCCGGTTGAGCAGCACCTCGGCGTAGTCGAGCACCTCGCGCAGCCCCCACACCAGCGGCTCGACCTCGCCGACCAGGTCGGGATGGGTGCGCAGCGTGTTGAGGTTCACGCCGTCGGCCTTGAAGGGCGCAAAGTAGCGCACCTGTTGGAACGGCTCGGGCGCGACGCCCAGCCGCTGGTAGCGCCGGCGGTCTTCGTCGTCGAGCGTTCCGGGCCGATCGAGGAAGCACAGGTCGGGGCCTTTCACGTTGAAGCACACCGCGGCCACGCGACCCTTGTGCGGCGGGAAATGCTGGAAAATGGACGACAGCAGGAACTCCACCGCGCTCGTCTTGGTGGCGAGCCCCGAGACGCCCGAGATATTCAAGTGCGCCGCTTCCGGGCCGAGCAGGAAGTCCGCGTCGACGTATACGGGCGCTTCGAGCCCGCCCGAGGTGTAGAGACCCACCGGGATTGCCGTCGGCTGCGCCCCGCCAAGATACGCGTCCATGCGGAGGGCCTGGGCCACGTCGACGTCGGTCGCGACATGCACCTGCCCGAGCGGCACCGGTTGCAGCGGCTCCTCCGGGGTCTGGCGCAGCACGGCCGCGGTCCAGAGCCGGATTTCCTGACGGACCGTCGGACTCGCGGCCGCCTTGGCCGGGTCGCCCTGGGCACCCACCACGTCGTGCAGCGGCGTGGCGAGGTCGGAGTACGCGAACCCATCGGTCACGACTCCGTACACGACGCGCCCCGAGTCCCCGGCCCCGAGTCCCTCTACTCGGACAATCGCCCCGATCCCGATGCTGGTCTCGTTCGCGGTCCAGAAGTGAAACTGGTGCGGGGTCGCCGGCTTCTGCTCGGTGGCGACGACGCGGCCGATCGGGGAAGACAAGGGGGGCGAGGGGAGCGGATCGCGCCGCTCGATCACGAGGCGGTCCTCGGAAACCGAGAGCCGGGGTTCGGGATGCGAGACGCGGGATGCGAGGTGAGGTCGGACGGGGCGCGTGCCCTCAGGTACGTCTCCACGTCATGGATAGGATAAAGTAACCGATCCCAGCGCCGGTCGGGGGTGGCCACGGGCGCGCGCTCCGCGCGCATCCAGGCGGCGATGGGCGAAGCGAGCGCGATGGTCTCCGGATGGGCACGGGCCTCGAGGCGCAGCAGGCCGTACAACAGGTCGTTTCCCTCCCACGGCCACAGCCGCACGTACCACGAGTAGATGTCGCGCCGGGCGCCCCGGGCTCGCGGCCGAAACACGCTCGTGCGATGGCCGTCCGGCAACGTGAGCGCCCGCTCCAGCTCCGCACCCTCGAAATACTGCGCACCATGACTCTTCACGACGCCGAGCGCGCGCGTGTGCTCGGAGAGCGCGGCCGAATCGGACAGTACGCCGTCCACCACGAGCCACTCGTCGGCGGCCAAAGCGCGCAGCCCCGCCTCCCCCAGGCGCCGCTCGAGGGCGGTCCGAGTCTTCTGCACCTCGACTCGCGCGGCCGCCAGAGCGCGTGCGGGCTGGCCCGCCTCCTCGGCCGGGAACTCGAGCACCCGCACGCCGGCCGCCTCGAGCGCGCGCCGCACGCCCGCGGGAAGCCGGTCCAGCCGCGTGATCGCGACGTCTTCGGTCGCTTCGGCGACCGTGCGCAGGCGGCGGTCCGGCCCGCGCTGGCGGACCGCGGCGGCAACGTGCGCCCGCACGATCGGCGTGATCCCGCCGTATCCCACCACTCGCCACTGCTCGATGCCGTCGAGAAAGCACACGGCCGCGGGCGCGAGGGGCCGCGCATCGCTCAGCGGCTCCACGCGGAGCTCGCCCGCCTCGACCGGATCGGCTCCGGTGAACTCCTCGACGTCGCCGCGGCCGAGGCTCGCGTCGGGAACGTGGGAGGCCGGCACGGCGCCCGCAGCGACGACGGCCTCGACCCACGAGCCGCGGAGGGTCATCGAGTCCGGAGCGCCCACCCGAGATACGTGATGCTCAGATCGTCGGTCAGGATGCGGCGGCCGGTGCCGTCACCGGCCGGCGCGATCCCTTTCATTTCCTGTACGACCATGTCGTTGCGCGCGAGCTTTTCCGTCAGCTCGGCGGGCGTGATGAAGCGCTGGAAGTCGTGGAAGCCTTCCGGCATCGTGTGCTGCACGTATTCCTCGTGCCACACGACCTGCAGGAAGCCGGCGATGGTGCGGTTATGGGTGAGGAACCCGAGCCCACCGCCCGGCGCGAGGACGGCCGCCACCCCGGCGAGGGTGCGATCGAGATCGTCCACGTGCTCGAGCACGTCCACCGCGAACACGAGGTCGTACGACCCCTCGAGCCCTGCCGCTTTGAGGTTTTCGGCCGTGCCCGGCCGGTATTCGATCGCCAAGCCGGCGCGCTGCGCATGGTCGCGCGCCGCTGTGAGGGAGCGCTCCGACGGATCGATGCCGGTCACTCGCGCGCCTTCGGTCGCGAGGGCTTCGGCCAGGATGCCGCCGCCACACCCCACGTCGAGCACCCGCTTGCCGCCGAACCCGTTGAACACGGCGCGGAAGTACTCCACGCGAACCACGTTCAACTCGTGCAGTCCCGCGAACGGTCCGGCGTCGCTCCACCACAGCCCCGGTACGCGCTCGACCAGACGCTCGTACTTCTCGGCCTCGGGGAGGCCGCCGAGGCGGGGGAGTTGGTCGGACATGAGAGACAATCTACGGCGTTGAGGAGGTTGGGGGAGGTTTGGGAGGCTGGCGGAGGTGGTCACCGACCTAGGGCTCGGTACAGTTGCCACGTGAGAAAGCGGGCGCGGCTCTGGCGATCGTTGAGGGCGGACCAATCGTCGTCGGTCAGCAGGCCCGCTTCCCAAGCGAACCGCAACGCATATCCGACCTCGCTCAGCGATGAGAGGGAAATATCGAGGAACCGGCGGAATTCTTTGGTGCTGCGCCGTGCAGATCCCTCGACGATATTGACCGCGGCAGAGAACGCGGCGCGCCGGAGTTGCGAGGTCAGCCCGTAACGCTCGTCATTGGGGAACTGCTTCGTGACCCGGTAAACCGCCAAGGCGAGCTCGTGGCATTCCCGCCAGGCGTGAAGCCGTTCGTACCGCGACATGCGCTCCACGGTACGCGGCGCGGCGGGGAAGCTGGAACCATTCTAGCGCACGGAGGGCCGTTACACCGCGATCAACCTCCCCCAACCTCCACAACCTCCCCAACCTCCCCTAACCTCCGCTGCTAGGCGGTCGCTTCGACATTCGGAAACGGCGGCACGTCGAGGAACCAGAGCCCCGCGAGTCGCGAGCTTTTGTCGACTTCGACGAGCAGGCGGTCCGCCACGCGCACCACGGTGGCGGGCCGCTGGCGCCCCACCCGGATGTGCAGCACCGATTCGGCCTGGTTTTTCTCCACGGTGAGCGGCGTGTCGACCTCGACGGCCGCCACCGCGGGTTGCGCTTTGCGGGGGGGAAACACGACGCGCGCGTCCTTGGCCGGGGCGGGGGCTGCGAGCTGCTCGCGGGTGCGGATGTCGTCCGGCCAGGTGACCACGTCCACGCCTCGCAAGCACCCGCTGGCCACGTCGATCACCACGAACGAGCCGTCGTTGCCCTCGAGATCCACGGTGCCGTTGAAACTCGTGGCCTTCCCCGTCCCCTTGCACGCGACGGAGAGGATGTCGGTCTCGGGATCCCAGTGATAGGTGACCTTGGGAAGCTTGCCGTCGAGCGGCTCGATTCGGGCTTCGAAGTGCGTCGACAACCACGCCTTCCAGGGTCTTCGGGGGGCGCATAATATAGACCGCACCTCGGGGAGGGGCTAGGACGATGGAGCGGCGGGAGTTTCTTGCGGTAGCAGGGGCGGTGCTGGCAACGCGGAAGTCGGAAGTCGGAACGCGGAACAGGCGTCCGAGCGTCTCGTTCCGCGTTCCGCGTTCCGCGTTCCGCGTTACCCCCTCGCAGGAGCCCTCCTTGCCACCGGAAGTCTTCGCCCGCCGCCTCGACCGCGCGCGGGCCGAGCTCGAGGCGCGCAAGCTCGATTGCCTCATCGCCACGCCGAGCACCAACTACGAGTATCTCACCGGCTACAATCCCGGGCGCAGCGAGCGCCTCATCGCGCTGATCGTCCCGCTCCGAGGCGGCCCGGCCGTGGTGTGTCCTTCCTTCGAGGTCGAACGGATCAAGCGCCACGGCGTCATTGCGGATGCGCGCGGATGGGAGGAGGAGGGCGATCCGTACGCCCTGGTGCGCGACACCGTCCGCCGGCTGGCGCCGCGTGCGGGCACGATTGCGCTCGAGTCGTCCACCGGATACCAGACGTCGCTGCGGCTCGCGGCGGCGCTCTCCGGCTGGAAGTTCGTGGACGCGGCACCGGTGACCGAGCGGCTCCGCATCGTGAAGGCCCCCGAGGAAATCGCCCTGATCCGCCGCGCGATCGAGATCACGCAGGCGGCGATGACGGCGACGTTCGCGCAGCTCGCCGTGGGGATGACGGAGCGCGACGTGGCGCGGCTCCTGTCGCGCGAGATGCAGCAACGCGGCGCCGAAGGCGGCGGGCTGGTGCAGTTCGGGCCGTCCAGCGCGCTGCCTCACGGTGGCCCCGCCGCGGCGGCGCTCGAGCGTGAGACCGTGGTGCTGATCGATTGCGGCTGCCGGGTGCGCGGCTACGAGTCGGACATCACCCGCACCGCCTGGTTCGGCGACAGTCCGGCGGCCGAGTTCCGTAAGGTGTTCAATGTGGTGCACGACGCCCAAAGCGCCGCGATGGAGTTGGGACGACCCGGCACGCCGTGCCAGGACATGGATCGCGCCGCCCGCAAGGTGATCGCGGCTGCGGGCTACGGCCCGTTCTTCACTCACCGCCTGGGACACGGACTCGGGATGGACGGACACGAGCCGCCCTATCTCGTCGAGGGCAACGCGCTGGGCCTCGAGCCCGGCATGGTGTTTACCGACGAGCCGGGGATCTATCAGCTCGGGAAGTTCGGAGTCCGCATAGAAGATGATTGCGTGATGACGGCGAGCGGAGTCGAGGTGCTGAGCCAGCGGGCTTCCAAACTCTAGGTCAGACCCAGCACAGCCCGACTGACCCCGGGCGCAAGCCCGGGGTTGAGCGGCAGGTCGTCAGTCGCTCAGTTTCTTCGCGAACCCGACGATGCGGTCGAGCGCCTTCTGGAGGCTATCCGTGGCGGCCGCATACGACAGTCGTACGTAGCGGTCGTCCCCGAACGCTGCCCCGGGCACCAGCGCCACACCCGTCGTAGTGATGAGCCGCGTGCAGAATTCGGTCCCGCCGATGCCCCCGAACGAGTCCACCCGGAAGAAGAAGTAGAAGGCGCCCAGCGGCTCGACGAACTCGACGCCCGGCAGATCCTGCCGGAAGCGCATGACGACGAGGTCCCGCCGCCTGCGGAATTCGGCCACCATCCGGCCGACATCCTGCTCCACCCGGTCGTCTCCCAGCGCGGCCGCGGCGGCCACCTGCGCGGGGTGGTTCGCGCCCGTCGTGGTGTGCGACTGCAGCGCCGCCATCGCCTTTGCGACGGGGCCGGGCGCGAGCGCGAGCCCGATCCGCCACCCGGTCATCGCGTACGCCTTGCTGACGCCGTAAATCACCACCACGCGCTCGAGCAGCTCGTCGGGCAGATCGAGGAACGACGGCGCCGGACCGGTCCCGTAATGGATCCGGCGATAGATCTCGTCGGCGACCACCCACACCTTGCGGTCGCGCGCCCACTGCGCGATCGCCTTGATCTCGGCGTGGGTGTACACCGCCCCGGTGGGATTGCAGGGCGAACACAGCACCAGACCTTTGGCGCCGGGCACCACGCGATCCAGGTCCCGCACGCTCACCTTCAGGCTCCATTCGGGATCGCCCGGGACGAGCACCGGCCGGGCGCGGCACAGGTACACGATCTGCGGATACGACACCCACGCCGGCGCCGGGATCGCGACCACGTCGCCGGGCCCGAACAGCGCAAAGCACACGTTGAAGAGCGACTGCTTCGACCCGTTGGACACCACGATGTGGTCGGCGTTGACCGCGCGGCCGCCCGAGAGGAGCGACAGGTGCTTCGCCCCGGCGGCCCGCAGCTCGAGGATCCCTTCGTTCGCGGGGTAGTGGGTCTTCCCTTCCCGGATGGCGCGGACCCCGGCGTCCGCCGGGATGGACGGCGTGGGGAAATCGGGCTCTCCCGCCCCCAGATCGATCACGTCCTCACCCGCCGCCTTGCGGCGCTTCGCCTCCTGCGAGATCGCGATGGTCGCGGACGTCTCGAGGTGTTGCAGGTTGGGCGACAGGCCGGAGGCCGGGGTCATGCGCGGGAGGATAGCCCCGCGAGGCAAGGTGGGCAACCGCGATTCCATTCCCTGGCTGAAGCCTGGGCCCGGTGCAACTCTGCCCTGAAGGGTAGTGCCGTGTCGGGCCACCCTTCAGGGTGGCGACGATGGGCACCGTTGCCTTTCAGTGCCTGGCACCGTACCATCCTGCCGGCGGGTCGCCCTTTGACAACCGAGGACGGTGTGACGGGAGCGGATGCGAGGACCGCGCTGGAGCGCGGCAGGGGGGTGGTGCTGGTGTGTCCCCCGGCCGCGGAGAGCGCGCAGCACTTGTGGGAGCTGTTGGATCCGATTCCCGGGCGTGGCCCCGGGGCGGGCCCACCCGTGCTCATCGTGTGTGCGGACGACGCGGCCGCGGCTGCGTGGCCCGCTCTCGCCCCCGCCGGGCTCCGCGTCCACGCCGTCACCGGCCTGGCCCGCAGCGCACGCAGTCTCAAGGAGCGCCCGCCCCAGGTTCTCGCCGCGGCCGTGAAGGATCTGACCGCGCTGGTCCAGCGCGCCGCGCTGAAGCTCGACCAGGTGACCTCGCTCGTGGTGGCGTGGCCCGAGGCGCTCATCGCGGGGGAGCATGCCGCCGCGCTCGACACACTGTTGGGCGAGGCACGCGAAGCTCGCCGCCTGGTGCTCAGCTGGCATCCCGCACTGTTGGCCGATTTTCTCGAGCGACATGCCCGCCGCCCGCTCGTGGTCGGGGCGCTGCCCGTGGACGAGAGCGGCGCCCAGCTCCCTCCCGTGGGGCGGGCCCGCTACTGCGTCGTCGCTCCCGGCCGGCGACAGGCCGTCGTTCGGGACGTGCTCGACGCCTTGGACGCCCGCGAGCCCGTCATCTGGCACGGCGGTCCCATTCCCGTGCCGGAGGCGCGGCCCGACGCCGTGCTCTGCACCGCCCTGCCGTCGCGCGAAGAGCTCGCGGCGCTGATCCAGCTGGCTGAGCCGGTGGTCTTCCTCAGCGCGGGTCAGCTCCCGTACCTGCGCTCCGTCGCGACGCTGGCACCGCTCGCCCTCCCCGGCACGGCCGACCGCGCACGCGATCGCGCCGAGGAGTTGCGCGAGCGCGTGGCTCGCGTGCTCGAGAACGGTGTGGACCAGGAGCTCGCCCTGCTGGATCCCTTGTTCGAGCGGTTCGATCCGGCGGAGGTGGCGGCGGCGTTGCTGGCGCTGCAACGGGAAACGGGAAGCGCGATGCGGGATGCGGTCATTGCCGGGCCCAGCGAGGGCGCGCGTGTGAAGGTCTTCGTCGGCCTGGGAAAGAAGGACCGCGCGAGCGCGAAGGACCTCGTCGGCGCCTTGATTCGCGAAGCCGGCGTGCCGAAGGACGATATCGGCCGAATCGACGTGCGTGAGACATTCAGCCTGGTCGAGGTGGCGGCCGGGGCGGCGGATCGGGCAGTGCGGGGGCTCACGGGCGTCACGATCTGCGGGCGCCGGGTGATCGCGCGGCTCGACCGGGAGCGGTAGTCCGATGGAACGCGTGCAGGGGGTGCTGCTACGCGGCTACCACGGCGCGCCGACCTCCGGCACCGTCACGATCCGCGAATTCAACCGGGACGAGCGCGTGCGTCGCGCGCTCGCCGGACTCGGCAAGTGGTGGGGCGTCGCCATCGTGTCCGTGTTCATCCCGGTGGCGCACTTCGTCCTCGTTCCCTCGTTCCTCGCCTACGGCGGGTGGCAATTCTTCCAGCGGCTCGGCACGGTCGAGCTGGCGACCGATGCGCACGGCACCTGCCCCGATTGCGGCGCCGAGCAGGCGCTCGACCTGGCGGCACGGTGGCGGGCGCCGCAGCCGGTGACGTGCCGTCAGTGTCACCGTGGACTGCAGCTCGTGCTTCCTTCTCCCTAGCGCTTGATTCGCTCGGCGAGCCAGCGCAGGCTCTCCCCCACGTGCGCGTGCCAGTACTTCCAGTCGTGCCTTCCGGGCCACTCCGCATACGTATTGGCGATCCCCAGCGCCGCGAGCTCGGCGTGGAAGGCGCGCGACTGGTCCAGGAGCCTGTCCTCGGTGCCCACATCGATGAACAGCGCGGGCATCGGCCCCCGCGCGGCCGCGAGGCGCCGCACCAGCTGCGCCGGATCGCGCGCGGTCCAGGACGCGAGCGTCCGCCCGAAAGCTGGGGCAATCGCCGCCCAGATCCCTCGCCAGTCGGCGGCGATGGAATCGATCGACGTGTGGTAGTGCGCCGGCGCCGCGAACGGATGCGGTCCGGCATAGAGCGGCGACAGCACGCCCGAATGACTCGCGGCCGCTGAGAAGACGTCGGGATGCTCGAGCGCGATCGTGACGGCCCCGAACCCCCCCATGCTCAGGCCCGCGATGCCGCGATGCCGGCGGTCGGCGAGTGTGCGGTATGTCGAATCGACGTGGCGCACGAGGTCGCGCGCGATGTAGTCCTCGTACCGGGCCTGGACCACGCACAGCGCCGGCGCCGCGCGATTCAGCAGCGTGTCGACCAGGCACGCGCGGTAGGGCTGCGGCGCCTCCTCCCAGTTGGTGTACCAGCCGTCGTCGCCGTCCGGCATCACGAGGATCATCTCGCCGCTGCCGCCGGCGAGCAGCGAGTCGGCCACCGCGTCGATGCTCGCGAGCGATACCCAGTCGGCTTCGTTCCCGGTCAGACCATGGAGGTAGTAGGCCACCGGGTAGCGCCTGGCGGGCGCGGTCGCGTAGGAGGGCGGCAGGTATATCACGTAATGCTTCTCCACGCCCAGCGCGGGCGCGAAGAACCGCTCCACCCGGACCGTGCCGCGGGGCGGGGCGAGCAGCAGGGCGACGCCGGCAAGCGCCGCGCAAGACCGAGCCAGCACGACGAGCCTCCTCTCTAAAAAGCCGACGGGCCGCCCAGCGGGGCGACCCGTGAACTCGGGGCTTGCGGCTTACGGCCTATTTCTTGTTCACCACCTGCTTCAGCTGCTTGCCGGCGCGAAACGCGGGGGCGATCGACGCTTTGATCTGAATCACGCTGCCGGTCTTGGGATTGCGACCCATGCGCGCCGCGCGCTTGCGGGCTTCGAAGTTCCCGAAGCCGGTGATCTGCACCTTGGCGCCCTTCTTGAGCTCGCCGGCGATGATGCCCTTGTCGTCGAACAGGGCCTCGATCGCCCGGCCGGCATCGGCCTTGGACATCTTGGTCCGCATGGCCAGTGCTGAGGTCAGCTCGGCTTTGTTCACGGTGTCTCCTTGTGAGGGTCCAGGGCACGCCAAACCCTTGGAATTCAGCCCGTTTCGCGGGTGGGCACCCGAAAACCCGCATGAAACCGCCACAATATGATGTCCCACCCCGAAAAACCGCAAGAGACGGGCACTTCCTTGACCCACCTCCCCCCGCCCACTACCCTTTCCCCGCCCCCCGTTACCAGACGCCACGACGCCAAGTTGCAAGGACGGCCATGTTCCACGGCACGCGCCCTGGGTGGATCGAAGTGATTGCCGGCGTGATGTTTTCAGGAAAGAGCGAGGAGCTGGTGCGCCGGGTGCGGCGTGCGGTGATCGCCAGGAAGCGCGTCCAGGTCTTCAAGTCGCACCTCGACGCCCGCTACGCCGGCCTGTACACGGTGACCACGCACGACGGCGGGCTGGTGGAAGCCGAGCCGGTGGACTCGGCCGAGGCGGTGATCCGCGCGCTCCGACCCGACACCGAGGTGGTGGCGGTGGACGAAGTGCAGTTTCTGAACGACGCGATCGTGGCCGCCGCGAACGACCTGGCGAACCGGGGCGTCCGCGTCGTGCTCGCGGGCATCGATATGGATTTCCGCGGCCTGCCCTTCGGACCGATGCCCACGCTCCTGGCGATCGCCGAGATCGTCGACAAGCTGCAGGCGATCTGTGTGGTGTGCGGAGGCCCGGCCAGCCGGAACCAGCGCCTCGTCAACGGCAAGCCCGCGCTATGGGAAAGTCCCACGATCATGGTGGGGGGACGGGAGTCGTACGAGGCGAGATGCCGGCATTGCCACAAGGTGCCGAGGGCGGATGAGGATCAGACGGCGCTGCTCTGAACGCGGAACGCGGAACGCGGAACGCGGAACGGGTGCATTCCCCGCTCTGTTCCGCGTTCCGACTTCCGCGTTCCGCGTTCGATGCTGAACGTCGCCCTCACCGGCAACATCGCCGCCGGGAAATCCACCGTCGTTGATCTGTGGCGGCGCTGGGGCGCCACGATCATCGACGCCGACGAGCTGGTGCGTCAGGCCCAGGCGCCCGGGAACGCGGTCCTGGCCGCGATCGCGCAGCGCTTCGGGGCCGACGTGCTCGCCGCCGACGGGTCGCTCGACCGGACCGCGCTGCGCGGCAAGGTGATGGGCGATCAGGCGGCGCTCGACGCCCTCAATGCCATCGTCCACCCGGCCGTGCGCCGCCGCCGCGACGAGCTGGCGCGCGACGCCGCCGAGCGCGGCGACGTCCTGGTCGTGAACGACATCCCGCTGTTGTTCGAAGCGCTCGATCCCACGCAATTCGACGCGGTCGTGCTGGTGGATGCGAGCGTCGCCCTGCGGCGCACGCGTCTGCGTGCGATGCGTGGTCTCTCGAACGACGAGGCGGACCGGATGATCGCGGCGCAGATGCCCGCCGAGCGCAAGCGGGCGCACAGCCACTTCACGATCGAGAACGAGCGCTCGCTGAAGACCCTCGAGCGGAGCGCCCGGAAGGTGTTCGAACAGCTGCGCCGCCGCGCCGCCGCGGCCGCACTCGGCCGCCCGGCCCATACCCTGCTGCTCGTCGCGCCCCGGGTGGACGCCAAGCACCCCGCCCTGAGCGCGATCGGCGCGCGTTACGCCGATGCCGGACTGGCCGTGCGCCGCGTGGCCGACAGCACGTCAGCGCTCGAGAAAGCGCTGGAGCGGGCGGACAAGCGTCCCGACGCCATCGTCGCCGTGCACCCGGCCGCCCCCGCCACCGAGCAGGCCTGGACGCGCGCGGGCCGCCCTGGGGTGCTCGCCTACCTGTCCGACGACCCTGACCCCGTCGCGGTGCGGCTCGATCTGCGCCCGTGGGGCCACGAGCGGGTGCGGCTGATGGAGCCCGGCGCCGCCGGTTTGGCGCCGCGACCGGATCTGTTTCCATCGGCCAACCCGTTGGGTTGACAGAGGTTTCGCGCGCCGGTAACCTTCGCCGCGACCATGGCGAACATTCCGTCCGACCTGCGTTACAGTGAAGATCATGAGTACGTCAAGCGCTCGGCCGACGGTTCGATCGTGCACATCGGCATCACCGACTACGCGCAGGGAGAGCTCGGCGACGTCGTGTACATCGACCTCCCCAAGGTGGGCGCGACGTTCGGACGCCGGGACGTGTTCGGCACGATCGAGGCGGTGAAGGCCGTCTCGGAGCTGTACGCACCGGTGGCGGGCACCGTCACCGAGGTGAACGCGGCCCTCGAGGGCGATCCGGCGCTCGTGAACCGCGATCCCTACGGCGCGGGGTGGATGATCAAGCTGCGGGTCAAGACCCCGGCGGACATCGATCAACTGCTCACGAGCGAGGCATACAAGAAGCACATCGGGCAATGAAGGCGTCGGTCATCGGACGCATGCTGACGATCACGTTCCACGGGCACGCCTGTTTCACCCTCGAGGCGAATGGACATCGCCTCGTGCTCGACCCGTTCCTGACGGGCAACCCCGCGGCCGACATTCCCGTCGACCGTCTCGCGAAGGTCGACGCGGTGCTGCTGTCGCACGGGCACGGGGACCACCTGGGTGACGCGATCCCGATCGCGACGCGGGACGGCGCCACGATCGTCGCGACGGCCGAGCTGGCCAAGTTCTGCGGGCAGCGCGGTGCCACGACCCACGCCATGCACATCGGCGGCGCGCATCAGTTTCCGTTCGGGCGCGTGAAGCTCGTGCCCGCGTTCCACGGTGGCCAGGTCGAGGGGGACGAGTCCGGCCGCTTCACGACCAATCCCTGTGGCATCGTGGTCACCGTCGCCGGCAAGACCGTGTACCATTGCGGCGACACCGCGCTCACGCTCGAGATGCAGCTGCTCGCGGACCAGGTGGACGCGATGCTGGTCCCGATCGGCGACAACTACACGATGGGCATCGCCGACGCCGTGCGCGCGGTGGAGTTCGTCAAGCCCCGAACGGTGATACCGATGCACTACAATACTTGGGATGTGATCAAGGCCGATCCGGAGGAGTTCGCGCGTGGGGTCGGCGCCCGCGCCCAGGTCGTCGTGCTCCGGCCCGGGCAGGCCCACACCCTCGCGTGAGGAGCAATCAGGGCCCTCCGTCCATGTCCACCGTCCGCGCCTCCCTCGCCCCCGCCGACCGCTTCGTGACGCGCCACATCGGCCCCAGTCCCGACGAAACGCGGGGCATGCTGGCGACGCTGGGGTACGAGTCGCTCGACGCCTTCATCGACGCCGTCGTGCCGGCCGACATCCGCCTGCGGCGGCCGCTGGCGCTGCCGCCCGGCCGCACCGAGCGCGAGGTGCTACAGGCGCTCCGGGGCCTGGCCGCCCAAAACCAGCTGTTCCGCTCCTACATCGGGATGGGGTACTACCACTCGTTCACGCCGCAGGTGATCCAGCGCAACATCGTCGAGAACCCGGGCTGGTACACGGCCTACACGCCCTACCAGCCGGAGATCGCGCAAGGCCGGCTGGAAGCACTGCTCAACTTCCAGACGATGGTCTGCGACCTGACCGCCCTGCCGATCGCGAACGCCTCGTTGCTGGACGAGGCCACGGCCGCAGCGGAAGCGATGCACCTCACCGAAGCCGTCGTGACCGTGCCCGCCGGGACGACGCCCATGTTCCTGATCGCGGAGGGGTGCCACCCGCAGACCATCGCGGTGGTGCGCACGCGGGCCGAGGCGCGCGGCGTGCAGACGGTCGTGGCCGATCCCCACGAGTTCGATTTCCGGCCGGGTGTGATCGGCGCGCTGCTGCAGTATCCCACCACGGACGGCAGGATCGAGGACTACCACGCGTTCTGCGACAAGGCTCACGCCGCGGGCGCGCTCGTGACCGCGGCGACGGACCTGCTGGCGCTCACGCTGCTGACGCCGCCCGGCGAGTGGGGGGCCGACATCGCCGTGGGGAGCTCGCAGCGGTTCGGCGTCCCAATGGGCTATGGTGGCCCGCACGCGGCGTTCTTCGCGACCCGCGAAGAGCACAAGCGCCACGTGCCCGGCCGCATCATCGGCGTCTCGAAGGACGCGGCCGGCCGGCCGGCGCTGCGGATGGCGCTGCAAACGCGCGAGCAGCACATCCGGCGTGAGAAGGCGACGTCGAACATCTGCACCGCGCAGGTGCTGCTCGCCGTGATGGCGAGCATGTACGCCGTGTACCACGGGCCCGATGGCTTACGCCGCATCGCCGAGCGCGTCCACACGCTGGCGGTCCTGCTCGGCCAGGCGCTGACGCGCCTCGGCTACCGCGTGGTCCACTCCTCGTTCTTCGATACGCTGAGCATCGAGGTCGAGTCCTGGGCGCTGTCGCGCCTGCTCGACGCCGCGCGCGCCCGCCGCATCAACCTGCGCGTCGCCTCCCCCACACGCGTCGGCATCTCGCTCGACGAGGCCACCACCCTGGGCGACCTCGCGGACCTCGTCACCGCCTTCTCGCTCAACGAGGTGCTGCCGTTCATGGTCGAGGATCTCGGCGCCAAGGCCGACGCCGCGATCCCCGAGACGCTGCGCCGCACGTCGCCCTACCTCTCGCACCCCGTGTTCCACCGCTACCGCTCCGAGACGGAGATGCTGCGCTACATCAAGCGGCTCGAGGCGCGCGACCTCTCGCTCACCTCGGCGATGATCCCGCTCGGCTCGTGCACGATGAAGCTCAACGCCACGACCGAGATGGTCCCGCTCTCCTGGCGCGAGTTCAACCGGCTGCACCCGTTCGCGCCCCGCGAGCAGGCCACCGGTTACCGCATTCTGTTCCGCCAGCTCGAAGACATGCTCGCAGAGATCACCGGGTTCCCGAAGGTCTCGCTCCAGCCCAACTCCGGCGCGCAGGGCGAGTTCACCGGGCTGCTCGTGATCCGTGCGTACCACCGGTCGCGCGGCGAGGGCCACCGGACCACGTGCCTCATCCCCACCTCGGCTCACGGCACCAATCCGGCGAGCGCCGTGCTCGCCGGCCTCGAGGTCGTGCCGGTACGCTCCGACGAGCGGGGCAACATCGACCTGGGCGACCTCCGGGCCAAGGCCGCCGAGCACAAGGATACGCTCGCCGCGCTGATGGTGACCTATCCGTCGACGCACGGCGTCTTCGAGACCTCGATTCGCCAGATCTGCGACATCGTGCACGCGCACGGCGGGCAGGTCTACATGGACGGCGCGAACATGAACGCCCAGGTGGGCCTGGTCCGCCCCGCCGACATCGGCGCCGACGTGTGCCATCTGAACCTCCACAAGACGTTCTGCATTCCACACGGCGGCGGGGGGCCCGGGATGGGGCCGATCTGCGTCGCCCCGCACCTCGCGCCGTTCCTTCCCGATCACCCGGTCGTGCCGCTGCGCCAGCAGCAACCGTGCGGCACGGTGGCGGCGGCACCGTGGGGCAGCGCCTGGATCCTGCCGATCTCCTGGGCCTACATCGCCCTCATGGGACGCGAGGGGCTCGTCGAGGCGACCAAGATCGCGATCTTGAACGCCAACTACGTCGCGCGCCGGCTCGCCAAGCCGTATCCGCTGCTCTACACGGGGGAGCACGGCCTCGTCGCGCACGAGTGCATCATCGACTGCCGCCCGTTCAAGACGTCGGCCGGGATCGAAGTGGAGGACATCGCCAAGCGGATCATCGATTACGGCTTCCACCCCCCCACGGTCTCCTTCCCCGTCCCGGGGACCCTGATGATCGAGCCGACCGAGAGCGAATCGAAAGAAGAGCTGGACCGCTTCTGCGACGCGCTGATCGCCATCCGCGAAGAGATCCGCGAGGTCGAGCAGGGCACGCAACCGCGCGGGAACAACCTGCTCGCCAACGCGCCACACACGCTGGAAGACGTGATCGTCGACGGGTGGGAGCGCCCCTACTCCCGTGAACGCGCGGCGTTCCCGGCGACGTGGACACGGCAGCACAAGGTGTGGCCCTCCGTCGGACGGGTGGACGGCGCCTACGGCGACCGCAACCTGGTGTGCGTGTGTCCGCCGATGGAGAGCTACGCGCTTGCTGCTGACTGATAGCGGTCCGTCGCCTGGGCGCCGGACCGCCGTTCGGTGGCAGCTGCTGCTCGAGCCGCGCGGGCGCTCGGGCCCCGAGAACATGGCCGTCGACGTGGCACTCCTGGAGCGCGCCGACCGGATAGGCGAGGCGTTCCTGCGGCTCTACCGGTTCGACCCGCCGTGCCTCTCGGTCGGCCGCAACGAAGCATCGGGGGGCTATGACCGCGCGGCCATCGCGCGGCTCGGCATCGACGTCGTGCGACGGCCGACGGGAGGTGGCGCCGTGTGGCACCAGCACGAGTTGACCTACGCCGTCGCCGCCCCGATCGCGGCGTTCGGCGGCCTGCGCCGAGCGTACCACACGATCCATGCGCGCTTGGCGGCCGGGCTCGGCGCGCTGGGCGTGTCCCCGACTCTGGCCCCCAACCGCCCGCTACCGCCCGCTACCGCCGCGCTCTCCGGCTGCTTCGCCTGCTCAGTCGGCGGGGAAGTCCTCGTCGGTGGGCGGAAGCTCGTCGGCTCCGCCCAAGTGCGCCGCGGTAGGGCGTTCCTGCAACACGGATCGATTCTGCTGGACGGGTCGCAAGACGCGATGCCTGGCGTCAGCCGCGAGCCGCGAGCCGGAAGTGCGGCAACCACGCTTTCGGAGGAGTTGAGACGACGTGTGACGTGGGACGAAGTCGTCGAAGCAGTCGTGCAGGAGTGGAGCGATGATGTCATCCCTGCCGCCCCTTGCCGCCCTCTGCCGCCCTCTGCCGCCGTTTTTTCCGACCCCGCCTGGACCTGGCGCCGCTAACGGGCTCGTGGAATCTTAGGGCGCCATGCCGACCATTCGACCGACCCGCCGGCTGACCGCCGCCGCGCTCGCCGGCCTGCTGCTCGTCGCCGCGTGCGCCCGCAAGGGTGGCTGCACGGGCGACTACTGCGGCACGCTCGTCATCGCGACCGGGGGGGAGCCCGATGTCCTGCTGCCCGTCGTCAGCGATCGGGCGATCACGCGCGACGTGACCGATCAGCTCTTCTTGAAGCTGGCCGACCTCGGGCTGTCGGGCAACACGGTCGGCGACGAGGACTTTCAGCCCCTGCTCGCCGAGCGTTGGGAATGGGATACGCCCACCACCCTCGTGTTTCACCTCGATCCACGGGCCCGCTGGGAAGACGGGCGCGCGGTGACCGCGGCGGACGTCGCCTTCACGTACGACATCTACACGGATTCGTTGGTGAGCTCGCCCTTCCGGTCTTCGCTGCGGCACATCGCGGCGGTCACGACGCGCGACTCGCTCACGGTCGTGTTCCGGTTCCGGCAGCGCTATCCCGAGATGTTCTACGATGCCGTGTACCACATGCGCATCCTGCCGTCCCACCTGTTGCGCGAGGTGCCGCGCAGCCAGTGGCGCAGCGCCGCGTTCGGACGCGCGCCCGTCGGCGACGGCCCGTACCGGTTCGTGGCGTGGCGGGCGGGCGAGAGTCTCGAGCTCTCGGCCGACTCCACGTTCTTCCTCGGCCGTCCCCACCTCCGGCGCCTCATCTGGCGTTTCACGCCCGACCAGCAGGTCGCCGTGACTCAGCTGATCGCGGGCGACGCCGATGCGGTGGAGGTCCTGGTCACACCGGACAACGTGCAGCGAGCCTGTGCAGACGCCAGGCTCGCGTGCTACCCGTACAAGGGATCCGCGTACGGGTACGTCGGCTTCAACCTCGCTGCACCGGGCGACTCGACCAAGCCCCACCCGCTGTTCGGCGACCGCGAGCTGCGGCGGGCCCTCTTCATGACCGTGGATCGCGGCGCACTGCTCCACAACGTGTTCGGCGACCTGGCCAAGGTCCCGCCCGGCCCGATGTCGCAGCTCTCCTGGACCTGGGACCCCGAGACCCGCGAGCTCCCGCACGACAGCGCGCGCGCCGCGCGCACGCTCACGCGGCTGGGCTGGACCGATTCCGACGGGGACGGGATCCGCGACCGCGACGCGCATCCGCTCGCCTTCCGGCTGCTCGTGCCCACGACCAGCGCCGTGCGCCGCCAGTATGCGCGGCTCTTGCAGGAGCAGTTTCGCACCATGGGGATCGACGTCCAGCTCGACGAGGTCGACTTCAGCGTGTTCAACGAGCGGGCGCGCGCCGGACGGTTCGACGCGCTGATCAACGCGTGGAACACCGATCCGACGCCGTCGTCCGGTATCCCCCAGTCGTGGACGCGGGCGGGGTTCGGCCGCTCCAACTACGGCCGCTACGAGAACCCCGCGTTCGAGCGGTTGGTGGACCGCGCCGTGGCATCCGTGTCGAGCCGCGCCGAGGCTAAGCGGACGTGGCGCGCGGCGATCGAGATGCTGAACCAGGACGCGCCCGGCATTTTTCTGTTCGCCACGGAAAACGTCGCGGCCGTGCACAAGCGTGTCGCCGACGTGCGGATGCGACCGGACTCGTGGTCCGCGCTGGTCCGCACGTGGCGCATCCCCGCTGATCGGCTGACGGATCGAGACCGCGTGGAGCGCTAGGTGGCGGCGTGGTTGGTGCGGCGTCTCGCCGCCTCGATCGCCATCGTCTGGGCGGTCGTCACGCTCACCTTCGTCATCGTTCACCTCGCTCACGGCTCGCCCTGCGGGCAATCCGACGGACGTCCCGTCGCTCCCGAGACCTGCGCCGCGCTGATCCGCCGGTTCGGCCTCGACCGCCCGATCGGGATCCAGTACGTCAAGTACCTGGGCGCCCTGCTGCGTGGCGACCTGGGCGAATCGCTCGCGCTCCACCGCCCCGTCGCCGACGCGCTCGCCGAGGCGCTGCCGAACACCTTTACACTCACGCTCACCGCGCTGGTGATCGATTTCGCGCTCGGCCTCGCGCTCGGCGTCTACCAGGCCGCCCGCGAGCGTCGCTTCGGCGATATCGCCCTGGGGAACGCCGCCCTGTTCGTCAACTCGATGCCCACGTTCTGGCTGGGACTCGTGCTGCTGCTGCTGTTGGCCCAATGGCTCCGCCTGTTTCCGGTGGGCGGCCTGCGCGACCTCGTCCTCTGTCCCCGCATGGACTCGCTCCCCTGCCTCGCCGACTTCGCGTGGCATCTGACGCTCCCTGCCCTCACCCTCGGGCTGGTGGGCGCCGCCGGCACGGCGCGCTACCAGCGGGCGGCGCTGCTCGAGGTGGTGCGCCAGGACTTCGTGCGCACCGCGCGTGCCAAGGGACTGCCGGAGCGTCGCGTGCTGCTGGTGCATGCCCTCCGCAACGCCCTGCTGCCCCTCGTCACCCTCTTCGGACTGACGTTCCCCTTCCTGCTCACGGGCGCCGTGCTGGTCGAGACGGTGTTCGCATGGCCCGGGATGGGCCGCCTGGCCGTGACGGCGATCCTGCAGCGCGACTACCCCGTCGTCACCGCGGCGGCCCTCATCGCGAGCGTGATGGTCGTGCTCGGCAATCTCCTGGCCGACGTGCTGTACGGGGTGGCCGATCCGCGCATCCGCGTGCGCGCGACGTGAGCGTCTGGAACTGGCTCGCGGTCGGCGGTGCCGCCGTGCTGGCCCTGGTCGCGGTCGCGGAGATCCGGCGGCGTACGGGGACCGGCTCCTCGGGGCGGCGCTTCTTTCGGCATCCGAGCGCCGCCCCGGCGCTGTTCGTGCTCGCCTTCTTCGTGACGGTCGCGCTCGCCGCGCCGCTCGTGACCCCCTACCGGCCGTACGTCCAGATCGACATCACGCGGCTCGCCAACCACGCGCCGTCGACGCAGTTCCCGCTCGGCACCGACCCGTTCGGCCGGGACGTGTGGAGCCGGCTCGTCTACGGGGCGCGCATTTCGCTCGGGATCGGAGCGCTCGCGATGCTCGTCGCCGTGACCACCGGCGTCGTGGTCGGCGGCGTGGCCGGCTACTTCCGCCGCTGGGTGGACGCCACGCTGATGCGGCTCGTGGATGTCGGGCTGGCCATGCCGCGTGTGTTCATGCTCTTGATGGTCGTGGCGCTCTGGGACCACGTCCCGCTGACGGTGCTCGTGCTGCTCATCGGGCTGACGGGGTGGTTCGGCACCAGCCGACTGGTGCGCGCGGAGGTGTTGAGCGTGCGGGAGCGTGAGTTCGTCGCGGCCGCGCGGGCGCTGGGGGCCGAGCCGGCCCGCGTGATCTTGCGCCACGTCCTCCCCAACGCCGCCGCTCCCATCATCGTGTCGGCGGCGCTCGGCATCGGCAACGTGATGTTGCTCGAAGCCGGGTTGTCGTTCCTGGGACTGGGCGTCCCATCCCCGGCCCCGAGCTGGGGCAACATGATCGCCGACGGGTGGCCCAAGATGGCGGTCGCCTGGTGGGCGTCGACCTTTCCCGGGCTCGCCATCTCGCTCGTCGTCATGGCGCTCAACGCGGTGGGCGACGCCCTGCGCGACGCGCTCGATCCGCGCAAGGAGACGGCATGACCGAGCCGCTGCTCCGCGTGCGGGACCTGAAGACCTACTTCGTCACCGAGCACGGCAGCGGCACGGCCCGCGCGGTCGACGGCGTCTCGTTCGACCTCTATCCGGGCGAGACGCTCGGCCTCGTCGGGGAGTCGGGGTGCGGCAAGACCGTGACGTCGTTGTCGGTGCTGCGGCTCATCCCCGAGCCCCCGGGGCACATCCGGCCAGGCAGCTTCATCGAGTTCGCGGGACGCAACCTGCTCACTCTCGCCCCCCGCGAGCTGCGGGCCATCCGTGGCAACCAGATCGCGATGATCTTCCAGGAGCCGATGACGTCGCTCAACCCCGTGTTTACGGTGGGCGACCAGATCGCCGAGGCGGCCATCGTGCACCAGCGGCTGTCGCGCCGCGCCGCGCGCGCTCGCGCGATCGAGATGCTCAAGCTCGTGGGCATTCCCGATCCGGCGCAGCGGGTCGATCACTACCCCCACCAGATGAGCGGCGGGATGCGGCAGCGGGTGATGATCGCCATGGCCCTGGTGTGTCACCCCAAAGTGCTCATCGCCGACGAGCCGACCACGGCCCTCGACGTCACGATTCAGGCGCAGATTCTCGAGCTGCTGGAGCGGCTGCAGGCCGAGCTCGGCATGGCGGTCATGCTGATCACCCACGACCTCGGCGTGGTGGCCGGGAGCGCGGACCGCGTCGTCGTCATGTACGCCGGTCAGGTGGTGGAGCAGGCCCCCACGCCGGATCTGTTCGCGCGCCCGCTCCATCCCTATACGGTGGGATTGCTGGCCTCGGTGCCGCGGCTCGACGCGCCGTCGCGCGCCCGCGCCCGGTTGCACGGCATCCCCGGTCAGGTGCCGGCCGCGAGCGACTGGCCCGGCGGCTGCCGCTTTCACCCGCGCTGTCCGTACGCCTGGGACCGTTGCCGCGAGGAGGAACCGCCCCTACTCGATGCCAGTACCGGCGAGCCCGGCAGCCACACGGTGCGCTGCTGGCTCCTCACGGAACCGCAACGCCGTACGGGACGCCCCGGTTCGTGACGTCGTCCTCCGCGCTCGTCGACGTGCAGGGGCTGGTCAAGCACTTCCCCGGGGAGCGTGCCTTCTTCGGGCTGGGACGCCCGCGCGCCGTGGTCCGGGCCGTGGACGACGTCTCGTTCGCGATCACTTCGGGCCAGACCCTCGGCCTCGTTGGCGAGTCGGGGTGCGGCAAGTCCACCGTGGGACGCACCATCCTCCGGTTGATCGAGCCCGACGCCGGACGGGTGCTGATGGACGGGTTGAACCTGCTGACGCTGGGGGGCCGCGAGCTGCGGGCGCTGCGGCGCCGCATGCAGATCGTGTTCCAGGATCCCTACGGGTCGCTCAACCCGCGCCTCACGGTGCGCCAGACCCTGGCCGAGCCGCTCGCGATCCACCACCTCGCCACGGGCGCCGACGCCGGGCGCCGCATCGCGGCGCTGCTCGAGGAAGTCGGGCTCGACCCGGGCTTCGCCCGCAGTTACGCGCACGAGCTCTCGGGCGGACAACGCCAGCGGGTGGGGATCGCCCGCGCACTCTCGGTCGAGCCCCAGTTCCTGGTGCTCGACGAGCCCGTGAGCGCACTCGATGTGTCGGTGCAGGCGCAGGTCCTGAACCTGCTCGCCGACCTGCAGCAGCGGCGGCGTCTGACCTATCTCTTCATCGCCCACGACCTCGCGGTGGTGAAGTACATCGCCGACGACGTCGCCGTGATGTATCTGGGCAAGATCGTGGAACGGGCTCCCGCCCCGCGCCTGTACGCCGCGCCGCGCCACCCCTACACCACGTCGCTCCTTTCCGCGGTGCCGGTGCCCGACCCCACGGCGCAACGACCGCGTATCGTCCTCACGGGTGACGTGCCGTCGCCCGCACACCCGCCGGCCGGCTGCCCGTTTCACCCGCGCTGTCCCCACCCCAAGAAGGACGCGCGCTGTCACACGGAGCCGCCGGCGCTGCGCGAGGTCGCGCCGGGCCAGCTCGCCGCCTGCCATTACGCCGAGGAGCCGCTGTGACCGATCGCTGGGCCGCGATGCTGCGCGACGTGCAGTTCTGGGTGCCGCTCGCCGTGCTGGTCGGCGGCCTGCTGGTGCTCGCATGGATCCGTTAGCCCCCGCGCTCGACCCGTCCCGCCTGCGCCGGCTGCAGCTCGCCGGCGTCGCGAGCGGCTTCACCGCGGGCGCCTGGCTCGGGGCCGCCGAAGCGCCCACCAAAATGGTCGTGCTCGGCCTGTCGCCCGTGGTGATCTCCCTCGCGATGGTGGTGGGCGTGTTTCTGGCTCGCTGGAGTCTCCCCGCCCTGCTGCGGGGCACGACGGCGATCAGGGCCGACGTGCGGCAGGCACCCCACCTCGTGGTCTGGGCCATCCTCGCCGGATGCCTCTGGGCCGTCGCCAACACACTCACGATCTTCGCCATCAAGGACATCGGCTTGAGCGTCGCGTTTCCCTTGTGGAACGCGAACAGCCTGCTTGGCATCCTGTGGGGCGCCGTGTTCTTCAACGAGCTACGGGGGGCCGGCTGGTCCCGCGTAGCGGCCGTGCTGGGCGGCGCCGCGGTGATGTGTGCGGGCGCCACCCTCCTCACGGTCGCGTCGGCGGCGCAGGCGCCCGCGGGCCACGCCGCACGCGGGGTCGCGGCGGCCCTCGCGGCGGGGGCGCTCTGGGGCACCATGTACATCCCCTACCGCAAGGCGTACCTCACGGGCATGAACCCGCTCGCGTTCGTCACGTTCTTCACGGTGGGCGAGCTGGGCATGATGACCGCGCTCGCGCTCGGCGACCGCGGCGGTGTGGCGGGGCTCGTCGCCGAGCTCGGCGCCGCCCGCGACGTGCTGTTCTGGCTGATGCTGGGCGGCTTCGTGTGGGTGGTGGGAGACCTGTTCCAGCAGTACGCCGCCAAGTACGTCGGGATCAGCCGGGGAATCCCGTTGTCGAACACGAACCAGTTGTGGGGGCTCGTGTGGGGCCTGCTCGTGTTCGGCGAGCTGCACGGCGGCGCGAGGGCCACGTACGCGCAAGTGATCGGCGGCTCGCTCTTGATGGCGCTCGGCGCCGCGCTCATCGCGCTCGCGTCGCCGACCGGCCCCGAGCACCGGCGCTGGCAGGAAGCGGCGGCGCGCGAGGGGCAGCGTTACCGCATCGACCCCGCCGTCGTGCGCGCCGGGCTCGCCGGTGAGAGCGCCGGCGGTCCGGCGCGGCGGCGCACCTGGCTCGACTGGACGCTCGTGACGAGCGCCACGGCGGTGTTCATCGGGCTCGGACTCGTCGCCCGGGTTCCCGACTTGCGGCTCGGCTGGGGCTGGGTCGCCGGCCTCACCGTCGCGATGCTCGCGCTGCTCGGGGGCACCGGGGCTCTGCTGTGGCGGACGACCCGATTCAACTGACGAACGGCTTCACGCAATGGAACGCTTCCTCTCGCATCCGTTCGGTGCTGCTGATCCGCAGCTCATCTGCAACTTGATCCCCACCTGATCAGCAACTTGCGCCGGCTCCTAGTGAACCCCGGGCTTGCGCCCGGGGTCAGTTAACCGGGGCCTCTTGTCCCAGAACCCCCGGGCGCACGCCCGGGGTCCCAGGTAGCTTCTCCACATGATCAAACCCTCTCACCCATGCGTCCTCGCGCTCGCTCTGTTTCCCGCGGCGCTCGGCGCACAGCAACCGTCCTTCACCATCGATCAGGTGATGGCCCCGCCCTTTCCCGACGAGCTCGTCGCCGCCCCCGCTGGCGGGGGCGCCGTGGCGTGGGTGTTCAACGCGCGCGGCGCGCGCAACGTCTGGGTCGCCGCGCCGCCCGACTATCGAGGCAAGGCGGTCACGAGCTACGCGGAGGACGACGGCCAGGAGCTCGCCGACCTACGCTGGACGCCCGATGGTCGAGCGATCGTGTACGTGCGGGGGGGCGGCCCGAACGAAAAGGGCGAGTACCCGAACCCGCGCAGCCTGGTGGCGGGTGTCGAGCAGGTGGTGTGGATCGTGGCGGCGACCGGCGGGACGCCGCGACGCGTCGGCGAGGGACACTCGCCGGCAGTATCGCCCAAGGGCGACCGCGTGGCGTTCGTGCGCCACGGCCAGGTGTGGTGGGCGTCGCTCGGCGACACAACGGGCCAGGCCGAGCAGCCGATCCACGCCCGTGGGACGGCGCGATCGCTCCGCTGGTCGCCGGACGGTGCGAAGCTCGCGTTCGTGAGCCATCGCGGTGACCACGCGTTCGTCGCTGTGTACGACGTGGCGACCAGGACGCTGCGCTTTCTGGACCCGAGCGTCGACTCGGACGCGGAGCCGGCTTGGTCGCCCGACGGGCGGCGGATCGCGTTCGTGCGGATTCCGGCGGGTGCGGACGGATTGCCGTTCACGCCCCAGCGCGCCGGGCAGCCGTGGTCTATCCGCGTGGCGGACATCGCGAGCGGAGCCGGCCGCCAGGTGTGGGCCGCCGATACCGGTCGGGGCAGCGTGTTCCGGGAGATCGTGGCCGCGAACCAGATCGTATGGGGCGGCGGCGATCGAATCGTGTTCCCGTGGGAGAAGGACGGCTGGACGCACCTGTATTCGCTTCCGGTCGGCGGCAGTCGGGCCACGCTGCTCACCCCGGGCGCGTTCGAGGTCGAGCACGTATCCTCGAGCCCCGACGGCGCGACGGTCGTGTTCAGCTCGAATCAGGACGACATCGAGCGGCGCCACATCTGGAAGGTGCCGGTGGCGGGGGGCCCGCCGGCGGCGGTCACGCGCGGGACGGACCTCGAGTGGACACCCGTCGTGACCGGCGACGGACGCGCGGTCGCCTTCATCCGCGCGGGCACGCGGACGCCGCCCCGCCCCGTGTTGATCGGCATCGGCGGGGGCGCGCCCCGGGATCTCGCCGCGGGCGTGATCCCCACGGAGTTTCCCGAGGCCGCGCTGGTCGACCCCCAACCGGTGCTGTTCCCCGCCGCCGACGGCGTGACGATCCACGCCCAGCTCTTCCTGCCGCGCGGGCTCAAGCCCGGGGAGCGCCGGCCCGCCGTCGTCTTCTTCCACGGGGGGTCGCGGCGCCAGATGCTGCTCGGCTGGCACTACTTCTATTACTACCGCAATGCCTACGCGCTGAATCAGTACCTCGCGAGCCGGGGCTACGTCGTGCTGTCGGTGAATTACCGCAGCGGCATCGCCTACGGGATGGAGTTCCGCGAGGCGCTGCACTACGGCGCCCAGGGGGCGAGCGAGTTCAACGACGTGCTGGGCGCGGGACTCTACCTGCGCGCCCGGGCGGACGTGGACCCCAAGCGGATCGGCCTGTGGGGCGGCTCGTACGGCGGGTTCCTCACGGCGCTGGGGCTGGCGCGTGCGTCCGACCTGTTCGCCGCGGGCGTGGACCTGCACGGGGTGCACGACTGGAACATCGAGATCCAGAACTGGGTCCCGACGTACGACCCGGTCAAGCAGGTGGACGCGGCCAAGCTCGCCTACGAGTCGTCACCGATCGCATACGTGAAAGACTGGCGCTCGCCGGTCCTGCTGATCCACGGCGACGACGACCGCAACGTGCAGTTCAGCCAGACGGTGCAGCTCGCGGCGGCGCTGCGAACGCAGGGCGTGGACGTCGAGCAGCTGATCTTCCCCGACGACATCCACGACTTTTTGATGCACGCGCATTGGGTCGCGGCGTACGAAGCGGCGGCCGATTTCTTCCAGCGGCGGTTAGGGGGAGTGACGAGCGCGACAAGTCGTCGGTAGGCCTGCTGACCCCGGGCGCAAGCCCGGGGATCACGAAGGCTGGTGCCTGAGACTAGCGCACCCCGCCCATCAACCGCTGGATCGGCGTGATGAGCATGAACATGACGGCCGCCGCGCCCAGCGTCACGCCCGCGGTTACGCCGAATAGGGTCGGCAGTGGCGTCGTGCTGATGAATCCCGCCGACCAGCCGGCGAGCTTGTTACCCAATGCGTTCGAGAGGAAGAACACGCCCATCATGAGCGCGACTACCTGTCTGGGCGCGAGTTTGGTCACCACGGACAGCCCGACGGGGCTGAGACACAGCTCGCCCAGCTCCTCGATGAAATAGACGGCGACGAGCCACAGGGGGCTGATCCTCACGCCGCCCTGCGCGATCGCTCCCGCCGGCATGAGCAGCACGAAGGCCAGCCCGACGAGCAGCAGAGCGAGGGCGAACTTCGCGGGAGACGACGGCTGCCGCGGCCCGAGCTTTACCCACAACCACGCGAAGATGGGCGACAACAAGATCACGAACGCGGCCTGGATGGACACGAACCACGATGCGTACAGCCTGATGCCGAGCAGCTCGAGGTGGACGTAGCGGTCGGCAAACAGGTTGAGCGTGGACCCCGCCTGCTCGTACGCCCCCCAGAAGAGGGACGCGAACGCGAAGAACACGACCACCGCCGTCATGCGCTTCCAATCCTCGGCGGTGAACCCCCCGGGCGAGCCCTGGATCGCAGCCGCGAGTGGTGCGGGTCGGGCGGCCAGACGCGCGATCGCCGGCTGGAGCCGACCGCGGCCGAGGACGTACTGCACCAGTCCCAGCGTCATGCCGACTCCGGCGCACGCGAATCCGAGATGCCAGTCCACGCCCTCCGCCAGCTTGCCGGCGACGAGCGGCCCGAGGAGCGCACCGAGGTTGATCCCCATGTAGAAGATGGAAAACCCGGCGTCGCGGCGCTCGTCGCCCTGTTCGTACAACGACCCGACGAGGGTCGAGACCGTGGGCTTGAGTAGGCCGGTACCGATGACGATCAATGAAAGCCCGGCGTAAAAGAACGGCAGGGCGTGAAACGCGAGAGTGAAATGGCCCAAGGCGATGATGATCCCGCCGAGCAGCACGCTCCTGTAATGACCCAGCCAACGATCGGCGATGACGCCGCCGAAGATGGCGGCGAGCCACACGCTGCCGACATAGTTGCCGTACACGGCGCCCGCGTGCGGATCGGTGAAGCCGAGCGCCTTCGTCATGTACAGGATCAGGAAACCCCGCATCCCGTAGTAGCTGAAGCGCTCCCACATCTCCGTGAAAAAGAGCGTGGACAGACCGCGAGGATGGCCGAACCAGCCGGCGTCGGCCGTCAATCGAAGAGCTCGTTCTGCTCGATCGCTGCGGGCGTCTGGGGCGCGCGCAGCAGCTCCCCCACCCGCTGTTCCCATTGCTCGACGTCGAAGTGATGCTCGTGCTGCAGGGCCCGGCGCAGCACCGGCGAGAACTCGTGGAACGCCGCGAGCAGCTCGGTGATCGCTTCCCGTAACGCCTGCACCTGGAAGCCCCCCTCGCTCGCCCCCATGTCTTCCAGGATGCTCTGCTCGGTGCGCGACGCGATGATCGGCTCGACCCGGCCCTCCACGAACACGTTGGTGCGCCGCTTCGGCCCGCGATCCTCCTCGATCGGCATCAGCCCGATGATGGCGTCCGAGCGCCAATACTTGCCGTATCCGAGAAACACCATGCGGTCGCGCTTGATGTCCATCGTGCCTCCGGTGCGCCGCCCATCCGCGGTGCGTGGTCCGGGACCGAACGCCACGCGGAACCATTCCAACATCCGGCGGACCACGCTCATGGCCGGCGTCGCTACTCTTTTTTCATCTTCTTCTTGAGCTCCCGAAGCTGGCGTTCGGCCGCTGCCTCCCGCCCGGCGCGATCGAGCCGGGACTTGAGCAGCTCGTCCTCCGGATCCACGCCGGGGCGCGCGCCGCCCGCCGCCTGCAGGTCGCGCCACGCGCGTTCCGCCGACCGCTCCGCCTCCGTGAGCGGACGATCTTGCTCCGCGCGTGTCAGCTGCGCCTGCATGTCCCCCACCTCCCGCTCGTACAGGGCGAGCTCGTCCCGCAGCGCCGCGAGTTTCTTGTCGAGCACGCCCACGCGGTCCCGGTGCTTCGCCGCGAACCGCCCGGCCACCGCGACTGTCTCTGCGTCCTGGATCTCGGACGCGAGCCGGCCCCGCCGCTCCGCGTCGGCGAGCCGCTGCCGCTCCTGCGCGAGATCCCGCTCGGTGCGCGCGACCGCGTCGCGCGCCTCCATCACCGCGACCTTCGCTTCGACCACGGCTTCCCGCATCTGCCGCGTCAGGTCACGCAGGTCTCCCGGCGGCGTCGCCGCGTCGAGGGCGGCACGCAGCGTATCCCGGAGGCGCTCGAACACAGGAGCTAGCTTTTCCGGACCGTTTTGGCGAAGAACGGCGAGAGTACCTGCTCCACCGCGCGCGACCGGCACTGCGGGCACGCGGGCGGCGTGCGGCCGTGCTCTTCGATCTCCTCGTGCTGGCTGAAGCGCGCCTCGCATTTGGTGCAGCGATACTCGTAGATCGGCATGGCGGACTCAACGTTATTCCCCGCGGAAACGGGGGTCAAGTTGACGGCTCGGACACCCGCTCCGATCATTGCAGACATGCGGAGGGGCGTCTCGCGCGCCGCGCTCGTCACCCTGGGAGCGCTCGCCTGCAACAATGGCCTGCAGCCCGTGCCGGTGTGCCCCCCGGGCTTCCTCGGCATCTGCGGCACGGTGGCGTTCCGCGGCGCGGTGCCCGATAGCACCCAGGCCGTGTTCATCGTCGCGTTCGACTCGTTCCCGCAGACCCTGAGCGACCTCTTCAAATTCAAGCCAGCATCGCCCGTCCCGCTCCCGCGCGACCGCCCGACGTTCAAGTATGCCGTACCGCTGCCGAATGGCCGCTACCAATGGGTCCTGGCGGTGTGGGAGAAGGTAGGCACGCTCACGCCGCTGACGGCCGGCACGCTGCTCCAGGAGACCGGCTTCTATCGCGACGCCAGCGACACGACGAAGCCCGGGGTCGTCGTGGTCGACGGCACGCGCACGGGTATCGACTTCGTCATCGACTTCGGCAACCGGCACCCGGTCTGCAGCTACTTTCCACCCTGTCCATGACGGGCCTTCGCGTCGGAGCGCTGCTGGCGCTGTCCTGCGTCGCCGTCCGGGCGTGGGGGCAGGCGACCGGGGTCGTGTACGGCAGCGCGTCGGACTCGAGCGGCGCGCCGATCGCCGACGTCCGCATCACCACGGCCGGGGCGGCCGCCACCTCGGATGTCGCCGGGCGCTTCCGGCTACCGGGGATTCCCCCGGGCCGCGTCGTGCTCCGCTTCGCCCGTCTGGGCTATCGCGTCACGCAAGACACCGTAGTCGTGCCGGCGGGCGACTCGGTGCGCGTGGACGTCACGCTGCGACCGAGTCGATTCGCGCTCGAGCCCGTGATCGTCACCGCGGCGAAGCGGTCGCAGCTGCTCGACCAGTCCGCCACGAGTGTGGCACTCGTCAGCGACAGCGATCTCGCACGGCGGGCCTTGAGCACGGTCGACGAGGCGGTGGACAAGGCCCCCGGAGTGCTGTTCCTCAACGGCCAGGTCAACATTCGCGGGTCGAGCGGCTTCGTCGAAGGGTTAGGATCGCGCGTGCTCCTGCTGGTGGACGGCGTACCTGCGAACGAGGCAGACCGGGGCGGCATCGACTGGGACATGCTGCCGCTGGATGAGATACAGCGCGTCGAGGTGGTGAAGGGAGCCGGCTCGTCCCTGTACGGGTCCGCGGCGTTCGGCGGCGTGATCAACCTGCTGACGCGCGACGTGCCCGTCGGCTTCCACGGGCGCGTGCGCACGACGGCGGGTGCCTACGCGGACCCGCCCGATGCGGCCTGGCGGTTCCGCGACTATGTCGGCGGCCTCGGTGGGCTCGATGTCACCGGTTCCTACGGCACCGAGGCGATCCGGGGCAGCCTGACGCTCGGCGGCCGTCACTCTGATGGGTACCGCGAGCAGGACAAGAGCGACCAGTGGGAGGGCGCGGGTAAGGCGGAGTGGCACCCTGCGGCGGGAACGCGCGTGACGGCGTCCGGCTCGTGGACCAGCCATCAGTACCAGGTCAGCCCGCCCTGGTGCGAGAGCGGCCAGTGTGACGACCGGGGGTTGGCGTTTCAACCCTTCATGATAGGCACCGACGACCGCGGCGCCTCCACGCGGTCGGACAAGGGGTACGTGGCCACGACCGTCGAGCGGACGGCGTCGGCGGGGTTCGCCTGGCAAGCCCGCGCGTCCTGGGTGCGGACTCACTTCACCGACTCCAAGCCCGACGACTGGGGCGTGGCGAATCGGTACGGCACTGAGCTGCGGGGCACGCTCCAGCCCGGTGGCGACAGCGACCGCGTGGTGACGGTCGGCGTCGAGGCCGCCCGGGCCGACGTGACCAGCGACATCTTCGGCGGGCACGCCCAATACGAACTCTCGGCGTACGGTGAGGGGGAACGGCGCGTCGGGTCGGTCCGCCTGTCGGCGGGTGGGCGCGTGGACGAAATCGGGCTGGTAGGCGGGGCGCTCGGGGGTCAAGTGAGCCCGCGGGTCGGAGTCGTGTGGCCTACGCGCCTCGGGACGTGGCGCGGCTCGATCGGACACGGGTTTCGCGCGCCCTCGCTCGCGGAGCGGTTCGTGTCGACCGTGGCGTTCGGAATCCGGGTGGTTCCCGACTCCACACTCGTATCGGAGACGGCATGGGCCTTCGAGCTGGGGGACGCGGTGTCGTTCGGGTCGGCGGCGCGGCTCGACGCCGCGGCCTTCTGGACCGACGCCCGGCAGCTGATCGAGCCGATGTTCTTCGAGTCGGGAGGCGTCCCGTACATTCAGTTCCGCAACGTACTGCGCGCCCGACTCCGCGGATTCGACCTGTCCTTCGTGGCGCGGCCACTGACGCGGAGGCTCGAGACGTCGGTCGCCTATACGTTCCTGGACGCGCGCGACCTCGGCACCGATTCCGTGCTGGCGTTTCGTCCCAGGCACCTGCTGACACTCGCGGCGGACTACAGCCTGGATCCGTTCAGCCTGGGAGGCGACTTCCGCTATGTGAGCCGGATCGAGCGCATCGAGCTCGGCTTGAGCTGGGCGGACGACCCACGCGTCGCCGCCCGTGTGCTCGACCTGCGCGCCGGTTGGAGACGGGACCCGTGGTCGGCGCGGCTGCTCGTCACCAACGCGTTGAACTACATCTACAGCCTGACGCCGGGCACGCTGGAGCCCGTTCGAACCGCTTCGGTGGTCCTGACCTGGACGTATTAGATTGGTGCCGATGATCTACCCCCATGGCGTCGTCGCCACAGCGCTGCTCTGGACCGTTCAGGGCACGTCACTCGACGGCACCTGGCTGCTCACGCGCATCTTCCGCGCAGGAAGCCCGGCCATTACGCGCGCCGTCCCGCTCGACTCCACCGTTTACATCCGGATGTCGCTCGAGTCGCACACCGGCGGTTGGCTCACCGGATCGCTCTACCGCCGTTATTTCGGGCAGCCCGAGCGCACCAAGTTGGGCGGCGGCCCCCTGCGGGGGACGGGCCGCTGGATCCTGGGCGCCGACTTCGACCACCCTGTGTCTCAGGAGGCGAAGACGGCGGCCTGGCTGGTGGGCGACACGCTGCGGCTCGGGACGCCGTTCGTCCCCGACGCCGACAGCCTGGAGTTCCGGCGAGTGCCGCGCGACGCCCCGGATCCGACCACCGTGCTCGAAGTCGTAACGTCATTGTGAGGGCCCGGCCGGCATCGCTCCTCGTGACGTGCCTGGCCGTTGCGTGCGGCGGGCGCGATCGGACCCACTCGCCCACGTGCGGCATGGCCCAGCTGATCGGGCCCTCCCTCATCCAGGATCAGTTGCGGCTCCTCCCCTTCGTGCTGACCGAGCCGCCGCGGGGGTTGCCCGGGTCGCTCCCCGCCCGCGTCGCCGGCAGCGCGCAGCAGAGCACGGTCGCCATCACCTACAGCGGGCAGCGCCTCGCGCTGGCGTACCAGGGCGCGAATTTCCCTCCCTACCCTTCCGACTCGACGGTCTACGCACTGCTCGTCGTGGACGATTCGAGCCAGCGCGCGCAGGGCGTGCTGCTGTACGAGGGACAGCGGCCCCCGAGGTCGTACCCGCAGCTGGGCATGGTGAGCGGGGGCGACAAGACCATCCCCTTGTACGGCGTGCGCGTGGACTGGGGCGGCGTCTCCAATCCGCACTGCCCGCTCCTGGGCTCGCCCGCTTCAACGCCATGAGCAGGGTCGTCGCGGTGAGCGCCACGCGTCGCACCGACGGTGGTCGGGAGCGCGTCGCCCTGAACATCGCGTACGTCCGCGCCCTCACGCGCGCCGGCCTGATTCCGCTCCTCGTGCCGCCGGTCCTCGAGCCCGACGCCGCGTGCGCCGCGCTCGACCGGGTCCAGGGGCTGGTGCTCACCGGTGGGGAGGACGTCGAGCCGTCCCGCTATCGTGCGGTCCCGCACCCCAAGCTCGGCGAGACCGACGCCGTCCGCGATGCCGTCGAGCTGGCGCTCATCGCCGGCGCGGAGCGACGCCGGCTCCCGATCCTCGCCATCTGTCGCGGCATCCAGATCCTGAACGTCGCGCTGGGCGGGACGCTGTATCAGGACCTCGCGAGCGAGCGCGGGGGAAGCCCCATCGATCACACCGACACCGCCGCCCGCCACGCGCTGCGCCTCGAGCCGCACAGCCTGCTGCATCGCACCCTCGGGACCGCCACCGCGAGCGTCAACAGCCGTCACCACCAGGCGATCCGCGACGTGGCCCCGGCTCTGCGCGCGACGGCCTGGGCTGAGGACGGCGTCATCGAGGGCGTCGAGCGGCGCGATGGGGCGGCGTCGTGGACCCTGGCCGTCCAGTGGCATCCGGAGGACGACACGGAGGACGCGCTGTTCCGCGGCTTCGCGCAGGCGATCGAGTGAGCGTCGCGTTCCCGTCCCCCGAGTGGGTGAGCGCCTACGGCACGGCGATCAACGCGAGCGACGGCTACCGGGCCGCCTCGCTCGCATGGACGCACGGCGCCGTGGCCCTGGTGGTGAACCCGCAGCCGGAGATCGGCATCACGGAGGCGGTCGGAATCTGGCTCGATCTCGAACGCGGCACGTGCCGGGAGGCGAAAGTCGTGTCACAGGGCGAAGCCGAGCGGGCGGCGTTCGTGATCGCGGGCGACTATGCGCAGTGGAAGCGCGTGATCCGCAAGGAGCTCGGTCCCATCGCCGGGATCATGCAGCGCAAACTGACGCTCAAGGGGTCGCTGCCGATCGTGGTGCGGTTCGTGAAATCGGCCGAGCAGCTGGTGGAGGCCGCGACGACGCTGCCCACGCGGTTCCTGGATGAGTGAAGCGGCGCCTACAGGTTGCGCAGTATCTTCTCGGGAGTCGACACGTTGCGGAAGAACACCCGGTCGCTCAGCCGATTGAACGCGACCCGCAGCGTCGGGAACCGTTCCGCCGCGCTGCGGTAGATGCTGGCGACGCCGAACCGCTCGGCGAGGCGGTGCTGCGACGCGAGCCGATACCCCTGTCGGCCCACCGCATCGTAGTACGGCAGGTCGGGCCCGCCCTTGCGGGTGCGCCGGGCTTCGATGAAATCCGGGAACAGCCCGGCGAACCAGAGGCTGTAATTGCCGAGATGCACACGCAACAGCAGTCCCCGCTCTCCGGTGTCGTCGAGTCCGGTCAGGTCCTCCACGATGTCGAAGAGGTAGCCGTAGCTCTCGTCGTCCGCCCGGCGGATGCGCGTGTGCCGGTCGTGATCGCCGAACTCGAGCAACAGCGCGGCCAGGTAGTCCGCGAGCTCGCGGTCGTCGACGGCCGCGGCGCGCAGTGCGTGCCGCACCGCCACGTATGCGAACAACGGCGGCGACGGGACCGCCAGCGTGCGCAGGGCGAGCAGCGCCTCGAGCAGGCCGGGCTCGTCGAGCAGCGGGTCGGGCCCCTGCTCCAGCAGCAGCTCCTCATAGCGGGCGCGCCGCCGCGCGTCCCCCCGCGCCAGCGCGAGCGCGACGAGCCGGAAGTCCTGCATCCGCAGGCGACCGCGGACATTGGCCAGGATCATGCCCAAGCCTCCCTCTAGGGCTGCTACCCCGCGCCCCGGCGTCGAGTTGCTGGGGCGCCTCACGATGCTCGCCCAGGAGCTCGCGGGAGCATTCCGGCCCGCCAGCGTGATCGACCTGGTGGCGCGCGCCCTCGCCGAGCTGCTCAAACCCGACCGGCTCTCGGTCGTTCTACTAGACGCGGAAACCAACCGGCTCGCCGTGACCTACGACACGAATCCTGTGCCGGCGCGCACCGACGACCCCCTGCTGCAGCTCGCCCTGCGGCGCGGGCCGCTCGCGTTCCCGCGCCACGTGCGTGAGGAGGCCCGCCGCCGCGGGGCGGGGCTCGGCGGCGACGCGCCCGGCTCGTGGATCGGCGCGCCGCTCGTCGCGGCGGGCCGCACCATGGGCGCCGTCTCCGTTTCGAGCGAGCGGGCCGGCGCGCTCGGCCAACCCGAGCTCACGCTCGTGTCGCTGGTCCTCGCCCAGGGCGCCATCGCGCTCGAGAACGCGCGCCTGGTCGAGCTGCTGTCGTCGGCGAAGCGCGAGTGGGAGAAGACCGTGGACGCCATCTCCCAGGCGATCTGCATCGTGGACGCCCACGGCACGGTGCGCCGCGCCAACCGCGTGTTCGCCGAGCTGATCGAGACGCCCGTCACGGCGATTCCGGGCCGCCCCTGGCTCGGGCTCCTGCCACCGGCCTGGTCCGACCCGGTTGCGCGGGCCATCGCCGAGCCGTCCGCGACCTCGGTCGAGATCCGGGCGGCCGAGCGGGTGCTGCTCCTCACGACCATTCCGATGGCCGAACCCGGCTCCGCGGTGCTCGTGTTCGAGGACCAGACGGACCGGCGGCGCCTCCAGGAGCAGCTCATACAGTCTGAGAAAATGTCGGCGATCGGTCAACTCATCGCGGGTGTCGCGCACGACCTGAACAACCCCCTCGCTTCCGTCGTGGGGTTCAGCGACTTCCTGGCCGAGGCGGGGGTTCCGGCGTCGCTGGAGGAGCCGCTCCAGGTGATCCGGCAGGAGGCGGAGCGGGCGGCGACGATCGTCAAGAACCTGCTGTCGTTCGCCCGCAGCCAGGAGGGCGAGCGCGCGCGCCAACCGATCCACGAGCTGCTCGACTCCACCCTGGTGCTGCTCCGCAACCAGCTGATGGCGCACAAGGTCGACGCGACCCTGGACGTCGAGCCCGGCCTCCCCGACGTCGAGGTGAACGCCAACCAGATCAAGCAGGTGTTCGTGAACCTGATCAATAATGCCTGCCAGGCGATCGCGAGCGACGCTCCCTCCGGCCGGATCTGGATCACGGCCAAGCGGGCGCAAGACGTCATCGCCGTGAGCGTCACCGACTCGGGGCCCGGGATCCCCGAGGACGTCGCCGCCCGCGCGTTCGAGCCGTTCTTCACGACCAAGCCGGAGGGCGAGGGCACCGGGCTCGGGCTGTCGATTTGCCAGGGCATTCTCAAGGAGCATGGGGGTCGCATCACCCTGGAGAGCCGTCCGGGCAGCGGAGCGACGTTCACGGTGGAGCTGCCGGTCGGCGTCCCGGCCGTGCGCGTGGAGCCGGCCCCCGTGCCGCGGGGCGAATCGAAGCCGCTGCACATCCTCGTGGTGGACGACGAGCCGCACATCCTGCACTACATGCGCGCCACGCTCGAGAGCTGGGGCCACACCGTCGAGGTGGCGAGCGACGGCGCGTACGCGCTCGAGCGCGCCCTGGCCGGTCCCTTCGACGTCATCATCTGCGACCTGCGGATGCCGCACCTCTCCGGGCGCGACATGTACATGAAGCTCGCGCGCCAGGATCCGCGGGTCGCCGAGCGCATCATCTTCGCGACCGGCGACACGGTGCGCGGCGACACGCTGCAATTCCTCGACGGACTGGGTCGACCTTACCTCCACAAGCCGTTTACCCTGGCCGAGCTGCGCGCCGCGCTCGGCCACGCCGCGAAGCAGCCGGTCTGAGCGGACGTGCGCGTCCTGCACATCGACTCGGGCCGGGAGTACCGAGGCGGTCAGAACCAGGTCCGGCTCCTCACCCGCGAGCTCGCCCGGGCGGATGGCGTCGGGCAGCGGCTCGTGACGAAGCGTCACAGCGAGCTGGCGCGCCGGGTGGCGGAGCACGGCGCCACCGTCCGGGAAGTGCCCTGGGGGCCGTCGCTCGACCCCCGCGCCCTGTGGCGCCTGTATCTCGCAGCGGCCGACTTCGCTCCCGACATCCTGCACGCGCACGACAGTCATGCGCTGCAGCTCGCGTACTGGATGCGCCGCCTGTCCGGACGTGGCCCCGGCGCCCCGGTGCTCGTGGCGACGCGGCGGGTCGACTTCCACCTGCACCGGAGAAGCGTGTGGCATCGGGTGGATCACCTGATCGCCATTTCCGACGCGGTGCGTGCGGTGCTCGTGGTGGATGGAATCGCACCCCGGGACATCACGGTGGTCGCGTCCGGCATCGATCCCGACGAGGTGCGGCGCGCCGCTCGGACACCGCTCGGCGTGCGGGCACGCCTCGGCCTGTCGCCGGGCACGCCCCTCGCCGCCAACGTCGCCGCCCTGGTCGGTCATAAGGACCAGCACACCCTGATCCGGGCCGCCCACGCAGCTCGAGCGGCTCGCTCCGATCTCCATTGGGTCATCGCCGGCGAGGGCGAGTTGCGGGGCTCCCTCGAGACGATGCTCGCGCGCCTCGGTCTCGCGGATCGCGTGCACCTGCTGGGGCACGTTCCCGAAGCCGACGCCCTCATCGCCGAGGCCGACGTGCTCGTGATGTCGTCGAAGGAAGAAGGCCTGGGCAGCGTGGTGCTGCACGCGATGGCGCTCGGCAAGCCGGTGGTCGCCACCCGTGCCGGCGGCCTGCCGGAGATGGTACCCGAGCCGTGGCTCGTGCCCGTGGGCGACGCCGACGCCCTCGCCCGCAGGGTCGTCGAGGCCCTGGACCACCCGTCCCCCGTGCCCCTGGCCTCGCGGTTCACCGCGTCGTCCATGGCGGCCGGCGTCGTGGCCGTGTATCGCTCGCTGGTCTAAATTGCAGGGCCATGATCTACGTCTGTGTCCCGGTCCACAACGAGGCCCGCACGGCGGGGCTGGTGCTCTGGAAGGTGCGCCAGGTGTTCACCGCGTTCCCGCGCGAGTACCAGCTGCTGGTGCTGGATGACGCTTCGACCGACGAGACGCGCGAGGTGCTGGCGTCCTACGCCAAGGTGCTGCCCATGACGGTGGTGACGCACGCGGCGCGCCAGGGGTACGCGCGCAGCCTGGAGGAGCTGCTGCGGCTCGCGCTGCAGCGCACCGACCGGCCCAAGCGCGACTGCGCCATCACGCTGCACGCCGACTTCGCCCACTCCCCCGAGAGTATGGAAGACATGGTGAAGCGGCTCGAGTCGGGGGCCGACCTCGTCGTCGTCGAGCAGGTGGAGGAGCGCGGGCGGGCGTCGCGGGCGCTTCGGTTGGCGCGGCGCTGGGCTCCGCGCCTCGTGCGCCTTCCCGGGCTGCGCGACACGATGTCGGGCTTTGTGGCGCTGCGTCTGATCGTGCTGCGGCAGGCGCTGCGCGGCGACGGCACACGGCTGCTCCTCACCGACGGGTGGTGCGCGAGCGCGGAGCTCGTCGCCCGGCTCACCCGTCATGCCCGCCGCCGCGATACCGTGCCCGCGGCCGTCCGCTACGACCTGGTGCAGCGGCCGTCGCGGGTCAGGCCGTGGCGTCAGCTGCTCGACGCGTGGCAGGCGCGCGCCATCATTCGCGCCGCCCGCACCGCGGCCGCCCTCCTGGTGATCGCCACCTCGCTCCGCGCGCAGTCCGATACGGGTCGGACCGACTCGACACGGGCCGCCCCACCCGCCTCGGCGTCCGTGACGGCTACCGCGACCGCGATTGCGCCCGCCCCGACCCCAACGGCGGTGCCGTTTCCGGTGGGCGAGCGGCTGGTGTACGGGGCGCGGTACGGGCCCTTCAGCGTCGGAACGGCCACGATGGAGGTCGCGGGCGTCGACACGATCCGCGCGGAGGAGGCGGTTCACTTCCGGTTCCTGATCGACGGTGGCGCGCTGTGGTACCACATTCATCAGAATCTCGAGTCGTGGGTGGGACGCCGCGATTTCCGCTCGCGCCGCTTCCTCAATCAGACCGAGGAGAAGGGCAAGTCGTGGGAGCGGAAGTTCGAGATCTACCCGGACTCCGGCGTGTACCGGGAGACGGGGCGCGACAGCGCGGCCCCCACGGTCGCCGAGCCGCTCGACGACGCCGCGTTCCTCTATTGGATCCGCACCGTGCCGTTGGAGGTCGGCAAGCGCTACGAGTACCGGCGCTATTTCCGGCCCGAGCGCAATCCCGTCATTGTCGAGGTGCTGAAGCGTGACCGCGTGAGCGTTGCGGGCAGGAAGTGGGACGCGATCGTGGTCCGTCCGCGCATCCCCAACGGCGGCGGCATCTTCGCCGAAAGGGCGGACGCGCGGATGTGGCTCTCCGACCAACAGCCGCGCATCATGCTCGCGTTGCAGTCCAACTTCTCGTTCGGCCAGGTGACGCTGAAGCTCAAGGAGTACTCCGCCCCCCCCGCCGAGCACCCATGACCGACTACCGCGAAGCGGACTTTTCCCGACTCAAGACCGTTCCCATCGCGCAGCGCCCCAACAAAGTCGACCCGTCCCTGCTCGCGCACCCGCCCGGCGGCGACCGGAGCTTCGCCGCTTTCTGGGACTCGCTCCCGGACGTGCTGGCGGCCAAGGACGCGCGCGACGTCGCGCGGCTGGTGGCGCGCGCCACCGGTCGGCGCGGCGTGGTCGTGATGCTGGGCGGCCATGTGATCAAAGTCGGCCTCGGGCCCCTGCTCGCCGATCTCGTGCGGCGCGGCGTGATCACCCACCTCGCGCTCAACGGCAGCGCCGCGATCCACGACTTCGAGCTCGCCGCCTACGGCGGCACGAGCGAGGACGTGACGGCCGGGTTGGCCGACGGCACGTTCGGGATGGTGGAGGAAACGGGACGCGAGATGAACGCCGCCATCGCCGACGGGGCGCGCGCCGGCCGGGGCATGGGCGAGGCGCTCGCGGAGGCGCTGCGGAGCCGCGCCGCGCTCGCCGCGCCCGACGCGTCGCTGCTCGTCGCCGCCGCGGAGCGCGGCGTTCCGGTCACCGTGCACGCGACCGTCGGCGCCGACATCATCCACCAGCACCCCACGGCCGACGGCGCCGCCCTCGGCGCCACCAGCCACCGCGACTTCAAGCGCTTCGCAGCGTCGTTGCCGGCGCTGCACGACGGCGGCGTGGTGCTGAATCTCGGGAGCGCCGTGGTGATGCCCGAGGTGTTCCTCAAGGCGCTCACCGTGGCGCGCAATCTGAGCGCGGGAAAGCCGACGGGGTTCACGGCGTGCGACTGCGACATGCAGCGCCACTACCGCCCGCGGATGAACGTGGTCGAGCGCCCGACGCTGGCTGGTGGCCGGGGCGTCCAGCTCACCGGCCATCACGAGATCCTGATCCCGCTCCTCGCGTGGGCGGTGCTGCGTGAGCTGGACGCGCGCTGACTACGCGTCGGCGGGGCGGCCCTTGATCATGTCGCGGATCTTGTCCGCGGTGCTGGGGCTGACGAGCCGGAGCGCGAAGTAGAGAATGAAGCCGATGGCGGCGAGCTTCAGGATCCAGAAGGCGATCCCGACGAAGCCCGCGAGCAGCCCGAAGAAGATGTTGAGGGCCACGAACGCGAGCGCGGCGAAGATGGCGAATCCGAAGATGCTGCGGAACATGGGGTCAACCTCCGTGGAGCCCCGACGCGAGGTCCGTACGACGCAATCTAGCAGCCGGTTTCACAGGGGCGCCAGCGCGTGAACACCGCGGACGTGGCCATCATCGGCGGCGGGGCCATCGGGGCCGCCTGCGCCCGGGCGGCGGCCCTGCGCGGCCTCGCCGTCGCCATCTTCGAGCCGGGCCCCGACCCGGCCGCCGCGTCCCCCGCCTCGGCCGGCATGCTCGCCCCCCAAATCGAGCCTGCCGACGACTCGCTGGTCGCCCTGTCGGTGCGGGCGCGCGACCTGTACGAGCCCCTCGCCCCGGCGCTGCGGGAGACCACCGGCATCGACATCGGCTTCTGGCGCTCCGGGATCGCCGCGGTCGCGTTCGACGAGGCGGACGCCGTGCGCCTCAAGGACGAGGTCGCTCGGCAGCGCCAGGCGGGCCTGCGGTGCGATTGGCTGGAGGCGGACGACGTGCGCGAACGCTGGCCCGGCGCCGCCCCCGAGTGCCAAGGGGCGCTGTTCGCGCCGGAGGACGGGGCGCTCGACCCCCAAGCGCTCACCCGCGCCTGCCTCGCGGACGCGCGCCGCCTCGGCGCCGCGCTCCACGCCGAGCCGGTGGAGTCGATCCAGGTGGCGGCGGGCCGGGTCACCGGCGTGGTGGCGGCGGGAGGCACCACCACCGTGGAGCACGCCGTGCTCGCGGCGGGTGTGTGGTCCCCGCAGATCCGCGGCCTTCCCCGCGCCCTTCCCGTCGAGCCGTTGCGTGGTCAAATGGCGGCCACCGCCTGGCCCGACGGTTGCCCCCCTTCCATCCTCTATCACGACCAGGGCTACGTGCTCGCGCGCGGCGGCGTGGCGGTGCTGGGCAGCACCATGGAGCGCGCCGGATACGACCCGCACGTCACGAACGAGGGCCTCGCCCAAGTCTTCCGCGGCGCGGTACGCCTGCTCCCTGCGTTGCTCACCCAACCGGTGCAGCGCGTCTGGGCCGGCCTCCGACCTGCCACTCCCGACGGCCGGCCGATCCTGGGGCGCGATCCGGAGGTGGACCGGCTCTGGTACGCTACTGGCCACGGCCGGAACGGAATCCTCCTCGCGGCGCTCACAGGAGAGATCATCGCCGATCTCGTCACCAAGGGCGCGACCGACGTCGAGATCGGACCGCTCGGTGTCGACCGCTTCACCGTCACCCCGAGCCCCTAGTCCCGAGTCCCGAGTCCCGAGTCCCGATGTATCGCACCTGCGCCTTCTGCAACGGCAAGCTCGACGGTGACGGCGGCCCCTCGGGCCTCGGAGTGGGACGGCGGCTCGCGTTCGACGAGTGGAAGGGGCGGCTGTGGGTGATCTGTCCCAGGTGCTCACGCTGGAACCTGGCACCGCTCGACGACCGCCTGGAGCGGATCGAGGCGCTGGCGCGGGCCGCGACCGACGGCCGGGTGGCGGCCGCGACCGACCAGGTCGCACTGATCCGCTGGCACGGCTACGACCTCGTACGCGTCGGCAAGCCTCGGCGCCTCGAGCTGGCCGCGTGGCGCTACGGCGAACGGCTGCGGGCGCGGCGCCAGGAGCAGCTCAAGTTCGTCGTGCCCATGACGGTCGCGGCGGTGGGGCTCGCCGTGGCGGTCAACGTCGCGGCGGGCGGCTCCGTGGGCGTCTTCGTGTGGAACACTCCCCGGCTCGTCAAGCGCATCTACGTCGAGATGGTCGGACGCCGCAAGATCGCGTTCGTCGAGCCGCCGATCTGCGAGCGGTGCGGCAGCGTGATGCTCTTGCGCGCGCGCCATCTGGAGCGCGCGCGCGTCACCACGACGGCGCGCGACGGCATGGCGCTGCTGCTCACGTGTCCGAGCTGCGGAGCCGAGGGGACGATGCTCACGGGCAGCGACGCGCAGTTTGCGCTGCGGCGCGGCCTGACCTACCTCAACCTGGCGCGCGGTGGCCGGCAGCGCGCCGAGGACGCAGCGCGTCTGGTCGAGGGAGCGGGCGGCCCTCACCAGTTGATCCACGATGTCGCCCGCCGCGAGCTCACCTTGCGGAGCCTCGCCCCGGACCGGCGGCTCGCCCTGGAGATGGCGGTCGACGAGCGTGCCGAGATGGAAGAGTTGGAGCGTCAGTGGCAAGAGGCCGAAGAGATCGCCGACATCGCCGACGGCATGCTCAGCGCGGACCCGGGGATCGACGAGGAGCTGCGCCGCCTGAGAGAACGGCTCGACAAGAGGAAGGAACGGTGAGGCGTCGCCGCCACGTCCCACGACGGGTCCCGCGCGGACCCCTTCGCCCCCGCTGCCGTATGACGAGGAGAACCCAGCTCGGAGTGAGCGGATGGATCCCCCCACGAGGCCGTGGCGCGCGAGCGCCCCGGTTTGGATGGTCGTGCTGGCGCTCTCGGTCGCCGCGGCGCGCGCGCCGGCACAGTGGCTGGACCCCGACGCGTGCGTCACCTGTCCGGACAAACGGATCCACTTCGCGGCTGGCGTCGGGCTCGATCTGTTGGCGCGGGGGCCCTGGGTGGCCAAGGGGTTCCACGACCATGCCTGCAAGCGCGTGCTCGTGACGGCCACCGTCGCCGCGAGCTGGGAGATGCTCGACGCTCTGCAGGCCCGGCGCGAAGGCAAGGCCGGCAGGCCGGGATACGGCTTCGGGCCGCTCGACTTTGCGGCGACCGTCGCGGGCGCCGCAACCGCCGAGGCGCTCCAGGCGCTCGGGCGCAAAATTCTCCGACGACGACCAGTGGCGAGTCCGTAGGGGCACCCGGATCGACCACAATGGATCAACCGCACGGTTGAATTTTCACCGGCGCGGCTACCAGACCCCCCGCGAACTCGCTATTTTGTGGCTAGTTATGGCAAGCCCTCCCCTCGTCCAACTGCAGCGCCCGCGTCCCACTCATCCCCACGCTCAGATCGACCGCAAGCCGCCGTGGCTCAAGGTCCCCGCTCCCGGCGGGCCCAATTACGTCGCCCTGAAACAGCTCATGCGCGACCACGAGCTCCATACGGTCTGCGAGGAAGCCCACTGCCCCAACATCGGCGAGTGCTGGGAGCACCGCGCCGCCACGTTCATGATCCTGGGCGACGTGTGTACCCGTAACTGTGCGTATTGCGCGGTCGCGCACGGCACGCCCACGGCCCTGGACGAGGATGAGCCGCTCCGGCTCGCCGCCGCCGTGGAGCGCATGGGGCTCCGGCACGTCGTGATCACCTCGGTCGACCGCGACGATCTGGCGAACGGCGGCGCCGAGATCTTCGCGGCCGCGATCACCGAGATCCGGCGGCGGGCGCCGGACACGTCGGTCGAGGTGCTGATCCCCGATTTCAAGGGGAGCGGGCAGGCGCTGCGCATCGTGGTCCAGGCCCAACCCGACATTCTCAATCACAATTTGGAGACGATCGACCGACTGTATCGTCTGGCGCGCCCCGGAGGCCGCTACGTCCGGGCGCTCGAGCTGCTGCGCCGGGCCAAGCAGCTCGACCCCGGCATGCTGACCAAGTCCGGCATCATGTGCGGCCTTGGTGAGGAGTGGGACGAGCTGCTGGCCGCGATGCGCGACGTGCGCGCGCAGGGCGTGGACATCCTGACCCTGGGGCAATACCTGCGGCCTTCGAGCGACCACTTGCCGATCGCTCGCTATTACGCCCCCGACGAATTCGCCGAGCTGCGCCGTCTCGGCCTCGAGATGGGGTATCGCCACGTGGAGGCGGGACCGCTGGTCCGCTCGAGCTACCACGCGTGGGAGCAGGTGGAGCGGGCGACCGCTTCCGCCTGACCTGTGACCGCCATGGCCACCGCCACCGCCCGCACGGCAAGCACGAGCGCCCACACGGAGCTGGAGCGCCGCATGCTGCGGCAGATGCTGCTGATCCGCCGCTTCGAGGAGAAAGCCGCCGAGGCCTACGCCCTCGGCAAGATCGGCGGGTTCTGCCATCTCTACATCGGGCAGGAAGCCGTCGGAGTCGGCTCCCTCGCGGCGTTGCGGGAGGACGACTACGTGATCTCCTCGTACCGCGAGCATGGTCAAGCCCTGGCGCGGGGCGTGCCGGCTAACGCCGTCATGGCGGAGCTGTTCGGCAAGGCGACCGGCTGCTCCAAGGGCAAGGGCGGCTCGATGCACCTGTTCGACGCGGGGCGGCGGTTCCTGGGCGGCCACGGGATCGTCGGCGGGCACATCCCGCTCGCCGCAGGGATCGGCTTCGCCATCCGCTACAAGGGCGGCGATCAGGTCTGCATCTGCTACTTCGGCGAAGCGGCCGTCAACATCGGCGCCTTCCACGAAGCCCTCAACATGGCCTCCGTCTACAAGCTCCCCGTCATCTTTTGCTGCGAGAACAACCGCTACGGCATGGGCACCGCGTTCGAGCGCGTGGCGGCGGTCACGGACGTGGTGGAGCACGCCTGCAGCTACGACATGGCGGCGGAGCTGGTGGACGGGATGGACGTGCTCGCCGTGTACGCGGCGACGGAGCGGGCCGCGGACCGGGCCCGGAGCGGCGGCCACCCGACTCTCCTGGAAGTGCGCACGTACCGCTACATGGGGCATTCGATGTCGGACCCGCTGCACGGCGTCTATCGCACCAAGGAGGAAGTCGAGGAGCAGCGCAAGCGCGACCCGATCTCGCAGCTCGCGCTGAAGCTGAAGGAAGAGGGCGCGCTCGATGACGCGGCCCTCGACGCCCTCGATGCCGAGGTGCGGGCCCAGACCGACGAGGCGGTGCGCTTCGCCGAGGCAAGCCCCGACCCCGAGCCCGCCGAGCTGACCACACACGTGCTCGCCGACTGATGGCCACGCTCACCTACCGCGACGCCCTGAATCAGGCGCTGCGCGAGGAGATGCAGCGCGACCCGAATGTCTTCCTGATGGGGGAAGAAGTCGGCGTCTATCAGGGCGCGTACAAAGTGAGCCGCGGCCTGCTCGAGGAGTTCGGGCCCAAGCGGATCGTGGACACGCCGATCGCCGAGCTGGGGTTCGCAGGTGTCGGCGTGGGGGCGGCGATGGCGGGCCTGCGCCCGGTGATCGAGTTCATGACGTGGAACTTCGCCGTACTGGCGCTCGACCAGATCGTCAACTCCGCCGCGAAGATCCTGTACGAGTCGGGCGGCCAGGTGCCGATCCCGATCGTGTTCCGGGGGCCGAACGGGGCGGCGCTGCAGCTCGCGGCGCAGCACTCGCAGGCGTGGGAGTCGTGGCTGGCGCACATCCCCGGCTTGAAGGTCGTCGCACCCGCGACGCCGGCGGACGCCAAGGGGCTCCTCAAGTCCGCGATCCGCGACAACAACCCGGTCATCGTGCTCGAAGGCGAGATGCTGTACAACCTCAAGGGCGAGGTGCCGGACGGGGAGCACATCGTGCCGATCGGGCGGGCCGAGGTGAAGCGGCCCGGGAGCGACGTCACGCTCATCTGCCACTCGAAGACGGTGGCGGTCGCCCTCAAGGCCGCCGAGCAGCTGGCCGAGCACGAGGGCGCCTCCGCCGAGGTGCTCGACCTGCGGTCGTTGCGCCCGCTCGACGAGGCGGCCATCCTCGAGTCGGTGGCGCGCACCAACCGGGCGGTCGTGGTCGAAGAGGGGTGGCCGCACTCGGGGCTGGGCGCCCAGGTGGTCGACGTGATCCAGCGAGACGCGTTCGACCAGCTCGACGCACCGGTGCTGCGCGTCACCCAGGCCGACGTCCCCATGCCCTATAACAAGCAGCTCGAGCGCCTCGCGAAGCCGAGTCCCGACCGCGTGGTTGCGGCCGCGCGCCGCGTGCTCTACCTCGACTGACCGTGGCCACCAACGTCTATATGGAAGCGCTCTCTCCCACCATGGAGGAAGGGCGCGTGGCCAAGTGGCACAAGCGGGACGGCGACGCGGTGAAGGCAGGCGAGACGCTGGCCGAGGTCGAGACCGACAAGGCGGTGATGGACCTGGTCGCGCGCGCGGACGGCGTGCTGCGGCAGGTGGCGGTGGCCGAGGGGCAGACGGTGCCGGTGGGGAGCGTGGTGGCGGTGATCGCCTCCCCCGGCGAGGCACTCGGTGCTGCGCCAGCCGCCGCTGCGCCGGCGACGCCTGCGGGAAGCGGGAAACGGGAAACGGGAAACGTGGCGACCGTGACTGCGCCGGCGCCGGTGGCTGTCACCCCGCTGCCGTCCGCCCCTCCGACGGATGCCACGCGGGTGAAGGCTTCCCCGCTCGCGCGACGAATGGCGAAGGAGGCCGGCGTAGACCTGAAGCTCGTGGCAGGGTCAGGGCCAGGTGGCCGCGTCGTGAAGAAGGATCTCGACCGCGCGCCGGTCGTAGCCGCGGCTCCGTTTCCCGTTTCCCGTGTCCCGCATCCCGAGCGCACCGGGGCTCCGTATGAAGACGTCCCCCTCACGCAGATCCGTAAGACCATCGCCAAGCGGCTCGCGACATCCCTCGGCCCCATCCCCCATTTCTTTCTCACGACCGAAGTGGACATGGAGCGGGCGGCCGAGGCGCGGGATGCCCTGAACAAGCAGCTCGGCGACCGGGGGAAGGTCTCGTTCAACGACATCGTCATCAAGGCCACCGCACTCGCCCTCAGGACGCACCGCGCCTGCAACGCCTGGTTCCAGGAGGACCACATCCGCTACTGGAACGAGGTGCACATCGGCATGGCCGTGGCCGTGGAGGACGGGCTCATTACGCCGGTGATCCGGAGCGCGGACCTGAAGTCGCTCGGCGAGATCGGCCGGGAGGCGAAGGACCTTGCCGAGCAGGCGCGCAACCGCCGGCTGCAGCCGAACGAGTACACCGGAGCGACATTCTCCGTCTCGAATCTCGGCATGTTCGACATCGACCAGTTCACCGCGGTCATCAATCCGCCGGAGGCCGGGATCATCGCCGTGGGCTCGATCGTTCAGAAGGCGGTGGTGCTGGACGGCCAGGTGACGGCCCGGCGGCGCATGCGCCTCACGATGAGCTGCGACCACCGCGTGATCGACGGAGCCACCGGGGCGGCGTTTCTCCAGACGCTGAAACAGATGTTGGAGAACCCGCTGGCGATGCTGCTGTGAACGCGGAACGCGGAACTCGGAACGCGGAACAGCCGCACCAGCGTCGGCCCGCCTGTTCCGCGTTCCGCGTTCCGAGTTCCGCGTTAGGGAGGGGGGCTTTTGGCGAGTCAATTTGACGTCATCATCCTTGGGGGAGGGCCCGCCGGCTACGTCGCCGCCATCCGCTCGGCCCAGCTCGGTATGAGCACGGCCGTGATCGAGAAAGAGAAGCTCGGCGGCGTGTGCGTCAACA
>QHUU01000125.1 GCA_003222155.1 Gemmatimonadota bacterium | reverse complement strand
CGTCGGCGTCCTCGATGCGGGCGATCACCTGGCCGGCCCGTACGCGATCCCCTTCGACCACGCCGAGGTAGACGAGCCGGCCCGTGCCCTTGGAGGCGACGGCGGCCTTGCGCTGAGCCACGACGTAGCCGCTGGCGACGAGTACCGCGCCCGCCCGGACCGGTGACACCAGGGTCGCGGGCGTGAGATGCACCGCGAGCGCAGGGCTGAGCGCGCCGCCGGCGAGCGCGACGGCGGCTGCGAGGACGACCATGCCGGCGGGGAGTCCGATCACGAGCCAGCGCCGCGCGCGGCGGGGCGGCGCTCCTGCCGCCGGCTCGGGCGAGCGATTGATGCGCAGCGCGGCGAGGTCCGCGTTCTTCGCTTCCATGGCCCCAATCCTAACACCTCCGGCAAGCGCGCGACGAGCCGGAGCGAAGACACACCAGATTGTCTGTTCTTGGGCGTGCGGCTGGCGACCGGGGCTCACGCCCCGGCGGGTTCGGGAGGCGGACTTCCCAGCACCGGCCCGCGCGTGGCGGCCGGCTTGTCCCGCGCCGCTCCTTCGGGCGATGCCGCGGCGGGCGTCGTCGACGCCGCTGCGACGGGCGGCAGCGCCTTCCCGGCGACCACGAGATCGACTTCCTCGCGGTCGAGCGTCTCGCGCTCGAGCAGGGCGGCCGCGAGCCGGTCGAGCTGGTCGCGATGCTTGGTGAGGATGTCCCGCGCGTGCTCGTACGCTTCGCCGAGCAGGCGCTTCAGCTCGGTGTCCACCAGCTCGGCGGTACGCTCCGAAACCTCGCGGCGCTGCACCACTTCCCGCCCCAGGAAGATCTCGGCTTCCCGGTCGCCCACGGCGATCGGTCCCACGACGTCGCTCATCCCGAACTGCGTCACCATCCGGCGCGCCATCTCGGTGGCCTGCTGGATGTCCGAATACGCGCCGGTCGTGACCTTGTCGGAGCCGAACACCAGCTCTTCGGCCACGCGCCCGCCGTACGACATCGCCAGCTGGCCCAGCAGCCACTGCTTCGTGACGTTGCGGCGGTCCTTCTCGGGGAGGAAGAAGGTGATCCCCAGCGCCCGGCCCCGCGGCACGATGGTGACTTTGTGGATGGGATCGATACCCGGGACGGTGAGCCCCACGAGCGCGTGTCCCGCCTCGTGATACGCCGTGAGCTTTCGCTCCTCCTCGGTCAGGACCATGCTCTTGCGCTCGAGGCCGAGCATGACCTTGTCCTTGGCGTCTTCGAGGTCGTTCATGTCGACGACCGGTTTATTGCGCCGCGCCGCCAGGAGCGCCGCCTCGTTCACGACGTTCGACAGCTCGGCCCCGGACAGCCCCGGCGTGCCCTTGGCGATCCGCTCGAGGTTCACGTTGGCCCCGAGCGGGATCTTGCGGGTGTGGACGCGCAGGATCTGCTCGCGCCCTTTCACATCGGGCATGTCCACGACGATCTGGCGGTCGAATCGCCCGGGGCGCAGGAGCGCCGGGTCGAGGATGTCGGGACGGTTGGTGGCCGCGAGCAGGATCACCCCGTCGTTCGACTCGAAGCCGTCCATCTCCACGAGCAGCTGGTTGAGCGTTTGCTCGCGCTCGTCGTGGCCGCCGCCGAGTCCTGCACCGCGGTGCCGCCCCACGGCGTCGATCTCGTCGATGAAGATGATGCAGGGCGCGTGGGCCTTGCCTTGCTCGAACAGGTCGCGCACGCGCGACGCGCCCACGCCCACGAACATCTCGACGAAGTCCGAGCCCGACATCGAGAAGAACGGCCGCCCCGCCTCCCCCGCGACCGCCTTGGCGAGCAGCGTCTTCCCCGTCCCCGGGGGACCGACCAGCAGCGCCCCCTTGGGCAGTCGCCCGCCCAGCCGCTGGAACTTCTGCGGGTCCTTCAGGAAATCGATGATCTCCTCGAGCTCCTGCTTCGCCTCGTCGGCGCCGGCCACGTCGGCGAAGGTGACCTTCGGGGTGTCACCCGCCAGGAGCTTTGCCTTCGACTTGCCGAACGCGAACGCGCGGTTTCCCCCCTGCTGCATCTGCCGCACCATGAAGATCAGCAAGCCGATGATGAACAAGTACGGGAGGAAGCTGAAGAGAAACACGCCGAACGACTGCTTCTCCTCGCGCGCCCGCACGTCGACGCCCTTCAGCCGCAGGGTGCTCACCCAGGCGTCGGTGGACTCGAACGGCAGGAGCATCGTGAAGTGCTCGGCCGTATGCCGGCCGACCGTGACCGGGGCGTGGAAGTCGCCTTTCACCTGCTGGCGATCGGTGATTTCCACCGCGGCGACGTTTCCTTTGTCCAGCTGCTCCGTGAACTGCGGCGTGTACGACAGCTCCACCGCTTCTTGGCGGCGGTTGGAGGCGAACTGCACGAGGAAGATCGACCCCACGATCAACAGCGCCCAGAACGACAGCGTCCGCAGGGTGCGGGCCCAGCTGAATTCGCGCGGCGGCGGGACGCGGTTCGCCATCAGGTCAGGCTCGCCACGTAGGGAAGGTGCCGGAAATTCTCGGCGTGATCGAGCCCGTACCCCACGAGAAACACCCGGGGGGCGTCGAACCCGACGAACGCCGGCTCCAGCTCGAGGTGCGGAGCCAGATGCTTGTGAAGCAGCGCACAGATCTCCAGACTCCGGGGGGCACGCTCCCGCAACAGCGTCACCAGCCGATTGAGCGTCTTCCCGGTATCCACGATGTCCTCCACCAACAGGATATGCTTACCCCGCAGCTCCGTCTCCGGATCGTACAATAGCCGCACGTTTCCGCTCGAAATCGTATCGGCGCCGTAGCTCGCGGCCACCAGGAAGTCTACCTGGAGCGGCCGCTCGATGCGCCGCACGAGATCGCTCAGGAAGATGAAACTCCCCTTGAGGAGGCCGAGCACGAGGAGCTCACCGTCCGGGTACGCCGTCGTGATCTCCTGACCCAGCTCGCGGACCCGGCGCGCAATCGTCTCCTCGTCGAAGACGATGCGCTTGAGCTCACGCCCGCCGGTCTGCTTGAGGCTCGCCGTGCTTGGTAACATCCACCCGCACCGCCGGGGTTCCGGGTCGCGGGAGATCGGCAGCACTCCGGCAGATACCGGGGACCCAGAGAATGGTTTGGCCGCGCGCGACGATCGGATACTGCGCCCGGTCGCTCCGCGGCACACGCGCCTCCATCAACAAGCGCCGCACCGGCCGATGCCCGATACCACCGAGCGGTACCAGTGAATCACCCGGCCGCAGGGGCCGAACCTCCCATGCGCCCCCCGCAATCCACGTCGTCCAGTCACCGCGCGCGAGCCGTTCGGGCGCCCGCTCCGCCGACCACACGACCCGGAATGTCCCGAACTGCGCGCGCCCTCGCTCGTCGCTGGCCACCACCTCCACAACCTCCCGATCGTCCCCGACCTCCCGCGCGTCAGCGCGGCTCACACGCACGCGGTCGAACGCCACCTCCGCCGCCCACCCGCCACCGAGCGACTGACGCCGCCCCGACGAACGCTGTGCCAGCCGCGCCAGCTGACGCGCCCGCCGCGGGCCCAGCACCAGCCCCGCGCGCCGCGCCGCGGCCCGCAACACGGCCACTGCCAATGCGTTATCATAGCCCGCGAGCTCGCCCCGGGCAACGTCAAAGCCGTCCTCGTGCAGCCGCAGGTCGAGATCGGGCAGGTAGCGCAGCACGCGGTCCCACGCGCGCCGCTCGAGCGCCGCCGCCCGGCCGGCGCGAGCCACGTCGGCGCGCGCGCGGGCGCCCAGGCGCGCGCAGACCAGCGGCAGCAGGACCGTGCGGACCCAGCTCCGCAGGTGCCTGGGGTCGCGGTTCGCCGGATCGTCGTGCGCCGCAAGGCCCCGCGCCGCGATGTACGCGACCAGCTCGTCGTGGGTGAACGGCAGCAGCGGGCGAACCAGTCCGCCGCGTGCGCGCGCCGGCATACCGGCGAGCCCGGCCGGCGCGCTGCCCCGCAGCAGCCGTAAGAGAATCGTCTCGATCTGGTCGTCGCGGTGGTGAGCCGTCACGAGATAGCGCGCCGCGTGGCGTCGCTGCACCTCGACGAGCCACGCGTAGCGCGCACGCCGGGCGGCGGTTTCGGTGGCGTCCGGACCGAGTCGCAGCTCCCCGAGCTCGAACGGCACCCCGTATCGCAGCGCGAGGGCCGCGACCGCCTGTCCCACTGCCCGACTGTCCGCCTGGATCCCGTGGTCCGCGTGCGCGACCACCAGGGACAGACCGAGCTCCGGAGCGAGGGTGTGCAGCAAGTCGAGCAGCGCGACCGAATCCGGCCCCCCCGATACCGCCACCACCGCAGGTCCCCCGACGGCGAACAGCCGGCGGCGGCCGAGGTGGTCGCGCAAGCGGGAGGGCAACGGGGTCATACAGTAGTATAAATGATAGGCGGGGCCGCGGTGTCGCGTCTTGCCGCGCGCCCGCAAGGCCCCGAGAATAGGGCCATGCCAAACCTGCAGCCCGACCAAGTCTATCAGCTGCTGCGCAACTTGACCTCCCCCGTCGTGGCCATCACCTGCCAACGCGACGGCAAGCGCAACGGCATGATCTCGGACAGCGCGGTGCGCGCCTCGATCGCGCCGACCGTGCCGCGGTTGTCCGTCTACATCCACAAGTTCAACTTCAGCCACGACCTGATCTTCGAGACCGGTCGTTTCGTGCTGCACCTGCTGCGCGACGATCAGTTCGAGCTGATCCACCGCCTCGGCTTCGTGAGCGGTCGGACCCGCGACAAGCTCGGCGGCATCCCGCACCGGCCCGGCACGCTCGGGGCGCCGGTGCTGGACGACTGCTACGCCCACTTCGAGTGCCGGGTGGTGAACGTCATGGACACCGGGAGCTCGACGTGCTTTCTGGGCGACGTCGCGGCGGTGGGGCACGGCGCGGCCGAGCGCCCCAAAGGCGACGTGATGACGGCCGCCTACTTTCGCGCCAACATGCCGCCAGAGTGGCGGTCCGAGTACGAGACCCTGCTGCGCGCGGCGCAGGCGTACGCCGCCGAGCGCTCGCACGACATCCAGCCGGTCATCTGGAGGAGCCTCCAGCAGCCCTAGGGCTCGGCGACGTCGATGGTCTGGTCGGCCTTGAGGGAGCCGGCCACGTTCTGGCGTCGACCCGACGGCCAGCGCACTTCGATCGCCGCGGCGTGGTCCGCGCCCGCGAGGCCGAAATAGAGCGGCAGGTCGCTCTGGGAGAGGTATCCCGACTTTCCGTCGAAGACCTTCAGCAGCCGGCGCCCGTCGGGTAGCACGACGCTCACTTGCGCGCCGAGCCCCTCGCGGTTCGAGCGCGTGCCCCGAAGCCGGACCTTCAGAAAGTGGACGGGGTGTCGTTGCGCGAGGTCGCTCATCAGCACCTGCGGCGCGGCGTTGAACTCATTGGTGACGATGTCGAGATCACCGTCGCCGTCCAGGTCGAGCGCGACCGCGGCGCGCGTACCGCGCGAGCCCATCATGGTCAAGTGGCCCGCGGCATCGACACGACACGCTCCCCCCAACGACTCCGGATGGGCACACGGGCCACAGAAGGGATGGTCTCGGTCCGCTCCGTTGCAGTCGAGGGTGAACCAGATCTGCTGGGTGGTGCCGTCCGGCCGCGGCTCGACCCCCACCACGAATTCGCTCGGCAGGAAGCGGCGACCTCCCTCGTTGAGGAGGAGGGAGTTGATCCCATATCGGTAGGGAAAGTTCATCCCCGCGGCGATGAAGATGTCATCCCAGCCGTCGGCGTTGAAGTCGTCCACGCTCGGCCCCCACGGCCAATACGTCTCCACGCCGACGGAGTCGGAAATCTCCTCGAACCGACCACCGCCCCGGTTCGCGAACAGCTCGTTGCCGAAGAAAAAGCGATCCTTCCCACCGGGAATCATTCCACCGGCCACCGTCGCGGTGTCGGCCTTGCGACCCTCGGCCGCCCAGTCGCCCGGGGCGACGTTGACCCACATGTCCGGATGCATGCTGGTGACGAAGAGGTCGAGCCGACCATCGCCGTCGAAGTCGAATACTTTCGCCCCCATGGAACCCCAGGCTGCTTTCGGAAAGTATTGCGCGGTCGCGTCGCGAAACCGCTTCCCGCCCTCATTGAGCCAGAGGTGATCCCCTCCCTGCATGTCCAGGACGTAGAGGTCGGGAAAGCCGTCGGCGTTCACGTCGAAGGTCGTCGCATCGCCGCTCCAGCTGAGATCCACCAGCCCGACCTCGCGACTCACGTCCTTGAACCGGTTGCCCCCCAGGTTGCGGTAGAGAATGCTCGCTTCGGCGCGCTCGGGGTGGAGGTGGCCAAGGAACGCGTCGCTCAGAGCGACATAGTAGCCGCCCGGCCCCCGTGCGTTGCTGGTGTACACACCGACATTGGTCAGGAACAGATCGAGCAGGCCGTCGCCGTCATAGTCGAAAAACACCGCGCCGGAGGAGTGGCCCACGTATCCCACGCCCGCCTGCGCGGTGATGTCGCGAAACGTCCCGTCGCCGACGTTCTCGAACAAGCGATTCCCATGGCGCACCGTCGTGACGAACAGGTCGGGATCGCCGTCGTTGTCGATGTCGGCGAACGCGCATCCCACCGCGATCGCGTCCGGCATGGCCAGCCCGGCTCGGGCGGTGACGTCCACGAAGCGGCCGTTGCCGAGGTTCTTCCACAGCTCGTTGGTGCCGAGTTGCGTCACGAAATAGAGATCGGGGAGGCCGTCGCCATCGACGTCCGCGGCGCACACCCCGCTGCCGTGGTCGTAATGCGCGAGCTTGTAGGCCTTGCCGGCGTCGTCGACGACCCGGTTCTGGAAGGTGATGCCGCTGGCCCGTCTCCGATCCGTGAACCGGAAGTCGTGACGCACCTGCGAGCGCGCGGCCAGGTCGGCTTCCTGGCGCGCCCGCTCCACCAGCCACGGCGGCGTGCGGGGCGAGCGGCACGAGGCCGCGAGGAGAAAGAGTGTTGCGAGGAGTGCGCCGGGCCCCGACAAGCGATGCGACATGGCACCACCTCGCTCCTGGTCCGGCACTAGTAGCGGCGGTCGGACTCGAACCGACGACCCGCGGATTATGATGCCGAGCCGGGCTCGCCCCGGCTCGGTCTCCCTCACCCCACCTTGTGCCCGCTTGTCGCCCGCGGAGCACGAGCGAGCCCGAGTAGCACAACCTAACACGAGCGAACACAAGCCGGAGTCCCACGGTCTGTCCCACTGTCCGACCGGGATTCCCTAGGGGACGGCATGCCGGGGAAGCCGATAGAAGCCCAGCTCTACACCGACATAGAGGCCGCGGGCGGATGGCAACGCATCTGGGATCGCGTGGCCAACGGGGAAACGCAATCGCGGTGGGCGTCGCCGCATAGCCTGTGTGCGCTAGACGAGTGTCGGTTAGCGCCCGTCAATGGTTACTGCTGTAGTGCCATCGGCGGGCAGGGCCCACGCGCTTTATCAGCTCGCCTCCAGAAATGTGGCGCACGTCACACTCGCTCAGTGACACGTTGTGATCAGTTGACTCCCGCGCCCCGGGTGTTGCTCCCCCAGTGTCTGGCCTGCTTTACCGTGGGACTCGTAGAGTCGCTGCTGGACAGCGACGCCAATCGAGACCCGACACAAGGAGGCATCTATGTCCGCGCGCACACTGAAGATTTCCGGCCTTACTCGGGGCGTCAGGAAGCGCGCCTGGGGGCAGGTCGCCCTGCTCACGATGGTCGGCCTGACCCTGGCGTGCGATCGGAACCCCACGGCACCGGTCGCACAGCCCCGGGTGGAGAGATCGCTTGTCCCCCCTACACCGCCGGTCTTCGACGCTTCGCAGTACTTCGCCATTAGCGTCGATCTCGCCGCGCAGCAGCAGTACTGTCGAACATTCCCATCCGTCCGTTGCACCAACGTGACGGCGGCGCGGGTCTCCGATCACTTGTACGGCTGGCGGGCGGTGGTGAACGGCCAACAGTTCTCAATCGACATGCAGCGCGCCGTCCGCGACCAGTTCGGCTCGGACTATATCCTCGGAGCTGTCGGCGTAGGCATCTTCGACTGGCGCGCCGTTCACTGGTCCGCACTTGTTTCCAACGAAGTGCTCCCGGTCATGCTGATCGCGAACGACTACTTCTGGAACGTGGGCGCCGTGCAGGCGGGGCTGGCGAACTTCAAGTCGGTGCTTGCCACGACTCGTCGCTGGTACGCAAAGGCCATGTCGGCCTATGGGGGGCTACCTAGGACCTTCCACGTGCTACAACCGCTCGTCGTGTTTCTCCAGTCGAAGTACACCGCCGCGCAGTGGAATTTTCTCACCACGTTGAACCCGTATTCCGGCCCGTTCCCGGGCTTTTGGTTGACCCTCGTGTCGAACGCGTCCGGCTCTGCGTACGGGTCCGTATCCCCGTACGGGCCGCGTGTGCTGGTAGCCGTCTTCACCGGCAACAGCCCCACTGTGTTTAGCGGCACCTTTTGGCAGAACTACTTTTACCCCGGCGTACTGGCCCCGGCCGTAAGCAGTCTCACCTGCTCGTGGGGCACAGACGGGAACGGACTGATTAACAACCTTCCCTGCCAGCAAGCCACGTTCTTGGTCGCCCATACGCTAGGCTGGGCGTTTGAGCTCTGGGACTGCTCGAACACCGACCCCTGCGCAGGCACGACCTCGATCATGGCTGGTACCTGGCCACCTTTGGCGAGCCTCACGCCCAGCCAGATCGACCTCCTTACGTGGTTCCTCATCGATTTCGCTTAGGGCGGAGCAAGGATATCGCAGGTCACAAGCAAGCCGCCCGTAACGACACCCGTCGCGGGCGGCTTGTCCTCGCCGCGCCCCCGCCCTAAGCACCGCGCGGCACGCTCGCGGGGTTCGCACCATTTCCATCCTCTTACAGCCAGACCATCGTGCAGATGTCCTGAGGCTGCTGCCTTAACTCCGCTTGAAGCTGTCGGGGCGCGCAGTAGGGGAGCACGGAACCGCCGCTAATCTTCCTGTTCTTCCCTGACTCGACTTCGCCTTCATCTTCACCCTTCCGAGCTGTACTGGCCGTGAATCCGGTCATGTTGATCACCGCCACCAGCTCGATCAGCGGCTCCGCCGCCTTGCGCCCCCCGCTATTTCCCCCAACCGTCGGACGCGGGTGCTGCTAAGTCATTGTGTGACAAATAGCGGCGGTCGGACTCGAACCGACGACCCGCGGATTATGATTCCGCTGCTCTAACCAGCTGAGCTACGCCGCCGTAAGTGCAGCAGAACAACCTAGCGTAGCACGGGCGGCGGCGGCAGGGCTGACCGTAGCTGAGCACGCGCCGGGCTTGCTCCACACAAGTGCCCGATGCATTTGAGCT
>QHUU01000124.1 GCA_003222155.1 Gemmatimonadota bacterium | reverse complement strand
CTCGCGGTACAGCTGTGCGCGCATGCTGTAATACCGGGTCACGCCGACCACAGCGGCGATCGTGAGCAGCCCCGCCAGCTGCACACCGAGGATCTTCGTGGCGAGCGATGCCCACCAGCGCTTCATGACATCAGAACACGAACTGCAGCGTGAGCCGCAGCTCGTCGGTGAAGCTGGAGATAGCGGCGAGCGCGTCGATAGTCGCCGAGGCGGCGGGGAAGGTGATCTGGACGGCCGGCCCCGCGCCGTGGCGCCCCGCCACGCCTGCGATCTTGTACACCGTGTACGAGCCTCCCAGCGCGAGCCGCCGGTGGACCCGCCACAGCACGGTCACGGGATCGAGGAAATACTGGCGCACGCCGCGCGACTCGACCGGTATGTAAAGCCCGGCGAAGCCCGTGGCACTGAGCCGGCCGACCGTGAGGGTCGGCAGCCCGTAGACCTCGAGATACCAGCTGTCGGTGGCCTTCGAGCCGAGGGCGAGGAGCGATGCTCCGTTGCCGCTCGCTGCGAACAGGTTCACGCCGCCGCCCGCCAGGTACTCCGTATACTCATTCGGCGTATCCACGATCGCTCCCACCATCAGGACCGGTCGGCCGAAGCTGTAACTGGCGAAGGCGTACAGCGGGGACCGGCCACCGTCCCGCAGGTAAACGGACCAGGGATGCGAAGCCTGACCGTGTCCCAGCCGAGGCCACACCAGGGCGCAGCCGAGCGCCAACCAACGCCCCATCTCAAAGCCCGCGCCGTTGCCGGCGCAGCCCGAGCCCGAACAGGGCGACGCCCGCGATGAGCAGCGACCCGGGAAGATAGCGGGAGACCCACATGTACATCGCGCGTTTGCTCCGGACTTCGGCGATCCGCTCGATCAGCGCGTCGCCGGCGGTCACGCCGCTCCATCGGTCCACGGCAGCTCCGCGCTTGCCGGTCGCGACGGCGAAGAAGTAGTCGCCCGATGTGCAGCTCTCTTCGAGTTTCACCTGTTCTCCGGTAATCGGCTCGATCCAGGCGCGGTAGTAGAACTGATCGTCGGCGCAACGGATCTCATCTCCCGGAGGGGTCCGGATGCCGGCGAATTGGCCCGAGCCGACGTACGACTCGGTGTACTCACCTCGCCCCTGATAGGCGAAGACGTAGGTCGGGAGGCCGTCCAGGGTGTCGGGGCGCTCGAAGCCGAGCGGCACACCCTTCACGTAGTTGGCGCGGAGCCGGTAGGTCGTGCGCTGCACGTTGCGTGGGAAGACGGCGACGTCGCCTTGAGAGGAGTCGCTCACGTGCGCCCCGGTCCGTGGGTCGACCACGCTCCGCGTGACGTACTCCCACGTGGTCCTGCCCGTTGCGATGTCTCGGATCACGAATCGATCCTCGAGGACGACTGATCGAGGCGGCGCGGAATCTGAGAGGACGCGCTGTGTTCGCTCGTATTCGCTGAGGATGTCGCGAGTGGGAAGCCGTCCCGTGCGGGCATCGGCGTAAGTCATCGTGCCGACGTAACGCGAGCTCGCGGTCCAGCCGGGCGGGAGGCGCCGCGTCCAGCGAGGCGCCAGCCCGAAGTACCAGGCCGTCGCCCCGCCGACCAACAGGGCCCCGAGGATGAGTCGAGGGTCAGGTGAGCGGTGCATCGAGTACGTCCCGCACTTTGCGCGCGAGGGCGGCGGGCGTGAACGGCTTCTGGAGAAAGTTGAGTCCCGGCTCCAGCATCCCGTGATGGACGATCGCGTCGTCGGTGTAGCCGGAAACGTACAGGACGCGGGTGTCGGGGCGGGAGTGGGCCAGGCGCCGCGCCAACTCGCGCCCGCTCCCGCCCGGCATCACCACGTCCGCCACGAGCAGGTGGATCGGGCCCGCGTGCGCGTCGGCCAGGGCGAGCGCTCGAATCGCGTTTTCGGCCTCGAGCACGCGGTAGCCGAGGCGCTCCAGCAGGCCCTTCGAGAGGGGGCGCAGCATCTCATCGTCTTCGGCCAGGAGAATGATCTCCGTGCCCGTGAGCGTTCTCGCTTCGCGCTGCGGCGGCGCGAGCGGTTCCGCCGGCTCGTCCACGCGCGGCAGGTAGATCTTGAACGTCGTGCCCCGGCCGGGCTCGGAGTATACCCACACGTAGCCGCCCGACTGCTTCACGATCCCGTACACGGTCGACAGGCCGAGCCCGGTGCCGCGTCCCTTTTCCTTGGTGGTGAAGAACGGCTCGAAGATGCGCGCCTTCGTCTCGGCATCCATCCCGGAGCCGGTGTCGCTGACGGCGAGCATCACGTAGGCGCCCGGTGCCACCGGCTGGTGGGCCTCGGCGTACTGCTCGGTGAGCTCGGTGTTGGCGGTCTCGACCAGGAGTTTTCCCCCGGTCGGCATCGCGTCGCGCGCGTTGACGACCAGGTTCATGAGCACCTGCTGGATCTGCCCGGCGTCGGCCCGCACGTTGCCGGCGCTCGGACTCAGGCCGAGCCGCAGCTGCACGTCTTCCCCGATGAGCCGCACCAGCATGTTCTGGATGTCTTCGACCAGGTCGTTGAGGCTCAGCACCATCGGCTGGAGCACCTGTTGGCGGCTGAACGCCAGCAGCTGGCGGGTGAGCGACGAGGCGCGCTGGGCGGCCTTGCGGATCTCGTCGAGGTCTTGCCGGGCCTGGTGTCCCTCGGGCAGTTCTTCGTTCAACAGGTCGGCGTATCCGAAGATGGCCGTGAGGACGTTGTTGAAGTCGTGCGCGACGCCGCCTGCCAGCCGGCCGACCGCTTCCATTTTTTGTGCCTGGCGAAGTTGCTCCTCCAAGCGCTTGCGCTCCGTGATATCGCGGACGGCGCCAAGCAGGCGGCCGTCGGGCAGCCGGCGCGCATTGCTCTCGACGACGAGGATTGCGCCATCCTTGCGCAGCAGGGGGCGTTCCGTCACTGCCGCACGTCCGCCCGCCACGTCGACGATGCGGAGTGCCGCGGCGTCGCGGTCTTGCGCCGGATACGTGTCCGAGACGGTGAGCTGCAAGAGCTCGTCGCGCGAGTAGCCCGTCAGCTCGCACGCACGCGGGTTGACGTCCAGGTAGCGGCCCTGCGGGTCGGCGATGAACACCGCGTCGCCGATGTTTTCGAGGATGGTCCGATGATGGGCCTCGCTCGCGCGCAGCGCTTCCTCCCCCCGCTTGCGCTCGACCGCGTAGCGCAGCACGCGGGCCAGGAGATGGCCTTCGATGCGACCCTTCACCAGATAGTCCTGGGCTCCCGATCGCACCGCCTCGAGCGCCAGTCGCTCGTCGTCGAGTCCGGAGATCACGACGATGGGCTCGTCCGGCGCGCCGCGGCGCGCCCGCATGAACGTCTCGAGCCCCTGGCTGTCGGGCAGCCCGAGATCGAGCAGCACGACGTCCACCCCGGTCCGACTGAGCCGGGTCAGGGCATGGTCGAGCCGCTCCACGCGCTCGAGATCGAACGCCTGCGTCTGTACTTCGCCCAGCAGCTCGAGGATCAGCCGGGCGTCGCCCGGGTTGTCCTCCACCAGCAGGACGGTGATGGGTGACGCCGCGGTCGCCGTGGTCACGGCAACCTCACGATCTGCAGCCAGAATTGCTCGATCGAATTGACCGCTTCCAGAAACTCCTTGGTGTCGATCGGCTTGGTGACGTAGGCGTTGGCGTGCTGGCGATAGGCCTGGACGACGTCCGCCGGCGCGTGCGAGCCCGTGACGACGACCACGGGGATGTCGCGCAGCTCGTCGTCGGCCTTGATCTCCGCCAGCACCTCGCGCCCGTCCTTGGCCGGGAGGTCCAGGTCCAGCAGAATGAGGTCCGGTCGCGAAGCGCCCGCGTGCCGGCCTTCACGACGCAGGATCGCCAGGGCCTCCACGCCCGTGACGGCGAGGTGGACACGGTTACGCAGCTTGGCCTGTTCGAGCGCCCGGACGGTCAACGCCGCATCGTCGACGTTGTCCTCGACCAGCAAGACCTCGATCGGCGCGGGACCGGGGACCGGCCTCATATGCGTGACAGCTTCACGATCTCGAGCCAGAAGTGCTCGATCGACTGCACCACCTTGAGGAATTGTTCCAGATCGACCGGCTTCGTGACGTACGCGTTCGCCCGGAGCCGATAGCTCTCGGCGATGTCGCGCTCCGCCTGCGACGTCGTGAGGATGACGACCGGGATGTGCCGCAGCCGGTCGTCCTGCTTGATCTCCTCGAGCACCTCCCGGCCGTCCTTTTTGGGGAGGTTCAGGTCGAGGAGGATGAGGTCGGGCATCGGTACCGCGGCGTGCGTCCCCTGCCGCCGCAGGAACGCCAGCGCTTCGACACCGTCAGCGGCGACGTGCAGGTTGTTCCGCACCTTCGCGTCCCGCAGCGCCTCCCGCGTCAGGCGTGCGTCGCCAGGATTGTCCTCCACCAACAGGATCTCGATCGGCACTCCGCCGGTATTCATATCAGGCCTCGCTGACTGCGGGCAGCGTGAACGAGAACGTCGCGCCCTGGCCCGGCTGGGACTCGACCCAGATCCGGCCGCCGTGACGCTCCACGATCTTCTTGCAGATGGCCAGCCCCAGGCCCGTGCCGGGGTATTCCTGCTTCCCATGCAGGCGCTGGAAGATGATGAAGATCCGCTCGAAGTACTGCGGGTGGATGCCGATCCCGTTGTCTCGAACGCTGAGCAGCCACTCCCCGTCGCGTCGCACGGCCGAGATCCGGATATCCGGGGGGGTGGACCCGCGGAACTTGAGTGCGTTCGAGACCAGGTTCAGGAACAGATGCTCGAGTTGGCCCGCGTCGGCGGAGACCGTCGGCAATCCGTTCCGGATGATGGTCGCGCCCGTCTCGTCGATCGCGAGCTTGAGGTTCGCGAGTGCCCGGTCGAGCACGACGCTCAACTCCGTCGGCGCAAGCGGCGCACCGCGGGTGCCGACCCGGGAAAACGTCAACAAGTCCTCGATCAGCCGTTGCATCCGGTGCGCGCCGTCGAGCGCGTACCCGATGAACTCGTCGGCGTTGGCGTCGAGCTTGCCCTTGTAGCGCTTGCCGAGCAGCTGCACGTAGCTGCCGACCATGCGCAACGGCTCCTGCAGGTCGTGGGAGGCGACGTAGGCGAAGCGCTCCAGTTCTTCGTTCGAGCGCTTCAGCTCCAGTTCGGCGTGGCGGCGCTCGGCGTCGGAGCGACTCAGGGTGGTGGCGTACCACAGGATGGCGGCCACGAAGATCATGACGTTCGCCACCGCATAGGTTCCGGTGCCGAACGCGGTAGGGTACAACCCCGCCCGCTCACCCTCCAACCGCAGCCATCCGAGCGCGAGGGGCAGTCCGAGCGCCGGAGGCAAGAGGCGGCGTGCCATGGCGCCGCCTGCGGTGTCCCCGATGAAGACCGCAACAATGCCGCTATCGGGGCGGGCGCACAGTATCCCCAGCGCCAGGGCGAGCAGGCCGAGGCCGGTGTGGAGGGCGACCGAGCTGAACGGGTCCACGGCGTACAGCGCCCGCACGCCGTAGGCGTACCCGACGAGGGCGGTGAGGGACACGAGCGCCACGACGAGCGTCAGGATCTGGGTCGCGGCCCGGGCCCGGCGCGCATCCAACAACACGAGCACGCTGCCGGCGCACGCGAAACTCAGCGCCGTCATTTGGGACATCCGCTCCGGATAAGGCGCGCCGGGCGCCGGATGCGGCTCCCGGAACAGCAGCGCGTCGAGGCCGAGGTGCACGCGGAAAACGTATTCCGCGAGCGTAGTCACGCCGACGAGGAGGACGACCGCGCCACACACTTGTGCGATCCGCCGAGTGGCCATCGAGTCGCGGATGCCCACGCTGAGGCCGAGGGCGACACCACTGAGGACGAGGCAGGAGGCCGTATTCGGCTTCATCGTCGCGAGCCCCGGCAGGACGCCCTTGAGGAGGCGAACGTCGAGCACCCACCCCACCAGGACGAGCGCGCCCAGGACGGCCACAGCGACCGCCAGGATGCGGCTCAGCGAGCGGCAGCGCAGCTCCAGCGTGGAAGCGGGGCTCATGGGGCTGCTTCCACACCCGCGAGGGTGAAGAAGAACGTAGAGCCTTGGCCCGGCTGGGACTCGACCCAAATGCGACCGCCGTGGCGCTCGACGATCTTCTTGCAGATCGCGAGCCCGATCCCCGTCCCGGGATAGTCGTTCTTCCCGTGCAGCCGCTGGAAAATGATGAAGATGCGCTCGAAGTACTGCGGGTCGATGCCGATCCCGTTGTCCCGCACGCTGAACAGCCACTCACGGTCGCGCCGCTCGGCCGCCAGCCGGATCTCGGGGGGCGCGGTCCCCCGGAACTTGAGCGCGTTGGAGACGAGGTTCAGAAACAAGTGCTCCAGCTGGCCCGCGTCCGCCAACACCGTCGGTAGTCCATCTTTTGTGATGGTGGCCCCCGCCTCATCGATCGAGAGCTTGACGTTCTCGAGCGCCCGATCGACCACCGCGTTCACATCGGTCGGGGCAAACGCGGCACCCCGCGTGCCGACCCGCGAGAACGCCAACAAGTCTTCGATCAACCGCTGCATCCGGAGCGCACCGTCCAGCGCGTAGCCGATGAACTCGTCGGCGTCGGCGTCGAGCTTGCCCTTGTAGCGCTTGCCCAGCAGCTGCACGTAGCTGCCGACCATGCGGAGCGGCTCCTGCAGGTCGTGGGAGGCGACGTACGCGAACCGCTCCAGCTCCTCGTTGGAGCGTCGCAGCTCTTGTTCGGCCTGCTTGCGTGCCGTGATGTCCACGACTGACGCGAGCACGAACAAGCCTTCATCGGTCTCGAGCGGGTTGAGTCCGATCTCTACTGGAACCTCGCGGCCGTCCTTGCGGAGTCCGAACAGGTCCCGCCCGGCGCCCATGGCCCGCGCCTGCGGATTGTGCACGAAGCCGGTTCGGTACCCGGGATGCCGCTCGCGCAGCCGCTTGGGCACGAGCATCTCGATCGCCTTGCCGATGAGCTCCTCACGGGCGTAGCCGAACAGCCGCTCGATCTCCCGGTTGACGAGGACGATAGTCCCCTGCTTATCGATCATCAGCATGCCGTTGGGGGACGACTCGACCACGGCGCGGAACCGGGCCTCGGCTCGCTTGCGGGCGCTGATGTCCACCACGGAGGCGAGCACGAAGACGCCCTCGTCGGTCTCGATGGGGTTCAGTCCGATCTCGACGGGGATCTCGACGCCGTCCTTGCGGAGCCCGTACAACTCCCGCCCCGCTCCCATCACCCGGGTCTGCGGGTTGGTGAAGAAGGCGGTCCGGAAGGCCGGGTGCCCGCGGCGAAACCGCTCGGGGACGAGTCGCTCGATCGACTGGCCCAACATCTCCTCGCGAGCGTACCCGAACAACCGCTGGGCCTCCCGATTGACGAGCGTGATCGTGCCGGCAGGATCGATCATCACCATGCCGCTGGGCGCCGACTCCACGACGGCGCGGAAGCGCGTGTCCGCGTGCTGGCGCGCGGCCAGCCCGACTTCGAGCCGCTGACGGGCCCGGCGGCTCACCGCCCAGGCCCCTACCGCCCCCACGATGACCAGTACCAGCGCTATGACCGCTATCTGCCCGACGAAGCTCCGTACCGGAGCGAAAACCTGGTCGCGCGACAGCTCGACCACCACGATCCACGGCGTGCCGGGGATCACCACCGCGCGAGCGAGGTAGGTCCCGCGCCCCGGTCGCACGTACTCGATGAGACCCCGACGACCCCGCACGTCCACCGGCGGGCCGCTCACGCGCGCCGACAGGTCGGTCCACACGTCCCCGCCGACGTTGCCCACCAGGAGCGCTGCGTCGACACCGATCAGCTCCGTGAAGCGGCGCGTCGCTTCGGGTGACGCCTGGACCCGCCGCCAGTTCACGACGTAGCCTGCGCGCTTGCCCTCGAGCGCCACGGCCGCGATGACCGGGAAGAGGAGCGCGTCGCCGATCGCGCGCAGCGGCCCCATCGCGGTACCGGAGTCCGAGAAGGACGTCGTCAACGCCCGGGTTACGGCCGAATCGGCCGGGGGGAGCGTACGGCCCACGGCGAGCACCCGCTCGCCGGCGGCATTCCAGATCTCCGCTGCGGCGTTGAGCGAGTCGCGCGACGTCAGCGCTTCCAGGGTCACGCGCGCGGCGGCGCGCGCCGCCGGCCCAGGGCGTGCCAGATAGGTGCGTACGGCCGGCTCCTCGGCCGGCTGCCGGACTTCGGCGATGCGTTGCGCCACTCCGGCCTTCAACATCGCCGCCAGCTGCGTCGTTACGCGCTCGAGGTGCTGCCCGGCGGCGCCCATGGTCACGCCGCGAACCTCGGTGTATGCTCCCCAGCCAAACGCGCCGATTATGAGTGCCAGCAGGCCGCTGATGAGGAGCGGCAGCTTGAGCTCGAGCGAAACGAGGGTGCGCGGGGAACCCGTCACCGCGCGCCCCGAGCCCGCCGTACCTCCGGGTCAGCCATCGTGCACCACGCCTTGCCGCATCAGACCCCGCAGAATGTTCGGGATCTCTTCGAACTGCTTCGACTTGTCGAGAAAGAAATCGGCGCCGGCCGTGCGGCACCGCAGGCGGTGATAGTCGTCGACATAATTGGTCAGCATCATCACGGCCGGCGCGGGGTCGAGTTGCTTGGCGGCTTCGAGCACCGCGACGCCGTCGCCATCCGGCATCTGGATGTCGAGAATCACCAGGTCCGGTCGGAGCTCGCGCAGCGCGGTGATCCCCTGCGTGGCGCCCTGCGCCTGTCCCACCACCGCGACGTGCTCGACCGACTCGACCATTTCCGCGAGACGGAACCGCACGATCGCCGAGTCGTCTACGATGAGGACTTGCACGGCATGGACGATGCGCCGGCGCCGCACCTCACGATATCGGGCCCCGGCTCACGTGGATGTCGGGATTTGTCCTACAAGAGGTCACGTGGTCAGCTGGTGCCGGAGGGCGTACCGGATCAACTCCGCGCTGGTGCGGAGCCCGAGCTTGTGGAGGATGCGCGTGCGGTACGTGCTCACGGTCTTCGGGGAGAGGGCCAACAGGGTCGCGATCTCGCCCACGGTCTTGCCGGCCCCAATGAGGCGCAGCACCTCGTGCTCGCGGTCCGACAACGCCTCGTGCGCCACCGCGGGACGGCGGCCGTCGAGCGAGGCGGCCAGGTGCTCGGCGAGCGTCGGGGACACGTAGGTCCCGCCCCTCACGACCTTGCGGATCGCCTCGACCAGGTCCTGCGGCGTGCGCTCCTTGGTGAGGTACCCCGCCGCCCCTTCCCGCAGCGCGCGTCCGGCGAACTGGTCCTCTGGATGCATGCTCATTACCAGGACGCGGAGCGTCGGGTAACGCGCGAGGACGTGTTTCAGCAGGTCGGGGAAGGGGGCGCCCGGCATGGTGAGGTCGAGCAGTAGCACGTCGGCGGGAGTGCCCGCGAGCACCGTGAGCAGGCGGTCGCCGTCGGCGGCCTCGCCCACTACGTGCATGTCCGGCTGTGCCGCCGCGATCTGCCGCAGACCCGCCTGCACGACGGGGTGGTCGTCCGCGATGACGACGCGGATCACGCGGCCGAGCCGGGCCCGCCATGGCCCAGCGGTATGCACACGGTGACCGAGGTTCCGCCCTGGGGCGCGGCGCGCACGCCGACCTCTCCGCCCCACGGCAGGACGCGCTCCCGCATGCCGAGGAGGCCGAACGCCCGCGGGTCGTCGATGGCGCGCTCGCTGATGCCCAGGCCGTTGTCGTGCACCTCCAGCACCAGCTCTTCGGGAGTGGCCCGGAGGTGGACGTGGACGCGGGTCGCGCGGGCGTGGCGCACCACGTTGGTGAGGGCCTCCTGGAGGATGCGGAACACATCGGTGGAGCGCTCGGAGTCGATCCGCACCGGGTGCAGCGGGAGATCGAGCGTGCACTCGATGCCGGTGCGCTGCGCGAACTGCCGCGCCGCCCAGTCGATCGCGGCCGAGAGTCCGAGACTGTCGAGTACGGCGGGGCGCAGCTCCGTGGCGAGCGTCCGCACTTTGTCCACCATCTGGTCGATCAGCCCCGCCATCTGGTCCGTCTTGCGGCGCAGGGGATGGCGCAGCGGCTCCGGCACGCTCTGTTTGAGGGAGAACAAGTCCATCTTGAGCGCGGTCAGGGCCTGGCCCAGCTCGTCGTGGATCTCGCGCGCGATGTGGGTGCGCTCGGACTCGCGCGCCGAGCGCAGCCGGGCGGCGAAGGCGCGCAGCTGCGCCTCGGACAGCGCCAACGCCTCCGCCGCCCGGCGGCGCTCGCTGATGTCGCGTCCGATGGAGGTCGCCCCGATCACGTTGCCTTGCGCGTCTTTGACCGGCGAGAAGCTCACCGACACCTCTACGCGGCTGCCGTCCCGGCGCAGTCGCACCGTCTCGAGGTGCTCGATGTGATCGCCGCGCTCGACGCGGTTCATGATCGCTCGCCACTCGTCATAGCGGTCCGGAGGAAGTAGCACCGAGATGGGATGACCTTCGATCTCCTCGGCCGAGTACCCGTACAACCGCTCCGCTCCCGGATTCCAGCTGAGGATCGTGCCGTTGAGCGTCTTGGTGATAATGGCGTCTTCCGACCCGACGATGAGCGCGACGTACCGTGCCAGCGTCTCTTCGACCTGCTTGCGCTCCGTGACGTCCTGCGCCGTGCCGAACATCCGGACGGGCTGTCCCTGCCCGTCGCACACGATCTCTCCACGGCTGTGCACTGTGCGCACAGCACCGTCCGAGCGACGCACGATCCGATGCTCGCACACGTACGACGCGCAATCGTGATAGGCCCGCTCGACGGTCTCCCGTACGCGAGCGCGATCCTCGGGATGCACCAGCTCGAGCGCTCCCGCGAGCGCGGCGTCCGGCAGGTGCGGCTCCACGCCCAACATCCGACACAGCTCCGCGGACCACGACACGACGTTGCGTGCGACGTCCCATTCCCAGCTGCCGATGTGTGCCAGCCGCTCGACCTGCGCGAGGTGGGCGAGCGTGCGGGGGACGTCGTCGGTGCCGGGGCCGCGATGGTGTTCGGGAGGGGCGGGGCGCGCGCTCGTCGCGCGCGGCTCAGTGGTGCGTCGGGCCGTGGTCTGCGAGCGATCGGGTTTCTTCTTGCGGCCGGCCAACCCGGGCTCGAAGGCTAGCGGCTACAGCGATGACTCAGAGACTCCACCTCGTCTTCCCCTGAGTGAAGACGCTCCAGGGCCCTTCCGCATAATCAGTATGCGATAAACCATCGAAGCCGCAAGGGGTTGGGGTTCGGTTGCCATCCCGCCACTCCGGCGCCATGATTTTCGGCACACGCGTCCCCCCTCTCCCGCTAGTGATGGAGGCATCATGGCCGCCCCTGTCGCCCCCCGCGACCTGGAAAGCCGTTCGGAAATCGTCAAGGTCGCCGCCGCCAGCCTCATCGGCACGTCGATCGAGTGGTACGACTTTTTTCTCTACGGCACCGCCGCCGCGCTCGTCTTCAACAAGCTCTTTTTTCCCACGTTCGCGCCGCTGGCCGGCACCATGGCGGCGTTCGCGACGTACGCGGTGGGCTTCGTGGCGCGGCCCATCGGCGGCATCGTGTTCGGCCATTACGGCGACAAGCTGGGCCGCAAGACGATGCTGTACCTGACCCTCCTGATCATGGGGCTGGCTACGACGGCGATCGGGCTGCTCCCCACCTACGCGAGCATCGGGATCTGGGCGCCGATCCTCCTCGTGGCGATGCGGCTGCTCCAGGGGCTCGGGATCGGCGGGGAATGGGGCGGAGCGGTGCTGATGGCGATCGAGCATGCGCCAGCGCATCGGCGTGGCTTCTACGGCAGCTGGCCCCAGATGGGGGTGGCGATCGGCCTGTTGCTCTCGACGCTCGCGTTCCGCCACTTCTCGGGCTACCCCGAGGCCACGTTCCTGGCGTGGGCGTGGCGCGTGCCGTTCCTCCTGAGCTTCATCCTCCTCGCCGTCGGCCTATGGATTCGCCACCGCTTGGCCGAGTCGCCGGTGTTCCAGCGGCTCAAGGGCCGCAAGGGCGAGGCACGCATGCCCGTGATCGAAGTGTTCCGCGGGCACATGCGGCCTATGCTGCTCGCCACGGGCGCGCGCCTCGCCGAAAACGGGTTGTTCTACATTTTCACGACGTTCTCACTGACCTATGTCGCGAGCCAGCTCAAGCTGGACCGGAACATCGCGCTCAACGGCCTGCTCGTGGCCTCGGCGTGCAGCCTCATCACCGTGCCGGCGTGGGGTGCCATCTCGGATCGGATCGGTCGGCGGCCCGTCTATCTGTTGGGGGCGGTGGCGGGTGGCGTGCTCGCGTTCCCCTTCTTCTGGCTGCTCGAGACGGGGCAAGCCGGGCTGATCTGGCTCGCGTTGGTGCTCGCGATGACGATCGGACACGACGCCATGTACGCGGCGCAATCGAGCTTCTTCGCCGAGCTCTTCCCCACGCGCGTGCGCTACAGCGGGGCCTCGCTCGCATCGCAGCTCGGTTCGGTGTTCTCGGGGGGGCTGTCGCCGCTCATCGCCACCGCGCTCCTGGCCCGCACCGGCGGCAAGTCGTGGCCCGTGTCGCTCTACATGGTGGCGCTCGTACTCATTACGGTCGTGTCGGTCTGGCTGTCGCGCGAGACGCACAAGCAGGCCATCGACGACTGAGCGATGGCGGGCCTCGCCGGCAAGCGCGCGCTCGTCACCGGCTCGACCAGCGGCATCGGCCTCGGCATCGCGCGGCAGCTCGCGGCCGACGGATGCAGCGTCATGCTGCACGGTTTCGGCGATCCGACCGCCGTCGAGCGGCTACGGGACACGCTCGAGCGCGAACGCGGCGTGACCGTGCGCTACGACGGCTCGGACCTGACCCGCCCGGACGCCGTCGCGGCCCTGGTGGACGCCACGGTGGCCGCGCTCGG
>QHUU01000106.1 GCA_003222155.1 Gemmatimonadota bacterium | reverse complement strand
AACCGGAACTGCAACACCTGGCCCACGTCGGCGCGGATCGAATAGTTGCCTGTGCGGTTGGTCGCGGAACTGGTGGTCTTCCCCTTGATGAGAACCGAGACGCCGGCTAGGGGAGCGCCCTGCTCACTGGTCACTGTGCCGGTAATGGTCTTTTGCTGTGCGAACGCGCAGGGAGCGGCGACGAGGAGGATTCCCACCAACAGCGTGACGGCGCGTTTGGTCATGATGGCGGCTACCGGGTGGTGAGGAGCGCCTATCGGGTTCGCAAGACGCGCACCCCACTGCGCTTGCGTCTCAAGGAGAGCAGCGCGGCTGAAGCGTTGCGTCGCCACCACATTTGTGACAGGCACGTTGCGACGCCGCCACAGTCCAACCTGCGAGCACATACGTCAGGTTCGCTGTCCCGTCCATGATCGGCTCGCTGGTCGAATAGTCCCCTACGTCGTCGTGGTACACGATGAACCCGGTGTTGAACGGAGCGTACGTCGGGCCGGTAGCCGAGCTGGTTGACGGCGCGACTACCGCGCGCGCTTAGGCGACGGCGCCCACGCCGCATTGAGATCGAGCCCGACCAGCCCCAGCGGATCGAACGTGATCCCGCCGTACGCGGCGAGCCAATGGAGGTGCGGTCCGGTGACGCGCCCCGACGCGCCCACTTCACCGATCTCCTGGCCGCGCGTCACTGTGTCGCCCACCGCGACCAGGGTGCGGCTGAGATGCAGGTATCCGGTGACGAGCCCGGCGCCGTGATCGATCAACACGGTAGTGCCGCTCAGATAGAGATCGGCGACCAGGGCCACCACGCCACGGTTTGCCGCCCGCACGCTCGCGCCACGCCGGCCGGCGAAGTCCACGCCCATGTGACGGCTGCGCAACACGCCGTTGAACATGCGTGCCACGCCGAACTGATCCCTCACCGCGCTCGACCTTGGCCGCATGAACGGCTCGTGCCACAGCCGCGGAGCGTCGTGCGCCTGGTGCCGCACGCCAGTCACCAGCTCCTGTTCTTCCTTGATCCGGTCCTCGAGCGAGTCCGGTGGTTGCACAAACTCGGGCGCCGCTCGCAGCTTCTCGCGCGGCGCCCGCCGCCGCCGGGGCACGAGCCAGGCGACGACGCTATCGGTAAGTCCACCGGCCCGCTGAACCGTGGCGCGGGCCGCTACGCTGTCCGCCCGGTCGAACGGCACGGCGGCGAGGGCGCGCCAGCCGTGTGGCGTAAGCTCGAAGTGCAGTGGCTCACCCGCCATCTCGCCGCGCACCGCGGTAATGCTGTCATCCGGCCCGGCCGAGAGCTGGAGCACGACGGCCGAGCCTTCGAGTGGCGCGCGCGGACGCCAGGTGAGACTCGGCGGCCCCGCGACACGCTGCGCGGACGCACTCGGCACACCGAGGAGCGCGACCAGGGCCACGACCGAAGCGATAACGCCGCGACGCACCACGACCATCGCCGTGACGAGCAGCAACGCCGCCAGGAGAAATGGCGCCCCCGGGACGCCCAGCCCCTGGAACCGGCCGATCGCCGCCGCGAACACCTGCGTGAACAGCACCGGCGCAATCACGCCAGCGATCCCCATCACGCTGGCGATCGCGCCCTGCAGCCGGCCCTGCTCGTCCGCGCCCACACGCCGGGTCATCAACCCCTGTAGCGCCGGATAGGTGAGGCCGAACAGGCCGCCAACGGGAATGCCGAGGAGAAAAAGGGCGCCGCTCGGCGCCAGACCGTACACCGTGAACGCCACCGCGCCGAACGCGAGGCCCGTGACGAGCGCCCGCGACTCACCCAACCGCTTCACCGCGGCCCCGACCAGCCCGCCCTGCACGATCATCGACACGACGCCGACCCCCGCGAGCGCGAACCCGACCGTCCGCGCCGTCCAGCCGAAGCGATAGTCGCCGTACAACACGAACAGGCTCGGCAGAGCATCGTGCGCCACGCGATAGAGAAAGGCGACCACCGCAAGACCGACGAGCGCCTCGCGCGCGCGCAACAGACCGATCGAGCCCACCGGATTGGCGCGGCGCCACGCGAACGGCGCCCGCCGCTCGGTGGGCAGCGACTCGGGGAGCACGAACCAGCCGTACGCCGCGCCCACGAGGCTCAAGGCACCCGCCGCCCAGAACGGCGCGCGCAGGCCGATCCCCCCCAACAACCCGCCCACCGCCGGTCCGAGAATGAACCCGAGCCCGAACGCCATGCCCAGCAGCCCGAACCGCGCCGCGCGCTCGTCCGGCTCGGTGACGTCCGCGATGTACGCGAACGAGGTGGAAAAGCTCGATGCCGTTATCCCCGAGAGCACCCGGCCGACGAACAGCCACCCCACCGTGGGCGCCAGCGCCATGATGGCGTAATCGAGTCCGAGGCCGAGACAGGACACGAGGATCACCGGGCGGCGGCCCACGCGGTCCGACAGCGCCCCCAGCACCGGCGCGAACACGAACTGCATCGCCGCCCAGACGGTGCCGAACAGACCGACCGCGCCCGCGGCGCCCGCCTCGTTGCCGCCCTCGAGCTGGATGACGAGCTTGGGGAACACGGGCGCAATGATGCCGAGCGCCAGCATGTCGAGCAGCACGGTGCCGAAAATGAACCAGAAGGTGGCGCGTCGCACGGGGAGGGCGCCGGGCTAGAACCGCCCCACCAGCCCGGCGATCGCGGAGCGGCAGCCCTGCTGCAAGTCTCGCTCGACGCCCGCGCACAACGCCTTCGCCTGCACGTCGGAATGGTAGTAGTACACGAAGTCGAGTACGGCGCCGAGCACGCAATACGAGCGCTGCTCGTGATCGCGGCCGAGCTTGCAGGTCGCCACTGTGGTGGGCACCTGGTCCCGGCTGAGCGTCGCCGCGTCCCGCCCCAGGCTCTGATAGCAATTGGCTCGGAACGGCGGGCCGACGCGCGCGCACAGCGCGAACACCTTGGCGAAATCGCCCTGCACCACGCCCAAAGCGTATGACGTCTGCATGTCGAAACATTCGGACTTGTATTTTTCCGCCACGGCGGTGCACGGATAGAGCGGCTCGCTCGGCTTCAGGTACTTGCTGTAGTGCCCGCCATGCGCGCCGTCCACGATCAGGTTCTCCATGAAGACGCCGTTGACGCAGGCGTTCCGCTCCATGGCGCCCGTCAGGCCGTCGCAATCGTGCAGCGCGTCGAACAGGTCGTCACTGCGAACGGCCATGATCGCATGTCCCAGGCCGTGAACGCAGTTGAAGTAGTCGAGGGACTTCCGTTCTTTTCCCGGAACGCCGGCACACACGGCGTCGAGATCGCTCAGCAGCTGCGTGGATCCTCGCGCCAAGGCGAAGCCCTGCATCACGCCGTGATAGTATCCCGAGCCGCACGCGTTGTCGCCGTGGCGAAACGCCTCGGCGACGTCGCCGTACTTCGCCACCGCCGCCTGGCCGATCGCATGCGTGATCGCATGGCACAAGCGCTGCAGCTCGGGATCGGCGCCGTATCCCGCTTTCAAGGCGGCGAAAGCTTCGACCACGCCTTGCCGGGCCACGATCGAGCGGTAGCGCTGCTCGTAGCACCCCAGCGCGAGCGTCGGGTCGTTGGAACAACGGGTGCTCGACGGAGCTCGCGATGGGTTGAATACACGAGAGCCCAGGATGGAGACTCCCGCTACGGCGACCGCGAGCACACCGATCGCGATGATTCCCGTCCGGCCGGTCAGTTTCATGCGTCGCACCATAACACGGGCGGTGGACCGGGCGGAAGCTCGGGCCCGGGTATCTTTCCCGTATGACTCGCCTCATCCGGCCGGCGGTGCTCGCCGGCCTTGGCGCGCTCGGCTGCGCCACCAACCCCGCCACGGGCGCGCGGCAGATCATGCTCGTGAGCGAGTCCCAGGAGATCGCCATGGGGCGCGACTATGACCGCCAGGTCGTGGCCTCCATCGGGCTCTACCCGGACTCGGGGCTCGAGCGCTACATGCAGCAGTTCGGCATGCGGCTCGCCGCCACGTCGGAGCGACCGAGCCTTCCCTGGACGTTCCGCGTGGTGGACGACCCGGTGGTCAACGCTTTCGCGCTCCCCGGCGGATTCATCTACGTGACCCGCGGTATCCTCGCGCACCTGAACTCCGAGGCGGAGCTCGCCGGCGTGGTGGGACACGAGATCGGCCACGTGACCGCCCGCCACTCGGCGAGCCAGATGAGCAGACAGCAGCTCGCTCAGCTCGGCCTCGCCGTGGGCGCGATCGCGAGCCCCGAGCTGGGCCGGTACGCCGGTCTCGCGAGCCAGGCCCTCGGCGTCCTGTTTCTCAAGTACTCGCGCGACAACGAGAGCCAGGCGGACGAGCTGGGACTGCGCTACCTGCGGCGCGGGGCGTACGACCCGCGCGAGATGCCGCACGTGTTCGAGATGCTCACGCGGGTGAGCGAGGCGCAGGGCGGGGGCCGCGTCCCCGAATGGCTCGCCACCCATCCCAATCCGGAAAACCGCCGTGGCCGGATCGAGCAGGAGATCGCGGCAGGGCCGCAGAGCTTCTCCGGCACCGCCGTGAACCGCGACTCCTACCTGCAGCGTCTCGACGGACTCGTGTTCGGGAGCAATCCGCGAGAAGGATATTTCAAAGGTGGGCAATTCCTCCATCCCGAGCTGCGCTTCCGAATCGAGTTCCCGGAAGGGTGGCAAACCAACAATGAAAAGCAGGCCGTGGCAGCCGTGAGTCCCGAGCAGGACGCGTCGGTCGAGCTGTCACTCGCCAAAGAGGCGAGCGCCGATGCGGCAGCGCGGGCGTTCCTTGCGCAACGGGGCTTTACGGGTGGTTATCCCACGCGTACGAGCGTGGGCGGGCTGCCCGCCGTGAGCGCCGCCTTTGCCGTCGCGACGGACAACGGCACGCTGCGCGGGAGCATCGTCTGCGTCGAGCACCGCGGCGCCGTGTATCGCATCGCGGGGTACGCGGTGGAGGCGCGCTGGCCCGGCTACCAGCCGACGGTCGAGCGCGCACTCCAGAGCTTCCACGCGCTCACCGATCCCGCTGCCCTCGCCGTGCAGCCGCAGCGGCTGGACATTGTCAAGCTCGACCGGCGTACGACGATCGTCGAGCTGGCGCGCCAGCGCCCGTCGCCTGTTCCGGCCGCGACGCTCGCGCTCCTCAACCAGGTGGACCCCGAGACGCCGCTCGAGGCCGGCCGGTTGGTGAAGTGGGTCGTGGGTGCGCCGCTGCCCTAGGCGGACGATCCCGCCGCAGTGTTCACTCCCAAGAGCCCGTTGATAGGGCAGACCCTGGTCCGGGCCGTCTGGAATGCCCCGATCGCGACGAAGACGCCGGCGATCAGCCCCCAGTAGCCCTTGTGCACCATGGGCAGCCACGCGTCCAGCACCGAGAGGATCAGCAACGGGTAGCCGAACTGGGCCGTCCCGTCTTTGAACCCGCCCATCGCGAACAGAATCCCTACGTACATCATCGCCGCACACACGATCCAGGTGAGAAACCCCAGGGCCTGGAAGAAGCCGTCCAGCGCCGTGAGACCCCCGATGATCGCCAGCGCGCCGGCCACCTGACGCGCCCGGGCGTCGAACGGACCGACGTTGATGCCAGCCTGCGCCATGGAGCTACCTCCGGTGGAGTGCGTATAAAAGGATGGCGTCTGCGCCCGGCGCGCGATAGTAGCGCCGTTCCCGGCGACATCCGGCAACACCTTACACGGTAACGCCTTACACGGGAACGTGTCACCCGTCGTTGTACGTCGCGCCGGCGTCGTTGCATATTGGTGCCCCCTATGACCATCAGCGACGTCTGGCTGTTCCGCATCGTGCATCAGGACACGGGCAAGCCCGCGCAGGGCGTGCCCGTGACTGTGCTCGACAAGGGTGGCAACGCCGCGGGCCACTGGGTGAGTGATGCCGACGGCATCGTGGCTGTGCCGCGCCGCGACCTTCTCAAGTTGCGGCTGCGCGTGGGACTGCGCAGCGAGGATCCGATCGAGCTCGCCACGGCCACGCTGGGGGACGAGCCGACGCCGCTGGCCGCACCCAGCCACTTGCCGCCTTCCACGAGCGGGGCGGGCGAGCGGGTGGTGCGCGAGCTGCAAGTGGTGCATCCCGCTCCGGCCGCGGGAACGCCCCCCCCGCCCGCGCGCGGCCCGGATCCCGTGGACGTGCCGGGGCACGTGCTCTACTTCCAGCGCCTCGCCATGTTCGCCGAGCGCGCGCCCGCCGCGGCCAGCGCGGCGCGCGACCCCGTCGCCGACTTCTTCTCGCTCGCGGGCGAGGGGTCGAGCGCCATGCGCTATGGCGCGCTCATCGAGGTGGAAGAGTACTGGCAGTCGCTGGGTGTGCAGTGGGGTGAGCTGCTGTACAGCGCGACCCTCACGCCGGGAGACGAGGCCAAGCTGGCGGTGCTGGACGGCCGCTGGCGCCGCGAGGCCGAAGGGCGCGAGCGACCGCTGCAGATCCTCGCCCGCATGGTCGGCACGTCGATGCTCGGCGACTTGGTCAGCGCCCTGCGGCCGGAGCTGCAGCTCGACGCGCTGACGCTCACCGAGCCGGGGCTCGAGGCGGCCGCCGCCGATACGGTCCAGCTGGTCCGGGACCGCACCGAGCGCATGAGCAACGCGCTGCGGCGTCGCCCGCTCGGGGTCGTCGATGCCCCCGCCGACGCACCCGCCACCGGCGCCGTGCGAACCGTCCGGAACACGACGCGCGATCGCCTTGTGACGTTCCACTTCTTCGAGCCGCTCGAGCGGTTCAAGGTGATGGTGCGGAGCCCGCGGGCCCGTCCCGTGATCTTCGTGCCGTTCCGGCTCCCCAACGTTGCCACGCCGGACGTGGTGCGGCGCTTCGGCTACCTGTTCCGCCGCACGTTGCTCGATCGCGGCATGCTGCCCGATCTGGAGCGGCTGCTCGGCGGCGACGAGGCCAGCGTGCCGGCCGGTGCGCGCGGGCGGCTGCTCGAGCACATCGAGGCGAATCTGCTGTACTACTCGACCGCGATCATCTCGGCGGGCGATCCCGCCGCGCGCCACGTGGCGCTCTCCAAGCTGCGCGACCCGGCGGGGCGGCCGCTCACCGACGTGGTCGAGAACAACGTCGTGGGTCGCATCGGGAGCGCGATCGCGCTTCCGCTGCGCTCCGCCGCACAGCTCCCTGCCGAGTGGCGCGACGCCCTGGCGGCGTACCACGCGAAGCCGCTGCGCGTGACCGAGGGCTTCGTGGTCACGATTCCCCATCCCGGGGTGTGGGTCAGCGCGCAGGCCCACGAGCCGATGCAGCAGCAGGCGGACTCGCAGGAGGCGGCCGGTTGACGGTGCGGTCGAGCTGCTCCCCGACGCAAGGCCCGCCGGCGCGGGTTTTTTTTTGGTCCGCGGTCGCGGCCGCTCTGGCGGCCTGCGCGGCGCAGCAGCCCGATGTCGCGCCGCGGCCGGCGAGCGACACGGTCGCCGTGGCGCCTCCGGCGCCGCGCACCGTGCGCGATACGGCACTGGAGCAGCGCGCCGCGCGGCTCGAGCTGCGGCTGCTCGAGCGCGACGCGCAGCTGGAGGAGCTGCAGGCGCGGCTCGACGAGGCGCGCCAGCAGGTAGTGCGCGCCATGGCCAAGCTCCAGACCGTCGCGAGCCGTGCCGAGGCGGCGTCGGCGATCGCGGAGGCGGAAATCGCCCTGCAGTCGTTCCGCGCCGCGACGGTGTCGCAGCCGGCGACGGACCTGACGCAAGCCACCACGCTGCTGCAGCAGGGGAGCGCCGAGTTCGCGAAGCAGAACTATGGCGGCGCCCTGTACCTCGCCGACCAGGCCAAGCGCGTCGCCGGCGTGGGAAAGAGCCGGTTGGGCGGCGAGGGGCGGGCGCCGTTGCGCGCCGGCGAAGTGCCGTTCGCCGTGCCCGTGCGGCTCCAGGCGAACACGCATGGTAATGTGCGGGACGGGCCGGGCGGCGCGTACAAGGTGCTCTTCACCGTGGAGCCGGGCACGGCGCTGACCGGCTACTCCTACGTGGACCAGTGGGTGCGGGTCGCGGATGAGAGCGGGCGCGGCGGGTGGATGTTCTTGAGCCTCATCGGGCGGCGCGAGGCCCGTTAACGCACGGCGCGCAGCACGCGGTTTCGCCCCTCCCGCTTCGCCTGGTACAACGCCGCATCCGCGCCCGCCAGCAGCTCCTCGGGCGATTCGCCGTCCTCGGGGAACTGCGCGACCCCAACGCTGAGCGTCAGCTTCCCGCCTACCTGCTCGTCGCGTGCCAGCCGCGCCTGAATGCGTTGCGCCGTCTCGGTCGCGCCCGCCGCCTCGGTCTCTGGCAGCAGGATCACGAACTCCTCTCCGCCGTAGCGCGCGGCGCAGTCCACGTCGCGCGTGGACTCCTTGAGAATCGCTGCCACGCGCGCCAGCGCGGCGTCGCCCGCCAGGTGTCCGTATGCGTCGTTGTACTCCTTGAAATGATCCACGTCCAGCATGAGCAGCGTGAACGGGTGCTCGAGCCGGCGTGAGCGGCGGACTTCGTTCGCGAGGGCCTCCATGACGTAGCGCCGGTTGAACAGCGTGGTGAGGTCGTCGGTGATCGAGAGCCGCTCGAGCTCGCGCCGGCTGTCGCGCAACCGGGCCACCATGTCGTTGAACACTTCCGTCACGTACCCGAGCTCGCCGCCGCCCACCACCGGCAGGTCGACGGCGAGATCGCCCCCGGCGACCCCGGCGGCGCCGCGCGTCAGGCGGTCGAGCGGTCGCGTGATGAGGAGGCCGAGCACGTAGGCGAGCAGGCCCACGCCCACGAGCAGCGCCGCCACGATCAGCACCGTGACGTTGCGGAGACGGGTCACCTGTCGGAACGCTTCCGCCGCGGGCACCTGGGCCAGCACGGCCCACTCGACATGTGGCACGCGCTTGGCCGAGGCGACCACGCGGACGCCTTGCAGGCCCGTGAATTCGAGCGGCAGCCCCTCGTGCTCGAGCAACCACCCGGCGACGGCGCTGTCGAGGTGGCGTTGCATCAGCGCCTCGTGCTCCGCCTCCGAGCCGACCAGGGGCTGGCCCGCGGCGGTGATGAGGTACACCCGGCCGGTCGCTCCCGCGGCGAAGCGCCGCAGCAGGTGATGCACCGCGGCGAGGTCGAGCTTTGCCGTGAGCGCGCCGAGGAAGCGCCCTCCCGTCTGATAGATGGGGACCGCGAAGATGACGACATCCTTGCCGAGCGCGTCGTCCCGATACGCGTCGCCCAGCACCGCATTGTCGGCCCGGATGGCGGCGGCCCAGTTCGCCGGCAGATGGGCGGGCGTCGCCTGCCGGGCGGTCGTCGCCACCGCCTCTCCCCGCGGGTTCACGACCAGCAGCTCGGGGTAATCCGCGAAGCGCTCGTGCACGGAGCGCAGGTAGTCGGTGAGGCGCGCCAGGGCGGCCGCGCCGCCGCCGCGCGTGATCCGGTCGAGGTTCTCCGAGACCTCGTACGAGCTGGCGAACACGCGCAGCTCGTACAGCCGCTCCTTGACCCACAGGTCCATTTCGCGCGCGGTCTGCGCGCTGACGCTCTGCAGCTCGCCCGTGATCTTCTCGGTGAGCGAGCGCTTGTTCTGCAGGTAGGAGATCCAGGCCGTCGTGAAAGAGGGGATGAGGGTGGCGAGGATGCCGAACACCAGCATCTTGCTGCGGATGCTGTCCAGCCGCAGCAGTCGCAATCCCCGCGAGACCACCCGCTCCCAGGACGACATGCGGTTTCCTTAGAAGTTCGGCTCGTCGGCCGTGGGACCGTACACCGCGGGGACGGGGATGCCGTTGAGCCGCAGGTACACGGTGAGCTGGCCGCGATGATGCACCAGATGATTGAGCACCGTGCGGCGGTACACCGTGAACTTCGGATTGGTGGCCACGGTCCGGCCGGCGACCTTGAACGCCCACGGCTTCTTGAACTCGGCGTCGGCGGTGCGGGCGATCGCGGCGCGCGCCGCGGCGACGTTGCGGTCGAACAGCTCCAGGATGCGCGCGGCGTTCTCGAGTGCCTCGAACTTCGCTGGCGGCGCGCCCGGCGGCATGATGTCGAGCTCGTCGCGCGTCACCGCGTTCACCGCCCATGCCGGCAGCTCGGCGACCAGCGTCGCCAGCCGGCCGAGCGTCATCGACTTGGGATGCGGCTTCCAGGAGGACTTGCCGTCGGGGACGCGCTCGAGCACGCGGCGCGTGGCGGCCATCTCCTCATCGAATTCCGGAACCAGCCACTCGGTGAGCGGCATGCACGGCCTCCATCACGGGAGTGCCGCGAAGCTAGTCACCCGGTTGGGCGACGGCAAGAACGCGGGCGCCGCCGCCCCCTTTTTGACGGCGCAGCGGGCGCGCGGTAGCGTTCTGTTCACCCCAGCGTCGGAGCGATCGCGGTGAGCGGCGAGGGCAAGGCGACATGGTACCGGTGGGACGATCTCCCCCGCGAACAGCTGCACGAACGGTTGTCCCGCCGGCTCATCACCGGTGATCGCGTGATGTTGGCGCACGTGTACTTGAAGCAGGGGTGCGTCGTCCCTCGGCACTCGCACGAGAACGAGCAGTTCACCTACATCCTGGAGGGCGCGCTGCGGTTCCTGGTGGGTGCGGACGGCGCGCAAGAGGTGGTGGTGCGGGCGGGGGAGGTGCTGCACCTGCCCGCGTACGTGCCGCACGAAGCGCACGCGCTCGAGGATACGCTCGACGTGGACGTGTTCTACCCGCCGCGCGAAGACTGGCTCAACAAGACGGACGCGTACTTGAGGGGCACACGATGAGTGGGTAAGGGTGCGCGGTGCGCCGTACGCGGTTGCCACCGATGCACGCTCACTGTCAGCGGCTGTCGATCGGCCATCGGACGCAACCGCGCACCGCGCACTGCGCACACTGCTATCGTTTCTCCAGCGCTCTCAAGAACTCCCGGTCCCACGCCGCCGAGATGCCCTCGCGCGGCGAGTACGGGCCGGGCTGGTACGCGCGCGACGACACGCCCAGCTGCGAGCGCTCGCAGATGTTCCAGTCCTGACGGTTCGTGTCGTCCCAGAAGCCCACGGCGTCCTGCGGATCGAACCCCGCCTGCCCGAACGCGTCCGGGTGGAACAGCCACTCGCAGGTGATGTGCGTGCGGTCGGGCGCCTCGGGCGAGAGCGTATGGAACATCACGTAGTCGGGATGCAGCGAGAGCAGCAGATTCGGGAAGATGGTGTAGAAATAGACCCGGTTGCGGTCTTCGGCCGGCAGCTCGCCCACGGCCGGCCCACACGCCCGGCCGCTGAGCGTGAGGCTCCCACCCGGAGCCGTGATCACCATGTACCCGCCGAGATAGGGTCCCTCGAACAGGTCGTTCGCGCCGCTCGTGTAGGGCGTGAGCTTCGCGAGCCCGGGATGGATCACCGGGCAATGCAGACATTCGGAGAAATTCTGGAAGACGAGCTTCCAGTTGGCGCGGACGTCGTAGTCGACCCGGGCGCCGGAGCGGAGCCGCTCGATGTTGAAGCGGCTGAAGCGGCGCTCCAGCGGAGCGAACGCGCGGGCGAACGGCTCGGGGTCCTGCGCCAGATTGACAAAGAGGAATCCTTCCCACGTCGCGAGCGCGATCGGGTGCAGCGGATAATCGCGCTTGTCGAAGTCCGCCACCTCGTTCATGTGCGGCGCGCCGATCAGCGCGCCGTCGAGTGTGTAGGTCCACGCGTGGTAGGGGCACTGGATCGTTTCGGACAGGCGCCCGCGCTCGGTCTCGCACAGCCTGGTGCCGCGGTGGCGGCACACGTTGTAGAACGCGCGCACCGCGCCGTCCGACCCTCGCACCACGATGACGCTCTCCCCCGCGATCGACCGCAGCACGTAGTCCCCGGACGCCGCCAGCTCGGCGGCGCGCCCGACGCACACCCAGCGCTGCGCGAACACCCGCTCCTGCTCCTCGGCATAGATCCCGGGGTCGACGTAGTAGCGGCGGGGCAGCGTGCGCTGCCCCTGCTGGTAGGCCTGGGTGGCTTTGACGAAGGTGGCCATGACGCTAACGCTACGGAGCCCCACGCCCGAATGCCACTCCCCGGCGCTCGGGTCCGAGCTGCGCCACCACGGCGCCCAGCACGAACACCGTCGCCGCGGTCAACGCCATGGCCCAGGCATAGTCGAGGTGCTCGGCGAACCGGGCCTCGAGCCACCCGATCGAGCCGGCCAGCGCCACGCCGCATTGGTAGGCGAAGCCCGGCAGGAAGCCGCGCACCGAGTCGGGCGAAAGCTCCGTGATGTGCGCGGGGATGACGCCCCAGGCGCCCTGCACGAAGAACTGCATCACGAACGCGCCGACCACGAGCAGGGGCACCGATCCCGCGAAGGCCCAGAGCGGAATCGCCGCCACGGCCGCGCCCAGGGCGAGCCCGATCGCGCGCCGGCGGCCCAGGCGATCCGAGTAGAGGCCGAACGCGACGCCGCCCATCAGCGCCCCGATCATCGACACGATGGTGACGTCGCCGCGCTGCTGCGCGCCGAAGCCCCAGTGGCGCTGCAAGAAGGTGGGGTACATGTCCTGCGTGCCGTGGGACACCATGTTCATCATCCACATGAGGATCGTGATGTAGCCGAACAACGGCAGGTTGGCCCGGATGGCGCGCCCCAGCCCGGTCCAGCTGTCGTGCCGCGTCTCGCGCCACACAGCGGATTCGCGCACGCGGGCTCGCACGAACAACGCCAGCAGGGCGGGAAGCCCGCCGATGAAGAACAGCGGTCGCCAGCCGAAGTGGGGGAACAACGAGCGGTAGCACAGCGCCGCCAGCAGGTAGCCCAGGGCGTATCCCTGCTGCAGCAGTCCCGATACCACGCCCCGATAGCGGGGTGACACCTTCTCCATCACGAGGGAGGCGCCCACGCCCCATTCGGCGCCCATCCCGATTCCGAACAGGGCGCGCAGCACGAGGAACGTGACGTAGTTCGGCGCCAGGCCCGTGAGCACCTCGACCAGCGAGTAGAACACCAGGTCGATCATCAGGGGCAGCTTGCGCCCGTAGCGGTCGGCGACGAGGCCGAAGATGAACGCGCCCACGGGCCGGAACGCGAGCGTGAGCGTGATCGAGAGCGCGATCGCGGCGTCCGACTTCCCGAACTCCCGGGCGATCGCTGTGAGGGTCATCACGACGAGGAAAAAGTCGAACGCGTCGAGCGTCCAGCCGAGGAATCCGGCGACGACGGCCGCGCGCTGGTCGTCGGCGGCGGGGCGTACGGCGGTCATTGGTGTCCTGCCAGAGGAGACTCTAGATTATACTCGTGCGCGTTTCCCCGCTTGCCTCGCTCGTGCTGTGGTTCACTGCGGTCGCCGCCCAGAGCGGCCCGCCGCGTCCGGCGGTCGCGGTGATCAATCTCCGGTTCGACGGGCAGCACGCCAACGTGCTCCAGGCGGGCGACACGGCGGTCGTGGCGGCGGCGACGAGCAAGCTGCGCGCGACGCTGGGAGCGTCCGACGTGGTGGCGGTCGCCGACTCGAGCGTGACGGCGGCGGCCGTGGCCGCGGTGGAAGCCGACGGCAATCCGTGCGACAACGCCTGCGCGGTGGCCGTAGCCCGCCGCCTGGGCGCGCGCTGGGTCGCGAAGGGCACGATCTCGAACCTGTCGAACCTCGTCTGGCTGCTCTCGGCCGAGCTGTTCGATGCCACGACCGGGCGGCCGGTGCTCGCGGACAGCTACGAGATCAAAGGAGAGGCGGCGCGGATGGCGCCCGGCGCGGCGCATATGTTCGCGCAGCGCGTCGAGAAAACGATCGGACGCCTGTTGCGCTGACGCGACACGGTCCACTTGTGGAACGTCGGGGCCCGCGCTCTCTTTAACGTCGCCCCCGGCTCGCAGGGCTCACTCGATGGTCGGCATGCGCCTCTCCGCGTTACTCACGCTCACCGCGTCTGTGTGTGCTTCCTGATCGTAGGCGACCTGTTGACCCAGCCGTTGGCGCGCTATTGGACGGCGCGGCTCGACTTGTCGTTTTGAACTCTCGAGGAGGACGATCCATGCGCCGTACGTTGCCGCTTGCCCTCGTGCTGCTCGTCGGACTCTCCCTGGCGCGGCCGCTCCCGGCCCAGGAAATCGCGTCCGACACGCTGCTGACGGTCAATCATTATCTCGACTGGGAGCAGGTGGCCGATCCCCAGATCTCTCCCGACGGGGCCCAGATCGTCTACACCCGCCGCTGGGTGAACAAGCTCGAGGACAAGTGGGAGTCGGCGCTGTGGATCATGAACGCCGACGGCTCGCACAATCGTTTCCTCGTGAAGGGCAGCGACGCGCGCTGGGCGCCCGACGGCACGCGCATTCTCTACCTGGCCGACGGCGAGCCCAAGGGCACGCAGCTGTTCGTCCGCTGGATGGATGCCGAGGGCGCGTCGTCGCAGGTGACCCGCGTGCTCGAGAAGCCGACCAACCCCAGGTGGGCGCCCGACGGCAAGTCGATCGCGTTCGTCATGCTCGTGCCCGACTCCACGCTCTGGACCATCTCGCTGCCCAAGCCGCCCGAAGGCGCGAAGTGGACGCCCGCGCCGCGCGTGGTGGATGACCTGCATTACCGTCAGGACCGCGTCGGGTACATGGAACAGGGATTCACCCACCTTTTCCTGGTGCCGGCGGAGGGCGGCACGGCGCGCGCGCTCACGAGCGGGCACTGGAACGTGGGCGCCCGGTTCGACGGCTTGAACAACGGGGCCGGCTACGACTGGACCCCGGACGGACGGACCATCGTGTTCGACGGGCTGCGCGACACGACCTGGGACCGCCAGTATCAGGTGTCGCGCATCTACGGGCTGGACGTGGCGAGCGGGACGATCAAGCCGCTCGTGTCACGGGCCGGCTTCTGGGCGAATCCGGTCGTGTCGCCCGACGGGCGGAGCGTCGCGTTCAGTGGCAACGATTCGACCGAGCACACGCACCGCACCTCGGACCTGTGGGTGATGGGCATCGACGGCTCCGGCGTGCGCGACGTATCCAAGAGCTTCGACCGGGATCCAGGCGACCTGCACTGGGCACCCGACGGCAAGGGCGTCTTTTTCCAGGCCGGCGGCCGCGGCTCGATCAACGTGCACTACGCCGATCTCGCCGGCGGGGTGCGCGACGTGACGCAGGGCGCGCAGGTGGTCTCCCTCGCGTCGCTGGCGCGCACGCTCGTCGGTGTCGGCGTGGCTGGTGACGCCGAGCACGCGGGAGACGTCGTGCGCATGGACCTGCGACGGCCGGGTCCCGTGACCCGCCTCACGATGGTGAACGACGACGTGCTCGCGAACAAGCGGCTCGCTAAGGTCGAGGAGACCTGGTACAACTCGACCGGCGGGACGCGCGTGCAGGGGTGGATCGTCAAGCCCCCGTCGTTCGAGGCCTCGAAGAAGTACCCGCTGATCCTCGAGATCCACGGCGGACCGTTCGCGATGTACAACGTGGCGTTCAGCTACATGTTCCAGAACTTCGCGGCGAACGGCTACGTGGTGCTGTACGTGAACCCGCGCGGCTCGACCGGCTACGGCGACGCGTTTTCGAACGCGATCGACCACAACTATCCCGGTCCCGACTACGACGATCTCATGGCCGGCGTGGACGCGGTGATCGGGAAGGGCTACGTGGATACGACGCGCATGTACGTCTCGGGCTGCTCCGGAGGCGGCGTGCTCTCGAGCTGGGTGATCGGCCACACCAGCCGGTTCGCGGCGGCCGCGGTGCGCTGCCCGGTGATCGACTGGATCAGCATGGCGGGGCAGACCGACATCCCGCTCTTCACCTACAGCTTCTTCCATCAGGCATTCTGGGACAAGCCGGATGAGTGGCTTGCCCATTCATCGCTGATGCAGGTCGGGCACATCACGACCCCGACTCTCTTGATGACGGGCGAGCTGGACCGGCGCACGCCGATCCCGCAGACCGAGGAGTTCTATGCGGCGCTGAAAGTGCGCGGCGTGCCGACCGTGATGTTGCGCTTCAACGACGAGTACCACGGCACGGGATCGAAGCCGTCCAACTTCATGCGCACGCAGCTCTACATGATGAGCTGGTTCCAGAAGTACCGCCGTCCCGTGGCCGAAGCGGCGACGGGCGCGGGAAACCGCTAGCGCGTCGCGCGGTTGCGGACCTTGCGGAATTGCGCCGCGAGCCAGCCAGGCTCGCGGCGCCCTTCGTCACGGGCGAACTGCACCCACGCCGCCAAGATCCCGTCGCGCGCCACGTAGCCGACGACCTGCTCGGGCTCGCTCCGGTTGACGACCGGCAAGAGGTCGACCTCGTGCTCGAGCATCTTGGTCAGGGCGTGATCGAGCAGCTCATCGGGATAGCTGACGGCCGCCGGCCGGTCGGCGACCGGCAGCACCGGCGGCTCCATGACGTCTTGCACCCGTAGCAGGTGCAGCGGGTTCGCGCTGTACTCGCGCGTCAAGTGATACCCGCGCCGCGCGACCTTCTCCGTAAGGATCGAGCGCTTCATGAGCAGCACCGTCACGGCGTCGGCGGCGACGCAGGCGACGAGCAGCCCCGGCAGCACGTTGATGTCGTGCGTCAGCTCCACCATGAACGCGACCGCGGTCAACGGGGCGCGCATCGTGCCGCCCATCATCGCGCCCATGCTGAGCGCGGCCCAGAGCCCGGGGTCGCCCGAGGGAATCCAGTGCGCCTCGAGAGCGCCCAGCGCGCCTCCCATGATGAGGAGCGGGGCGAGCACGCCGCCCGACGTCCCCGATCCGAGGGCCACAGCCCAGATCACGGCCTTGGTCACCATGAGCCCGAGCAGCGCGACGCCGACCAGCTGCCCGCCGAGCAGGTCGTGGATGGTGTCGTAGCCGACGCCCAGCGCGCGCGGGGAGAGCAGACCGCCGAGCCCGATCACGGCGCCGCCCAGGAGGGGCCACCACATCCAGTGCATCGGGGCCTTGCGAAACAGGTCCTCGCACGCGTACACGAGCCACGTGAGCAGCCCCGACCCGAAGCCGGCCGTGACCCCGAGCGCGAGCGCGATGCCGAGCTCGCGCGTGGCCAACGCGGCGTGGGGCGGCACCGGAAACAGGGGTCCCGGGCCGAGCAGCGGCACGCGCAACGCGGCCGCCACCGCCGCGGCGCAGGCCACGGGGACGAAGCTCCGCGGCTTCCACTCGAACAGCAGCAGCTCCACGGCGAGCAGGGTCGCGGCCAGCGGCGTGCCGAACACCGCGGCCATCCCGCCCGCGGCGCCGGCAACGAGCAACGTCTTGCGTTCGGCCGGCGACAGATGGAACGCCTGGCCGAACAGCGAGCCGAACGCCCCTCCCGTCATGATGATCGGCCCCTCGGCCCCGAACGGCCCGCCGGTCCCGATGGCAATGGCGGACGACAGCGGTTTGAGCAGGGCGACCCGGGCGGACATGCGGCTCTGCCCGATGAGGATCGCCTCGAGCGCCTCCGGGATGCCGTGGCCTCGGATCCGCTCGGAGCCGTACCGCGCCATGAGCCCGACGATGAGGCCCCCGACGACGGGCACCGGCAGCGCCCAGAGACCCAGGCGGTTGTCGGCCGGCGAGACGAGGCCACTGTCGATCGCGTGAAAATAGAACAGGTGGGTGAAGAACCCGATGAGCCGCAGCAGCGCCAGGGCGACGAACGCGCTGATCACGCCGATCAGGGCGGCCATCGCGATCAGCGTGAGGATCCGGACGTCGGCGGTGAAGTCGCCGAGCTCGTTGTCGAAAGCGGCTGGGCGGGCCATGTGATGCGGAAATGTAAACCGTCGTGTCTCGAAAACGAGACGGTGCACTCCGCACCTACGACGTCATAGCCTCGCCCTCGTCTGCTCGCGCTCGAGCAGCGCCCGCTTGCGCTCGATTCCCCAGCGGTAGCCGCCCGCCTCGCCGTCGGCTCGGACGACGCGGTGACACGGGACCACGAGGGCCACCGGATTCGTCGCGCAGGCGCGGGCCACGGCGCGGGTCGCCCCCGGCCGTCCGATGGCGCGCGCGATCTGCCTGTACGAACGCGTCCGGCCGTAGGGGATACGGCGCAGCGCCTCCCACACGCGTCGCTGGAACGCCGTCGCACGCACGTCGAGGGGCAGATCGAGGTGCTGGGTGCGCCCTTCGAGATAACGGACGATGGCACCGACCAGGGCGGCGAGCCCGCTGCGGTCGCGGCGGATCAGGGCGGCGGGGAATTCCGCGCGCAGCCCCGCCTCGAGCTCGGCCGCGTCTCCGCCCAGGCTCACGCGGCAGATGCCGCGCTCCGTCGTGGCGACCATCAGGCGGCCGAGCGGGCAGGGGGCGATCGTGTAGGCGATCCGCACGCCCGGGGCGCCGCGACTGTAGGTCGCGGGCGTCATCCCGAGCTGCGCGTGGGCGCGCTCGTACACACGGCTCGTCGAGCCGTATCCCGCGTGGTACAGGGCCGGGCTCACTCGCCTGCGGACGCGCAGCTCCGTCTTGAAACGGTCGAGGCGGCGCGCATCGCGATATTGGCGCGGACTGAGCCCGAGCACCCGCCGGAACGCGCGCAGCAGCTGATGCGAGGTGGCGCCGGTGCGCGTGCTCAGGGTCGCCAGGCTGGCCGGCGCCTCGGGGTGCGCGTCGATCAGGCGGCACGCGGCCCGAACCAGGGGGACGCGCGGGTCCGGGGCCGGCGCCTCGCCGGGGCGGCAGCGGCGGCAGGCGCGGAACCCGGCGCGCTCGGCGAGCTCCGGCACGGGGAAGAAGGCGACCTGCGCCCGCCGGGGACGCCGGCTCGGGCACGAGGGCCGGCAGTAGATCCCGGTGGACCGGACGCCGTACACGAACGCGCCGTCGTAGCGGCGGTCACGCGCCAGCACGATGCGCCAGCGGCGCTCGGCCGTCAGCTCGGACACAGCTGCAGGGTGGCTCACGAGAGACAACTTAGCGCGGCACCGCGCAGCGATCTATCCGGTTTTGACGGTCAAACCTCACGAAGCGGGGCCTCGGGCGTCTCCCAGCGTGGTCAAGGTATCTTGCGGGATGATCTATACGGTCGGCCACTCGACCCGCGACCTCGAGGACTTCCTGGGATTGTTGGCGGCGCACGGTGTGCGCCAGATCGTGGACGTGCGTCGCTTTCCCGCCTCGCGCCGCCATCCGCATTTCGCCCGCGACGCGCTGGCCGCCGCACTCCAAGCAGCGGGAATCGCCTACCATCACGAGGCCGACCTCGGAGGTCGTCGCATCGCCCGGCCCGACTCCGCCAACACCGCGTGGCGCAGCGCCGCCTTCCGGGGCTACGCGGACTACATGGACTCGGACGCGTTTCGGCAGGGGCTCGGCCGGGTGATCGACCTGGCGCGCGCCCGGCCGACGACGCTGTTGTGCGCCGAAGCGGTGCCGTGGCGCTGCCATCGCCACCTGATCGCCGACGCCCTCCTGGCACGGGGCGAGAGCGTGAGTCACATCCTCGGTCGGGCCCGCCTGGATCCGCACACGCTGTCGGCGCACGCGCGCATTCTCACCGGGGGCGTCGTGCGCTATCCGGCCGGGCCGCCCGACCAGCTGGCGATGTGCTAGCGCCCGGACCCGCCGCGTTATCTTCCGGGCGACCGACGCCGACAAGGGTGGTGGGGGTGCGCATCGACGGTTCCATCGGGGGGCGGCTCGACGCCTGGCTCGCGCGCCTGCCGGCCCCCGTGCTCGTGATGGCCGGGCTCGTCATGGTCACGGGGCTGGGGTGGGTGGATTTCGTCACGGGTCCCGACCTCACCCCCCTGGTGTTCTACGTGGCCCCCGTCGTCCTGGTGGCGTGGTATGCCGGGCGCTGGCCGGGGGCGATCATCGCGTGCGCGGGCGGCCTCGCCTGGATGGTCGCGGACGCGCTCGCGCAGCATGATTACTCCGATTGGTCGATTCCCTACTGGAACGCCGCGCTGCGGCTGGCCGCGCTCGTGCTCGTGTCGGAGGCCCTCGCACGCCTGCGTCTGGCGCACGCGCGGGAGCGGCAGCTGGCACGCAGCGACGCGCTCACCGGCGCCCCCAACGCCCGCGCGTTCTACGAGGTCGCCGAGGCCGAGATCACGCGGGCCCGGCGCTACGCCCATCCCTTCTCCGTCGCCTATCTCGATCTCGACGACTTCAAGCTGGTGAACGACCGCCTGGGCCACCTCGCGGGCGATGCCGTGCTGCGCTCGGTCGCGCGCGCGTTGAGCGGCGTGATGCGCGCCAGCGACGTGGTCGCCCGTCTGGGCGGGGACGAGTTCGTCGTTTTGCTGCCCGAGGCGAGCGCGGCGCCCGCCCGACTCGCGACCGAGAAGCTGCGCGGGGCGTTGGCCGACGTGGTGCCGGCGCACGGCTGGCGCATGACGGCGAGCATCGGCGTCGCCACTTTCCTCGTGCCGCCGGAATCGGTGGACGAGCTGCTCGGGGCCGTGGACGGCCTCATGTACCGGGCCAAGCAGGGCGGTAAGAACGGCGTCGCGCACGAGACCCGGAACGAAGCGCCGGCGGTGCGCTGACATGCCGCGGCAAAACATCTCGAGCGGGGCGCCGTGGGAGCCGGTCGTCGGCTACTCGCGCGCCGTACGCGTCGGCTCCACGGTGCACGTGGCGGGCACGACGGCGACCGGACCCGACGGGACGATCGTCGGCATCGGCGACGCCTATCTGCAGGCGGTCCAGGCGCTCAAGAACATCGAGCGGGCCCTGGTCCAGGCCGGGGCGTCGCTGCGCGACGTCGTACGAACCCGGATATACGTGACCGACATCGCGGACTGGGAGCGCGTGGGGCGGGCGCACGGCGAGGTGTTCCACGACATCCGGCCGGCGACCACGCTCGTGGCGGTGAGCCGGCTGGTGGCCCCCGAGATGCTCGTGGAGATCGAGGCGGAGGCCATCGTCGAGATGTAGATTACCGTCGAGGGAGGT
>QHUU01000065.1 GCA_003222155.1 Gemmatimonadota bacterium | reverse complement strand
GCGCCACAGCCGCCGGGCTTCGTCGTCGCTCTCGTGCACGGTGACGTACAGCCGCCCGGGCGCGATCCCCAGCCAGTCTTCCCCCGTCACCCACTCCCAGGCGTACGCGATCGCTTCCTTCTTGAAGTAGTCGCCGAAGGAGAAGTTGCCGAGCATCTCGAAGAACGTGTGATGCCGGGCGGTGTGGCCGACCTGCTCCAGGTCGTTGTGCTTGCCGCCCGCGCGCACGCATTTCTGGCAGGTGACCGCGCGCGTATAGTCGCGCCGCTCGAGCCCCTGGAACACCCGCTTGAACTGCACCATCCCGGCGTTGGTGAACAGCAAGGTGGGATCGTCCGCCGGGACCAGGGGGGCGCTTGGGACTTCGCGATGCCCCCGGGCCGCAAAGAACGCGAGAAACTTGCGGCGGATTTCGGCGGAAGTCATGGGGGGGAATATAGTGCGCGGCACGGGGCAACTGAAAGGCGAGCGCGGAGTTACCGCTTCCGCTGGGGCCACCGCCCGCAGGCACTGACGTCCCCGAGAGCCCCGGGCCACCCGGCCCGGGGTTAACCCACCCGGACTAACATGGGATGCGGTTCGGGTGCCGCTGAAACTGCAGGGCCAGGTACGACCGTGCCGGCCCCACGTCTCGTCGTGAAAGGGAACCCGCGTAGTAGCCCCGACACCACCGTATTCGCTGCGCGTCGACGCGCGCCGCATTGATCCGCCGCGCAGACTCCGACTTGGAATGTCTAATGAACGACGCCAACGCTACGTGCGGCGCGTAACTCACCACGACGTGCACGTGGTCCGACAACACCGCCTGCGCGTGTACCCGAACTCCACAGCGCTCAGCGGCGTCCAACACCGTAGCGGTTATCGCGGCCACATCGGACTTCCGCACCTGCGGTACACGCCGCCACGTGTGCCACGTGATGTGCGCGTACAGTCCACACGCCTTGTGAGGTCCCCTTTGCCGCACACGACGTCCTTTCGGGTGGGTTAACCCCGCGGCGGTGCCGCGGGGTTCAACGGACGGCCGGCCCCCCCTTACCCGCACAGCTCCCGCACCAGCTCCTTCACCTGCGGCCCCGAGTAGCCCCGGCGTACCAGAAACGCCAGCAGCCGGCGACGCCGCAGCGGCGGCGGCAACCCGCCCAGCTGGCGCGCCCGCTTCGCGGCCGCCGCCCGGGCTTCGACCTGCGGATCGATTCCTTCCTCCTCGAGCGCGCGCCCCACGGCGACCTCCGCGACGCCGCGCTCCACGCCCTGGGCGAGCAGATCGCTGATGATCCGGGCCGGCCCCTTGCCGCGCGTCGCGCGTACCGCGGCGTACTGTTCGGCGAAGCGGCGGTCGTCCAGCAGGCCCCGCGCCGCCAGCCGCTCCAGGGCCGTCGTCACCGCGGCCGGTGGATGCTGCTTCTTGGTGAGCCGCCGCTCCAGATCGCGCCGCGCATGGGCGCGGCGCGCCAGGGCCCGCAGCGCCGCGCGCTGCGCCGCCTCCACGTCCGCCAGCTCGCGCAGCCGCTCCAGCACCGCCGGCGCCAGCTCCGCACCGACTCGCAAGCTCAGCGACTCGAGCGCGTCGGCGGGCAGCGACGCGAATCGCCCCCGATCCACTTCGACCAGCCGATAGCCCGGCTGACGCGGATCGGGGGCGATGTCGGTGAGAGTCGACACTCACTCCTCGGGGGTGGAGGCCTCCTCGTCCGCCGCCACCGCGGCGGGTTTCACACCGAGATGCTCCTTCACCTTCGCTTCCACCTCCGCGGCGAGATCGGCGTGATCCTTGAGATACAGCTTCGCGTTCTCGCGCCCCTGACCGATCCGCTCCTTGCCGTACGCGTACCACGCTCCCGACTTCTCGATGATCCCCGCCTCCGCCGCGATGTCCACCAGCAACGACTCGTGGCTGATCCCCTCGTCGAACATGATGTCGAACTCGGCCTGACGGAACGGCGGCGCCACCTTGTTCTTCACCACCTTCACCCGCACGTGGTTGCCGATGACCACCTCGCGCTCCTTCACGGGCCCGATGCGCCGCATGTCGAGCCGCACCGAGGCGTAAAACTTGAGCGCCCGGCCCCCGGTGGTCGTCTCGGGATTGCCGAACATCACCCCGATCTTCTCGCGCAGCTGGTTGATGAACACCACCGCCGTGCGCGACCGGTTGATCGCCCCGGCGAGCTTGCGCAGGGCCTGGCTCATCAGCCGCGCCTGGAGCCCCGGGAGCGAGTCTCCCATGTCTCCCTCGATCTCCGCCTTCGGGACGAGCGCCGCGACCGAGTCCACCACCACCACGTCCACCGCCCCCGAGCGCACCAGGATCTCGGTGATCTCGAGCCCCTGCTCGCCCGTGTCCGGCTGCGACACGAGCAGGTTGTCGATGTCGACGCCCAGCTTCTTGGCGTATTCGACATCGAGCGCGTGCTCGGCGTCGATGTACGCGGCGGCTCCGCCCTGCCGCTGGGAGTGCGCCACGACGTGCAACGCCAGCGTGGTCTTGCCGCTCGATTCGGGCCCGAAGATCTCCGTCACCCGGCCCCGCGGAATCCCCCCGATGCCGATCGCCGCGTCGAGGTTGATGGCGCCCGTGGGAATCGCCTCCACCCGCACCTGGGGCGAGTCCGCTCCCATCCGCATGATGGCGCCCTTGCCGCACGTCTTCTCGATCTGCGTGATCGCCAGATTGAGCGCCTTGCGGCGCTCCTCCGTCAACCTCGGAGCTTCGTTTTCCGCCGCCATGAGTGTCCTCGACATGGGTTGGGAGCCTCCGCGTGAGAGGCCCGAATATATACCGAAGCCCCGGCTAGCGCCAGCCGGGGCGGAACGCGTCTGCCACGTGCTCCAGCTGGCCGTCCACGATCGCGATGCAGTCGAAGCGGTAGATGTCGGCGGGCTTGCCGAACCGGTCCACCCACACGCGCGCCGCCTTCACCAGCTCGCGGCGCTTGGCGCCCGTGACCGCCTCGAGCGGGCTGCCGAACGCCGTCCCGCGGCGGGTTTTCACTTCCACGAAGCTGACCAGGTTTCCCTGGCGGGCGATCAGGTCGATCTCGGTGTGACCCAGGCGAAATCGATGCGCCACTATGTGGCACCCGCGCGACAGGAGGTAGCGGATCGCCTGCTCCTCCCCCGCCAGGCCTCGCCGCTGGCGCTCGTCCTTCCAGTCCGCCGGATCGCTCCGCAGCCCGCTCTTCACGCGGTGCAAGCTAATAGCTTCGCCCGGCGCGAGCGAACCATTTCGTTGCGAGTGGTGTGAGTTTGTTGCGAACCTGGCGGGAGGTTGGGGAGGACGGGGGAGGTTGGGGCAGGTTGGGGCAGGTTGGGGCAGGTTGGGGCAGGTTGCCTCGTCAGCGGGACAACCTCCCCCAACCTCCTCCAACCTCCCCAACCTCCTCTTTAGTGCCCGAACACTTTCGTGAGCCCGACGATCCCTCCCGTGATGCTCACCAGGACCCACAGGAAGCGCAGGTTGTCGCCCATGCCGGCGCCTTCCTTCGGCACCATCAGCTGATCGCCGTCCTGCACGTTCAGGTCGTCGAGCGTACGCCCCTGCGCGACGGCCTGAGCGAGGTCCTTGCCGTCCAGAAGGCGGTCCCCGCCCCGTTCCAGCCGCATCTTGCCCGGCTTCGCGGTCGGGAGCGTGCCCCCGGCGGCCATGAGCGCGTCGGCCACGAGGGCATCCGCCGGCACGGCGTAATAACCGGGCCGCACCACTCCTCCCTGCACCGACACCCGGACCAGCGCACGGGCCCGAACCGCGGGGGTCCGCAGGTACTGGGACAGCTGTTGCACGAGGTAGCTCTGCAGCTCGGAGCGCAGCACGCCGCGCAGCGGGATCTCGTGGTTGACGGGCGAGGGCAGCGCCACGGTGCGCGCCGTCGTGACCGTGAACGTGTCGCTCAAGGCCGGCTCGCTGTCCACGCGCAGCCAGACGCGCTCACCCGCCTGAAAGTCCCCTTCCGCCAGGCGGGCCCGGATCGCTCCCGCGCGGACAGTATCGCCGGCCGCGGCGATGCGCTGCGCCGAATCGAGCAGGGTGGCTCGGGAAGCCAGGGGGTGGCCCGCCGTCAGCTCGCGCGGGGGCGGGGGGGGAGCCACCGGTGGCGCCTGGTCCTCCTGCCCCGTGGCGGGCCGCGCCGCGGCCAGCCACGCCAGTCCCACCAGCACCGCGCCACGCCGCCACCGGTTCGTTGCTTGGCTCATGACCGACCCCACAGCACGCCCGCCGACCCAGGGCGGCGTTGCCCGATGGCGCCGTTGCCTTCCGCATACGCCGCTGCATCGTAGGTGTAGTAGCGGTACGCCCCGTACGGCCGGACATCGTTCAACACGGCGCCCAACACCCGCACCGGCAGCGTGTCGAGCACATCCAGCTTCGCGGCCGCGAGGTCCAAGTCGGACACGCCGGCCCGCAGCACGATCAGCACGTTGCCCGTCCGCGTCGCCAGCACGTAGGGATCCACGCCGACGGCGAGCGGCGGACTGTCGACGAGCACGACGCCGCACTCCTCCCGCACACGATCGATCAGATCGGTCATCACGTCCGAGCTCAGCAGCTCCGGCGCGCTCGGCCGGCGCGCCCCGCACCCGATGAACGACAGGTTCGGGTGGCGCGTGGCCTGGACGACGGTCTCGAACGGCAGGTCGCCCGCAAGGAAATCCACCAGACCCGGCTCCCGGTGCAGGCCCAGCATCCGGTGCTGGCCGCCGCGACGCACGTCGCCATCGATCAGCAGCGTGCGAAAGCCCGCGTCGGCGAACGCGAGGGCGAGGTTGCACGACAGGAACGACTTCCCCTCGCCCACGCCCGGGCTGGTCACGGTGACGAGCAGCGGACCCGAGCCCCCGGCGTGGCTCAGTCGCAGCCGCAGCCCGCGCAGCGCCTCGACCACCGGCGCCGCGGCTTCGGCCGTCTTGCCGTTGCCGAGGTGGCGCCAGTCGAACCGGGGCACGGCGCCCAGAATGGACAGCCGCATCTGGTGAGTCACGTGTTCCGGGTAGCGAACCTTGTGATCGAGCCCGTCGAGCATCACCACGCCGAACACGGCCAGCCCCAGGCTGAGCACGAACGACGCGCAGGCGAGCAGCGGCGTCAAGTTCCGGTCCGGTCGATCGGGCGCCGTCGCGCGGTCGAGGATGCGGACGTCCGGGAGCGTGCTCACGGCCGCCAGCTGTGTCTGGTTGTAACTCTGTTGCACGGTGGTGAACAGCTGCTCCGCGATCGCAACGTCGCGCTGCAGCCGCGCCTCCTCCAGCGCGAGCGGCGGCAGGTCGTGCAGGTAGCCGAACGCGGCGTCGGCGCGGTGGCTGAGCGCCTCCTCGCGCGCCGCGAGGTCGGCGTCCAGCAGGCGCGCCAGCGTCGGAATGGTGGTCTGCAGCAGGGTGCGCACCTCACCGCGCACCCGCTGTACCGGATCACTCGCGTCCGTATAGCGGTAGCGCAGCGCGCGCAACGTGGCCTGCCTCTGGGTCACCTCCTGCAGCGCGAGCGACAGCTCGGCGGACTTTTGCACGGCGCCGATCGCCTGGAGGGCCTCGATCGGCGGCCCCGAGTCGCCCGTCTGCGCCAACGCACGTTGCAGCGCCTGGCGATCGCGCTGCACCGAGTCCAGCGCCAGCTTGGTGTCGAACGAGCGCTCGAACACCGGGTCGCCGCCCCCCCGCAGGCTGGCCGAAACGGGCGGCGCGCCCTGCCGCAGCACGCCCGCGCTGTGGATGCGGAAGTCGCGCTGGGCCGCTTCCGCCGCCCGCAGGCTGCCCAGGGCGTGCTGGCGCTGCTCGTCCAGAATTCGCCCCAGCTCCACCAGCTTGATGCGCTTCAGGTCGGCGGCGACGACGACCACGCGGTCTGCGATCGCGTTCACCGTGGCCGCCAGCTCAGCGGGCCGGGAGCCCGTGATCTGGATGCGCAGGAAGTTGGCGTCGGTCCCCGCCCGCATCAGCGCGGGGTCGACGTCGGTGCTCACATTGAGCGTCTTCATGAGCTGCCGTGCCGCGTCGGCCGGCGTGCTCAGCGCAAAGTCGACGGAGTGCCCCGCGACGAGCCCACGGGGGGGACTCCAGCTGAACCCGAGGCCCTGCCCGGCAGGCGTGCCCACGGAATCCGTCTGGACCACCCGGCCGCCGTTCTGCAGCGTGAAGGTCCGGCCTTCACGGTCGAGCGTGTACCGATAGGCGCCCGGCACGGGCGTCCCGTCCAGCCGCAGCGTCGCGAGCCCGGACGAATCCGCCGGGTCGCGCGCGCGCAGATACAGCCGCCGCTGGCGTACCACCTCCTCCAGCACGGCGTTCGACTCCACCAGGTCGATCCATCCGGACGGGTTCAGCAGCTCGTCGGCCTCGGACGCGGTTCGCGGGTCGCGCCCCGCAGCCGCTCGGTCCTTGGTCTCGAACCAGAGCAGCGCCGTGGCCGAGTAGGGCGGGTGCAGCAGCCGGCTGGCAAACAGGCCCAGAGCGGTCCCCAGGAGAGTGATCGCGATCACGGTCCACTTCCGCCGCCGAACGGCACCGATATAGTGCTGCCAGTCCGTCTCGCCGGGGGCTCCAGCGCGAGACACGACGTCCCCCGCCGGCAGCGCCGGCGCCCGCATCCAAGCTCCTTCTACCGACGCGACCTCCGGCAGGCGCGACCGCTCTCTCGACATAGCCAGATCAGCGCTGCAAGGGGGATACCGCGGCGCGGCGGGACTCGCCACGGAACGGCGCATCAGTGTCCTCTGATGCGTGAATGCGCCCAATTAGTGCTGCTCTTCTCCCACATGCTACAGAACTGCGGTGTGGCGTCCGAGCCTCACACGGGCCAATGATGGTGATACCGGGCCACTCACCTGTTGAGTGTGTAGCCGACGCCGCGCCCAGTGTGTGAGCATGCATTGTGCAGACAGCGCACTTGTCATGCGCCAAACACTGATGCAGCGGCTCTACCCGTACCGGCGGTCGATCATCCTGGGCGTGCACCTCGTGCTCATCTCCCTGGGATATCTCGCCGCCTACGCCGTGCGCTTCGACTTCGCCATTCCGCCCGAGGAGCTGCACCGCTGGGCGGTGACGCTTCCCTGGCTGCTCATCCCCCGACTGCTGTTCTTCCAGCGCTTCTCCGCCTACAGCGGCTGGTGGCGGTACGTCGGCATGGCGGACCTGGTGAACTTGACCGCCGCGGTGAGCCTGAGCTCGGTCGTCTTCGTCGCCGGTCTGTTCTTCACGGGTGCGTTGAAAGGAATGCCGCGGTCCGTGCCGCTGCTCGACTGGGTGATCGCGATCTTCCTGCTGGGCGGCATCCGGTTCGCGTCGCGTTGGGTGCGCGAGACCGCGCACCCGATGCGCCAGCCGACCCGCGGGCGCCGCACCTTGATAATCGGGGCGGGAGAGGCGGGCGAGCAGCTGCTGCGCCAGATCCAGCACGATCCCCGGGGGCTGCTGCACGTGGTCGGGCTCATCGACGACGCGCCCGACCTGCACGGACGCACGCTGCACGGCGTGCCGGTGGTGGGGGGCACGGAGCGGCTGGGAGAGCTGGTGGGCCGTTTCCAGGTCGAGCTCCTGGCGATCGCCATCCCGTCCGCGTCCGGTGAGGTGATGCGGCGCATCGTCGCGCGCTGCTCCGAAACGGGCGTCGAGTGCAAGATCCTGCCGCCGCTGCAGGACCTGCTGGCGAGCGGTCCGTTACAGCTGCGCCATCTGCGCGAGGTGCGGATCAACGACCTGCTGGGGCGTGACGCCGTGAATCTGGACCTCGGGGCCATGGAGCGGGAGTTCCGCGGCCGCTGCGTGCTGATCACGGGCGCGGGCGGCTCGATCGGCTCCGAGCTCGCCCGCCAGGTCGCCCGCTTCCATCCCCGGCGCATCGTGCTGTTCGAGCGGGCGGAGAGCCCGCTGTACTTCATCTACCGCGAGGTGAGCGAGGCTTGCCCCGGCGCCGAGATCGTCCCGGCGCTCGCGAGCGTCACCAACGCGGATCGGCTCCAGGCAATCTTCGAGACCTGCCGGCCGGACTACGTGTTCCACGCCGCCGCCTACAAGCACGTGCCGATGCTCGAGGCGAACGTGCTCGAAGGCGTGTGGAACAACGTGGTGGGGACGCTGCGCACGGCGCGCTGCGCCGCCCGCAACGGCGTCGGGAAGTTCGTTCTGATCTCCACGGACAAGGCGGTCAATCCGACCAGCATCCTCGGCGCCACGAAACGGGTGGCGGAGCGCATCGTCCTCGAGCTGCCCGCGTACCGGGACGCGGGCACCGATTTCCGCGTCGTGCGCTTCGGCAACGTGCTGGGCTCCGACGGCAGCGTCCTGCCGCTCTTCAACAAGCAACTCGCGGCGGGCGGACCCCTCACCGTCACGCACCCCGAGGTCAAGCGCTACTTCATGACCATTCCTGAAGCGGTGCAGCTGGTGCTGGCCGCCGCCACGCTCCCCGAAGCGGAGCGGCGCATCGCCATTCTCGAAATGGGGCGGCAGGTTCGCATTCTCGACCTCGCCGAGCAGTTGATCCGGCTCTCCGGGTTCGTCCCCTACCAGGACATTCACATCAAGTTCGTGGGCCTGCGGCCCGGCGAGAAGCTGCGTGAGGAGCTCGTGGCCGCGGGCGAGCGCACCGTGCCGACGTCGGTGGACAAGATCCGTCTGATCGAGCGCGACGACGGCGACGGCGCGCTGCTGGGACGCGACCTGCGACAGCTGCTCGCGGTGGCGGCATTGACCGATCACCAGGACATCGTCGCCGCGCTCGGCACCCTCGTCCCGGAGTACCAGCGCGACCACACGGTGCCCCTGGTCCCGGCGCTCGCCGACGCGGAAGGCAACGGTGGGTCCCGGGCACCCCATGAGAGCCTTGCCTGAGCACCGCGCCTCCGGCGGGATCGCCGTCACCCCGCCCGCCCCCGCCCCCGCGCCTATCCCCGCACAGCCCCAGCGGCGGCGCGCCACGTTCCTGCCCTTCGCCCCGCCCCTCGTCGGCCAGGAAGAGATCGACGAAGTGGTGGACACGCTGCGCTCCGACTGGATCACGACGGGGCCCAAGACCCGACGGTTTGAAACCGAGTTCGCCGCCTACCTCGCGGCGCCCGGGGCCCTGGCGCTCAACTCCTGCACCGCCGCGCTGCACACGGCCCTGGTGACGCTCGGCATCGGTCCCGGTGACGAGGTCCTCACCACGCCGATGACGTTCGCCGCGTCGGTGAACGTCATCGAGCACACCGGTGCGCGGCCCGTCCTCGTCGACGTGGAGCCAGACACGCTGAACCTCGACCCGCAACGCCTCGAAGCGGCGGTGACGGCCCGGACCAAGGCCGTCCTGCCGGTGCACTACGCCGGCCACCCCGTCGACCTGGACGCGATCCGCGAGGTCGCGGAGGCGCACCGGCTCGCCGTGATCGAGGACGCCGCTCATGCGCTGCCCGCCCGCTACAAGGGCCGTCTCATCGGATCGGGACCGAACCCCGTCGCCTTCAGCTTCTACGCCACCAAGAACCTGACGACCGGCGAGGGCGGCATGCTCACAGCCGAGCCCGCGCTGCTCGACCGGGCCCGGGTCGTGAGCCTGCACGGCATGAGCCGGGACGCATGGCGTCGTTACGACCAGGGCGGCAGCTGGCACTACGACATCCTGCTCCCCGGCTTCAAGTACAACATGACCGACATCCAGGCGGCGCTCGGACTGCGGCAGCTCGAGAAGCTGGCATCGTTCCAGCGCCGCCGTCGGCAGGTGGTCGCGCGCTATGCCGAGGGCTTCGCCGACCTGGACGCCCTCGAGCTGCCGGTCGAGCGGCCCGACGTGGAGCACGCCTGGCACCTCTACGTGCTGCGCCTCGTCCCCGAGACGCTGCGCGTCGACCGCGACCGCTTCATCGCGGAGCTCGCGGCCCGTCACATCGGGACGTCGGTCCACTTCATCCCGATCCATCTCCACCCTTATTATCGCGACCGCTACGGCTACGCTGCTCAGAGCTTCCCCGTCGCCTGGAGCAACTACGGCCGGCTGCTGAGCCTGCCGCTCAATCCCCGGCTCACAGACGACGATGTCACCGACGTGATCGAGGCCGTACGCGACGTGGTGCGGGTGAACCGGCGATGAAACCGCTGCGCTTTGCCTGGGTCGGATTCCACACCGAGGGCGGTCCGGCGTTCGAGGCCCTGATGCAGGCCGGTGCCCCGATCCACGGCGTGATCACGCTCACGCCCGAGCGGCGGGCGCGCCGCTCCGGCGCGATCGACTACGGTCCGCTGTGCGCGCGTTACGGCGTGCCGCTGCACGAAGTCGCCGACATCAACGGCCCGGACGGTCTCGCCGCGCTCGGCGCCATTCAGCCCGACGTCGCGTTCGTGATCGGCTGGAGCCAGATCGTCCGCCCGCCCGCGCTGCGCCTGGCCCGCATCGGGATGATCGGCGCGCACGCCTCGCACCTGCCGCGCTACCGCGGCAGTGCTCCGGTGAACTGGGCCCTGATCAAGGGGGAGACGGAGACCGGCAACTCGCTCATCTGGCTCGCCGAGGGCGTGGACCGGGGCGCCGTAATCGACCAGGTCGCCTTCAGCATCACGCCGTACGACACGGTCGCGTCGCTCTACGACCAGGTCGCCACGTCCAATCGCGACATGCTGCTCCGCCTGCTGCCCCGGCTGCTCGCCGGCGAGCGGCCGGGCCGGCCCCAGCCGGCGAGCGAGCACCCCGAGCTGCCGCGGCGACGCCCCGCCGACGGCCTGATCGACTGGTCTCGCCCGAGCCGCGAGGTCTACGACTTCATTCGCGCGCTCACGCGTCCCTACCCGGGGGCATTCAGCTGGCTCGACGGCACGCGCTGGACCGTGTGGCAGGCCGCGCTTCTGTTGAGCGGCAACGGCACCACCGCTCCCGTCGAACCCGGGACCGTGCTCGGTCCGCTGGTGAGCCCCGTCGCGGAGGCGTGCGGGCAAATGGTCGCCTGCGGCGAGGAGGAAGACGGCGGCAAGGGCGTCGTCGTGCTGCTCGAGCTCGAGCAGGAGGACGGCACGACCCTGCGGGGCCGGGACCTGAGCGACCAGCTGTGGACCGGGCGGATCTGGACCAACGTCGATGAGCACGCGCTCACCTAGTCGAGTCCTGGTGATCGCCGCCCATCCCGACGACGAAGTGCTGGGGTGCGGCGGCACCGTCGCGCTGCATGCCCGCGCGGGGGACGAGGTGCACACCGCCATTGCCTGCGAAGGCGAGTCGCTCCGCTACGGACCCGGGGGCGTCGGGCAGCCGGAGCATATCTGTCGCGCGGCGCGCACGCTCGGCGTGCACGACGTCCGCATGCTCGGGTTCCCCGACCAGCGGCTCGATACGATGACGCTCACCGACGTCATCGCGCCGCTCACGAGCCTGGTGCGGGAGCTCCATCCCGACGTCGTGTATTGCCAGCACGGGGGCGACGTGAACCGCGACCACGAGCTGCTGTTCAAGGCCGCGCTCGTCGCGACGCGTCCCAGCGAGCACTGCATCGGCGCGGTGTACGCGTTCGATACCGCGAGCAGCACGGAATGGGCCTACCCGCGCAGCTTCGTTCCCGACACGTGGGTGGATATCTCCGAGACGCTCGAGACCAAGATCGCGGCCATGGCGTGCTACGAGAGCGAGGTCCGGCCCTATCCGCACCCGCGCTCGCTCGATGCGCTTCGTAACCGGGCCAGGGCCTGGGGCAACCAGACCTGCCTCGAGGCGGCGGAGGTGTTTCTCACCGTGCGCCGGACGCGCCGCCATGGTGAAACGCCTGCTTGACATCGTGCTCGCGGCCCTGGGCCTCGCGCTCGTCGCGCCCGTGCTGGCGATCGCGGCGCTGGGCATCCGCCTCGCGAGCCCGGGGCCGGTGTTCTACCGGGCGCGCCGGGTAGGCCGCGCCGGAGCGTGCTTCACCATGTTCAAGCTCCGGACCATGCATCAGCGCCAGCCCGGACAAGCCAGCCGCATCACCGGACGGGACGACCCACGGGTATTTCCGCTGGGAGCGCTGTTGCGCCGCACCAAGATCGACGAGCTGCCGCAGCTCTTCAACGTGCTGCGCGGCGACATGTCGATCGTGGGCCCGCGGCCCGAAGATCCCGACATCGTGGAGCGGCACTACACGCCGCTGCTGCGCGAGACCCTCGCCGTCCGGCCCGGGCTCGCGAGTCCGGGCAGTCTGTATCACTACACGCACGGCGACGCGCTGCTCGCGGGCGCCGACCCGGAGACCGCGTACGTCGACCGCCTGCTGCCGCTCAAGGTCGCGCTCGACGTCGTATACGTGCGACACGCTTCGTTGCCTTTGGACGTGCGGATCATCGGTCGCACCCTCTCGACCATCGCGGCATGCCTTGGTGGCCGGAGCCGGTTTGGCGACCCCCCCGAGGCTCCCGCAGCCCGAGCCTTGATGCAAATGGAAAGGACGACATGCGATACGAACGCGTAGCCATGCTGGCCGTCGTGGGGACGCTGGCCGTGTGGGCCGTCACGTGTAAGGCGAGCGAGGGCCCTCCTCCACCTCCTCCCGCACCGGCGGTCGACGTGGGCGCCGACATTCGCACGTCGCCGGGCCAGGCGGTCTCGCTCACGGCACGCATCGCCCCGCCGGGCGCGAACCCGAGTTCGTATCGCTGGACCCTGGCGTGGGGTGACGCCTCGGTAGACAGTGGCGATGTCGGGTCCGCGGGGCTGATCACGGTGAGTCACACCTATGCCGCGGTCGGACAGTACGCGCTGAGCCTCACCGGTCGCGCCTCCACCGGGGCCACGGCCAACGACACCGCGACCGTCTTCGTGGACGCCCCGGGCACGCCCCAGGTGCTCATCGGCGCCGGCGACATCGGGGAGTGCGGCATCCCGTGGGCGGCGAAGACCGCGGCGCTCATCGATACGATTCCAGGCACCGTCTTCACGCTGGGCGACAACGCGTACCCCTATGGCCGGGAGATCGATTACACGAACTGCTATAAGCCGACGTGGGGCAAGTTCAAGAAGCGGACCCATCCCGTCCCCGGTAACCACGACTACCAGGAGAATCTGCCCAATCCCGAGCCGGACTCGACGGCTACAGGGTACTTCGGCTACTTCGGTGTCGCCGCTGGTAACGGGCCGGTCGGGAACTACAGTTATGACGTGGGCGCGTGGCACATCGTCGTCTTGAATTCGAGCTTCGAAGAGAAGGAGTTCCTTGGCCGCGTCCTCGACACGACGGCCCAGCTGTCGTGGCTCGACGCCGATCTGGCGGCGCATCCCTCCCCCTGTGCGCTCGCGATGTGGCACCACCCACGGTTCAGCTCTGGCGTCGTGCACGGAAGCGATACGCGGATGACGTCGTTCTGGCAGCATCTGTACAACGCCGGCGTGGACGTGGTCCTGTCGGGCCACGAGCACAACTACGAGCGGTTCGCACCCCAGACGCCGGGGGGCGTGGCGGACCCGACGCGCGGCATCCGCGAGTTCGTGGTCGGCACCGGGGGCGGTGGCTATGACACGCTCGACGTGACGAAGGTCACCCACACAGGGAACAGCGAGGCGGGGAGCGTCGATCACGGCGTGCTCAAGCTGACGCTGTCGCCCGGCTCGTATCACTGGGAGTTCATCCCCGTCGGCTACACGCTTCCGGTGGATTCCACGCCCCCGGAGTACACCCACACCGACTCGGGCACAGCATTGTGTCACTGACGAGTCCGACGTACCAAGCCACCGTTCCACCGCCGGTCGACGGCGCCGCCACCGCGACCGTGTGGTCGACGCCGGCCCGGACCGAGAGCGGGCTGGCACGCGTCCGCGAGGCGACCACGCGCGAGCTGGAAGCCTGGGACGACCTGATCGCGCGGTTCTGGAACCACCGCGTGACCCATCGGCACAGCTGGATCCAGTCCCTGGCGGACTCGGGGTGCGGCGAGCCCCTCTATCTCGTGTGGGAAAAGAGCGGTGAGGTGGTAGGCTGCATGCCGGGCCTGCTCGCGCGCGTCGGGCTGTGGCGCGGCTTCGGCTCGCCCTTGCCGGGCTGGCAGACCGTGAGCCTGGGGCCCCTGTGGGACCGGCGCCGGGTCTCGGCCCGGGAGCTCGTGAGCCTGCTCGTGCCCTATCTCCAGCTGGTGCACCGCGTGAGCTACATCGAGCTGATGACGCCCGATGTGGCGCCGGCCGTGATGCGCTCGCTCGGATTCCGCGGCGAGCCGGCGCCCACCTATCGCGCGCCCCTCTACCCTGATGACGAGAAGCGCACCTTCCGCGGCCTGAAGGACAGCGCCCGCCGCAACGTGCGGCGCGCCGAGCGGCTCGGACTCGTCGTGCGCACCGAGGAAGACGAATCGTTCGTGGACGAGCACTACGACCAGCTGCGCGAGGTGTACCTGCGGGGCGGCAACGCGGTGCCGTTCAGCCGCACCCGCGTGCGCCAGTGTTTCCGGCACATGCAGCAGGCGGGTCGCCTGATCGCCGTGTCGGTCCGCATGCCCGACGGCACGTGCATTGCGACCGGCACGTTCTTCATCGACCACCCGGAACTGCACCTGTGGATGTGGGCGCACCGCACGCGCTACCGCTGGTATCGCCCTACGGAGCTGATGACCTGGACGGTAATGCAGCGCGCCCTCCAGGCGGGGTGTGTGAACTTCGACCTGAACGGCGAGGGCGTGTTCAAGGAGAAGTTCGGCGCCGTGCCCGACCTGACGAAGCACCGCTGGGTGCTGGGCAACCCACCCTGGCTCACCTCCCTGCGCTTCTGGGCCGAGCGGGGCTATCGCGTGCAGCAGGCCATTCGCGGGCACCTGGCGCGACTGGTGGGAACCGCGACCCACGGCCTCGCGGAACTGGGGAGCCAGCATCGCCATGACGACCGCTGAGCGACTGCGCGCGACGGTCCGGCAGGCCCCGGCGACGCTCGTCGAGCGGCTCGCCGACGCCCTGGAGAGCGCCGGCATCGCGTACTGCCAGTGGAAGGGTCATTCCAAGCGGAACCGCTGGATGACCGGCGCCGGCGACCTGGATCTGCTGGTCGACGCCGCCGCGTGGCCCGCCCTGGTGGAAGTGCTGCTGCAGCTCGGCTTCAAGCGCGCCGTTGCGCCGCCCTGGCTGCAGCTGCCCGGGGTGGACAGCTACCTGGGCTACGACCAGCCGGGTGGCCCCCTGGTCCACGTGCATACCTATCATCGCATCGTCATCGGCCTCCCGTGGCGGACGACGTACGCGGTGCCGCTGGCGCAGACCGTGCTCGCCGGTGCGACGCCCAGCTTCGTGGTGCGCGCGCCGGCGCCCGAGCACGAGCTGCTGCTGGTGCTGCTCCAGGCGGCGCAACGATCGACGGTGCGGGACATCGTGCAGCGGGGCCGCTCGGACTGGATCGCCGCCACGCGGCGCGAGCTGCAGCGGCTGGAGCCGCGTGCCGAGTGGTCCGAGCTGGTCGCGACCATCGAGCGGGACCTCCCCTCGGTCTCCGTGCGCCTGTTCGAGCGCTGCCTCGACGCGTTCCTGTCCGACGCGTCGCGCTGGCGCATCTGCGTGATCGGCCGCGCGCTCACCTGGGGGCTGCGCCCGTTCGCGCGCCGCCCCGCGCTCGGGGCCACCCCGCGGGCCATCGCGGCGCGCGTGGCGAGCGCCGTCGGGTTGCCCGCGCCCGTCGAGGGCAAGGGACTCGTGACGGGCGGTCGCGTGCTCGCCCTCGTGGGCGGCGACGGCGCGGGCAAGACCACCTGTGCCACCGAGCTCACCGCCTGGCTGGGACGCGAGCTCGCCACCCTGCGGGTGCACCTCGGCCGCCCGCCGCGCTCACTCGCGACCCTTGCGGTCGGGTGCGCCTTGAAGGTCGCGCGCTGGCTCCACGGGGGCGTGGCGGCGCATTTCGAGCTGCTACGCTGCGTGTGTACGGCCCGCGATCGCTATCGGCTGTATCGGCGGGCCTGGCGCTTCGCCGCGCGCGGCGGGGTCGTGATCGCCGAGCGCTATCCCATCCCCGCGAACTACGCGCTCTGCGGACCGAGCGAGGAGCAGGGCGTCCAGACGACGCTCGACACCGGGCTCGCGCGCCTGCTGCGCCGGGTCGAGTGGACGTACTACGAGTGGATGCGACCCCCGGACGCGACGATCGTGCTGCAGCTCGACCCGGAGCTCGCCGTGAGCCGCAAGACCGACGAGCCGGAGGACTACGTGCGGGAGCGCGCCCAGATCGTGTGGCACACCGACTGGGCGGGCGTCGACGGCGTCTACATCGTCGACGCCGGGCGGGCGCTGCCGGAGGTGCTGAGTGATCTCAAGTCGCTGGTCTGGTCGCTCATCTGACGCCGCCGCCCTGACCGCACCCGAGCCCGGGGTGCGCCCGCTCGTGATCGAGCTGGTCGGGCCCGCGGGGGCGGGTAAGAGCACCCTGGCGCGTCAGCTGGGCGATCGCCTCGGCGCGCCCGGGGCGCCGCTCAGCCTGTGGGGCCTGCCGCTGCCTCGCCTCGCGGCCCACGCCGCCCGCCTCCTGCCGACGTTCTGGGGATTCGTGCGCGACGGGCAGCAGCCCCTGTGGGCGGAGCAGACCCAGCTCGTCCGTCTCGAGACCCTGAGTGAGCTGGTGGAGCGCCGCCGCGCCGCCGGGCGGTCGGTCGTGCTCGACGAGGGCCCGGTGTTCGCGCTCAGCTGGATGGAGGTGTTCTACCCCCGGCGTGAGGGTCCACGCCGCGCCGCCTGGCGCCGGCGCGTCCTGGCCCGCTGGGCCCGGCTGCTCGATCTCATCGTCCTGGTCGACGCGCCCGATCCGGTGTTGACCTACCGGCTGCGCACCCGCACCAAGGCGCATCCCTTGAAGCACAGCCCGGACGCGGTGATCCATGCGTTCACCGCGCGCTTCCGCACCGCCTTCAACCACGTCGGCGCCGAGCTGCGAGCGGCCTCCGGTCCCCGGCTCGTGACCCTGTACACGGGCGACGAGCCGAGCGGGCGCACGACTGAGCGGCTGGTCGCCGCCGTGGAGCGCAGCATCGATGTCGAGTGACGCCGCGGCACTCCGGACCGAGCGCGCCGGCGTCGGCGGCCGCGCCCCGCGCGCGCCCTCGCTGACCGGGCGGGCGTCGCTCAACGCCCTCCAGTCGCTGCTCGACTACGGCGCGAAGCTCGGCGTGGGGCTCGTCGTCACCCCCATCGTCGTGGCCGGGCTGGGGGGCTCGCTGTTCGGCGTGTGGGAGATGCTCAACCGGCTCGTCACCTACATGAGCGCGGCCGACGGCCGACCGACCGAAGCGCTGCGCCTGATCGTGTCGAGCCGCCAGGCGGTGGAGGACGATGCGCTGCAGCGTCGCGCCGTCGGCGCCGCGCTGCTGATCTGGGTGTTGTTCCTGCCGCTCATCGCCGCCGTCGGCGCGATCCTGATCTGGATCGCCCCGACCATCACCCACGTCGCCCCCGCGCTGCGCGGCGCCGTCCGCGCCGTGACCGCCCTCCTGCTCCTGAGCTTCTTCCTCACCCTGGTCGCCGGCGTCCCCGAGTCGGTGCTGCGCGGCATGAACCTCGGCTATCGGCGCATGGGGCTGCAGGCGAGCCTGAACGTGCTGGGCGGGCTCCTGACCGTCGTGGCGGTACGGGCCGGCCTGGGGCTCGCCGGGCTGGGAGGAGCGCAGGTGGGCGTCGCCGCCGTGACCGGCCTGCTCTTCTGGATGCTCGCGCAGCGCTACGTGGGCTGGTTCGGGGTGGCGCGGCCCGGCCGGGCCGACGTCATCCCGCTGCTGTCGATGAGCGCATGGCTCACCGTGGGCGAGGCGGTCGCCAAACTGCTGCTCGCGTGCGACGTGATCATTCTCGGCTGGGTCGTGTCACCCGCCGTCGTCACCACTTACGTGCTGACCGGCTACGCCGCGCGTACGGCGGTGGGCATCCACGTGTTCGCGGCGGGGGCGGCGATGCCGGGCCTGGGCGGTCTGATCGGTCGCGGCGAGCAGGACCGGGCTCGCGCGGTGCGCCACGAGCTCCTGACGCTCACCTGGCTGTTCGCCACCACCGTCGGCGTCACGGTCCTGTGCTGGAACCGCTCCTTTCTCGGGCTCTGGGTGGGGCAGCAGCATTACGGCGGGCCGTGGCTGGACCTGCTCATCGTCCTCGCGGCGGTGCAGACCGTCTTCATCCGCACCGACGCGTACGTCATCGACGCCGCACTGCGGCCCCGCCCCCGGGTGCTCGCGGGCGCGGGTGCGGCGCTCGTGACGATCGTCGTGGCGGTGCCGCTCACCCGCCTGTTCGGCGCCGTCGGCCTGTGCGTCGGCCTGCTCGCCGGCCGCGCCGTCCAGTCGGCGGCCTACCCGTTGCTGGTGCGGGACTCGCTCGGCAGCCGCGGCGGGCCACACTGGAGCGAAGCGACCCGCCTCGCGGTCGTCACGGCGTTGCTGTTCGCCGCCGCGCTGTTCCTCGGTCAGCGTGTGAGGACGTCGCACTGGGTGGTGTGGGGGGCGGGGGTGGCGCTCACGGCCGCCCTCGCGTTCGTCACCGCGCTGTTCGCGGGGCCGTCGGGTGACGGGCGTCGCCTCGTCCTGACGCGGCTGCGGGCCCTCCGGCCCGCGCTGGGGTGGTGACCGTGCAGCCCGTTCTGTCCCTTCCGCCCGCTGCGCGTACCCCCGAGCCGTGGCCGCGCGGGCCGCAACCCGTCGCCGCCGCCGGGCCTCGGGTGCAGCCGGTGGTGCGCTGGGCGCTCTACCTCTACGTCTGCTCGATCCCGTTCGAAATGCCGCAGCGATCGCTGCCGGTCGAGATCCCGACGCTCGTGGGGTGCGTCTTCCTCCTGGCGACGCTGCTCGACCGCCGCGCGGCCTACGGCCGCATCGACCTCCCGCTGGTGGCCTTTACGGGGTACCTCTGGATGTTCACGGTCGCCGCGCTCGTCAACCTCACCAGCCACGAGCCCTACGTCCTGAAGTTTTTCCTCGAGCTGCTCCAGGTGGTCTTGATCTTCTGGACCGGCGCCAATTTGATGAGGGAGGAGCCGGTGCGCGTCGCCGCGCTGCGCGCGTTTGCCCTGGCCTGTGGATTTCGCGCCGCGCTTCAGGTCTTCGGGATCGCCCGCAACGAAAAGGCCCTTTGGACGGGGGGCGCGCGCATGTCGGCGTTGGGACAGAATGCCAACCTCAGCGCTCTGATCCTCTCGTGCGGATTGCTTGCGGCCCTGGCGCTCGTGAACCGGCAGGGGCGCCGCTGGCCCGCGGCGGTGCGCTGGCCGATCGTGGTCCTGATCGCGGTCGCCGTCGTCCAGACGGGGTCGCGTGGCGGGCTGCTCGCGCTCAGCGTCGGCCTCCTGGCGATCCTCTGCGGGGAGCGGACGCTCTGGGCCCGGGTGCGTAACGGCGTGGCCGCCCTCGCGGCGCTCGGCGTGCTCGGCTTCGCCGCGTACCACTCCGAAGGGATGCGGAACCGGCTGTTTGCGGCGGCGGAAAGCGGCCAGCTCGCCGGACGCGAGCGGATTTATCCCGCCCTCCTCGTGATGATCCGCGAACGACCGTTCGTCGGCTGGGGTCCCGTCGAGAACCAGGTGGAGCTCGAGCGGCGCCTGCAGGATCCCGGTTACGTCAAACGCGACGCACACAATCTGCTGCTCGAGCTGCTCACGAGCACGGGCGTGGCGGGCACGATCCCGTTCCTCATCGGGCTCACGGCGTGTGTCCGATCCGCCTGGCGGTCGCGGCTCGGCCCAGCGGGCGCCCTGCCGTCCGCGATGCTCGTCACGATGCTGACCGGTACCATGAGCGGCACCTGGATCGCTTCAAAGCTCCTCTGGCTCGTGCTGGCACACGCCGACGCGGCCGGGCGCGGGCGAGGCCGCTGACCATGTGCGGCCTCGCCGGACGGTTTCATCCGCAGGCACTGGCGCCCGACCCCGCGTGGGCGGGGCGGGCCGACGAGCTGCTGCGTCATCGGGGCCCCGACGGCGCCGGCTGCTACGCCGACGAGCGCTGCGAGCTCGTGCACCGGCGTCTGGCGCTCATCGACCTCTCGCCCCGCGGGGCGCAACCGATGACCAACGAGGACGGCAGCGTCCAGGTCGTCTACAACGGCGAGATCTACAACCACGCCGACCTGCGCGCCGCCCTGGCACGCCGCGGGCACGTCTTCAAGAGCAGCTCCGACACGGAAGTCCTCGTGCACCTCTACGAAGAAGAAGGCGTGAATCTCGTGCAGGCGCTGCGGGGGATCTTCGCGTTCGCGATCTACGACCGGCCCCGGCGCCGGCTGCTGCTGGCCCGCGACCGCTACGGCGTGAAGCCCCTGTTCTATGCGGAGCTGAATGGTGAATGGCTGTTCGCGAGCGAGATCAAGGCGATCGCCGCGCGGCGCGGCTTCGTCCCGCGCCTCGACCGCCAGGCCTGCTACGACTTCCTCGGCCTGGGGTACGTGCCGGAGCCGGCCACCGGGTTCGCGAACGTCCGCGCGCTGCCGCCGGGAAGCGTCCTCACCGTCGCCCCAGAGGGCGAGCGCCTCGAGTCGTACGACAGCGTAGTCGCCGCGCCCCGGCCCGAGCGCCGGCTCGAGGACACCGTCGAGGCGCTCGCCGACCGCCTGCTCACCGCCGTCCGGCGGCAATCCGTCGCCGACGTGCCGGTCGCCGCCCTCCTCTCCGGCGGGATCGATTCCTCGCTCGTCGTCGCGACCCACGAGCGCGCCGGGCTGGGCCCGACGTCCACCTTCAACGTGCGCTTCCCGGACAAGGGCCACGACGAAACCGACGCGGCACTGGCCGCGGCAACGCACTGCCGCACCCGGCACCATACGATCGACCTCGCGGACTCGGCGCTCTCTCCCGACGCGCTGTTCGGCCTGCTGCGTCACTTCGACCAGCCGTTCGCCGACACCAGCCTGGTGCCGATGTACTGGATCTCACGCGCCGTCCGGGACCGCGGGATCATCTGCACGCTCTCGGGGGACGGCGGCGATGAAGTGTTCGGGGGGTACCCGTGCTTCTGGCGCGCCAACCAGCTCATGCGCGCGTCGGCCCTGCCGGCGTGGCTGCGTCATGCCACGCGGCGCACCACCGGCGCCCTGACGCACTGGACCGAGAACTGGGGCCGGCAGGTGACCAAAGCGCTCACGCTTGCCGAAGCCGGTCGCGACGACTCGAGCGTGCTGCTCGCCGGACTGGCGAACTACTTGAGCGAAGACCAGAAGGCCGCGCTGGTGCGGCCCGAGGCGCGCGACGGCCTCGCCCCCGTGTATCGGCTGTACGACGGCTACGACCCGGCGGCCGCCGGCGATCTGGAGGAACTGTCCCGCCGTATGACGGAAACGTGGTTCCGCGTCAGCCTGCCCTCGGACATGCTCAGAAAGGTGGACATGATGAGCATGCGGGCGAGCATCGAGGTGCGGGTGCCGCTGCTCGATGAAGACGTCGTGGCCCTGGGCCTCAGCCTGCCCCACCGGCTCAAAACCAACGGGCGCTCCGGCAAGCTGGTGCTCCGCACGCTGGCGCGCCGCTGGCTGCCGCGCGAGGTGGCCAGACACCCGAAGCACGGGTTCTCGATCCCGCTGGACGTGATGGTCGGGCCCCAGGTTCACGCGGCCCTCGACGATGTGCTGCTCTCGCCGCGAGCCCGCACCCGTTGCGTGGTCGACGGCGCGCTGGTGCGCGGCTGGCTCGACGCGTTCCGGCGCGCCCGCCCCGAGACCGGCAGCGGGGGCGGCGGTATCAGTCGCGGCGGGCTGTATCAGCGCGTCTTCACCCTGCTGGCCCTCGAGCTGTGGCTCGGGGACCACCACCTGTCGTGGTGAGCCGATGCTGATCACGTTTTCGGGCCTCGACGGCGCCGGCAAGTCCACCCTGGTGCGCTGGCTGCAGCAGACACTCGAGGGACAGAATCGACGCGTGGTCGTGTTCCATATGAACGACCACGTCGGCGTGTACGCCTACCTCCGGCTGCTGCGGAACCAGCTGGGCGGCGCCCCGCCCCGGAACGGCGCGGGCGCGCTGCACCGCGTTCGCAACGCCCTCCTCTGGGGCAAGCTCCTCAGACGCATGATCTACCCGCTCGACCTCCTGCTCTTCCTCGCGTATCGCCTGTATCACGAGTTCATCCGGCGGCGCGTCGTCATCATGGACCGCTATTTCTACGACACGCTCGTGGACGTCGCCGACGGCCGGCACTGGGGCGTGCTGCGGCTGCTCCAGCGGCTCACCCCCACTCCCGACGTGGCCGTGCTGCTCGACGTCGGTCCCGAGGAATCGTTCGCGCGCAAGCGCGACTATCCGGTCGACTATCTCCGGGACCGCTGGCTGGCGTATCGCACCGTTTTCCCCTGGGTGCGGGGCGCCCTCGTCGTCAAGAACGACGACCTGCACGCCGCCCAGCAGACCGTGGCCCGGCTGGTCGGCGAGCGGCTGGTCGCGTGAGCATCCCGCGCGAGGAACGGCTCGCCGGCCTGACCCTCGGGCTGCTGCTGGGGGAGCGCGTCTCCGCCGCCGGGCTCGCCGACGTCGACTGGAGTCTCCTCGCGGGGCTGGCGGAGCAGAACGCCGTCCTGGTGCGCCTCGCCGACCGGCTCGCCGCGTGCGGAGTGCACCCGCCGCGCCGCTTCGCCGCGCGGGCGGAGCGGGAGCGGGCACGCGCGCGGCTGGCGCTCGACGTGGTCGCCCAAATCCACGCGGCCGGCGTGCGCCACGGCATCGAATGGCTCCTCCCCAAAGCATGCGATCGCTACCCGGACCTTGGGGACGACCTCGACCTCCTGGTGCTGGCCGCTGGCGACACGGTCGACCGACCGCTGCTCGAGGGCCTCGCGGTCGCCGCTCACGCGCCGACCCTCGCCAACCGCTTGGCGGGGAGCACAGTGTACGGCGTCGTGGGCGCGGACCTGGTGCTGGATATCCGTCACGGCCGCGTGGGCCACGCGGGCCAGCACGCCGGGTACGTCGCCCGGCTGTTCCGCAACCGTCGCACCGTGGCGCTCGCCGGGCTGGTCTGCGCCGGTCCGGCCCCGGAGGACCAGCTCGTGCTGCAGGGTGTGGAGAAGGTGGTCGCCCGGCGCGCGTTCCATCTCACCGACGTGGTGCACACGATCGCCACGATCCGCCGGGGCGGTCTCGACTGGGAGTACATCATCGCGACGGCACGCGCGCTCGGCGCGCGGGCCGGACTCTCATGTTACCTCCATCTCGTCGACGACATCCACGCCCGCCTCCTGGGCGGCGAGCTGTTGACGGCCCGCACGCGCCGGGCGTTGGGGCCGCGTCTCTCCCGCCGCGCCCGCTTCGATCGCGCGGGGTTCCACTGCTCCGCACTCTGGGTCACCGGTCGGGTCCACGCCCGCCAGCTGGCCGGGGCGCTCGTCTCCCGCGACTGGGCGGCCGCCCGGCGCCTCGGGCTGTGGCCGCTCGCGGCGCTCGGCGCGCGTCTGAGCCGACACACTGCCACCTTCCACGCCTGGCCGCAGGCCGCCGAAGCGAGGACCTCATGACTCGCCCGCCGCCGCCGTTCGTCTCCGTGATCGTGCCGTGCCGCAACGAGGAGCAGCACCTCGGTCGGTGTCTCGAGTCCATCCTGGCGAGCGACTATCCGCACGACCGGATGGAGCTGCTCGTCGTGGACGGGATGAGCAGCGACCGCACGCGCGACATCGTGGCGTCGTATGCCGCGCGTCACCCCATGATCCGGCTGCTCGACAACCCGCGCCTCATCGCACCGTGTGCGCTGAACCTCGGCATCCAGGCGGCGCGCGGTGAGGTGATCCTGCGCATGGACGCGCACGTCATCTACCTGCCCAGCTACCTCCCGATTCTCGTGCATGCGCTGCTCGAGCGCGGGGCGGACAACGTGGGCGGCGTGCTGGAAACGCTCCCCGGCGCCGATACGGCGGTGGCGCGCGCCATCGCGCTCGGCCTCTCGCACCGGTTCGGGGTCGGCAACTCGTATTTCCGCGTGGGGGCGTCCCAGCCCCGCTGGGTCGACACGGTGGCCTTCGGCTGTTTCCGGCGGGAGGCGTTCGAGCGCGCCGGGTTGTTCGACGAGGAGCTGGTGCGCAACCAGGACGACGAGTTCAACTACCGCCTCATCCGCCGCGGCGGACGCGTGCTGCTGATGCCGACGGCGAGGGCCTATTACGTGGCCCGCAAGTCGCTGCGGCAGCTGTGGCGCATGTATTTCCAATACGGCTATTTCAAGCCGCTGGTCGCGCGCAAGGTGGGCCGTGTGATGACCCTGCGGCAGCTGGTCCCGAGCCTGTTCCTCACGGCCCTGGCGGCGAGCGGCCTGGCCGCCGTGTGGTGGCGACCTGCCGCCCTCGCGGGCGCGGGGCTGGCGGCGGCGTACGCGGCGGCGCTGCTCGCCGCCGGCGCGGCCGCGGTGCCGCGCCACGGCCCGCGCGTCGCCGCGGCGCTGGCGCTCGTGTTCCCCGTGCTGCACGTGGCCTACGGCGTGGGATTCCTGCTGGGGCTGCGAGACCATCTGCTCCGCCCGCGGAAACAGATGCCCGAGCTCTCGGCCCTCCCGATGTCGCGCTAAGCTTCCGTTACGAGGCGCGCGTAAGCAGGAAGACGTCGAAGTCCGGGACGGTCGTGGGCGCCGGCGATGTCGCCATGCCGACCGGGACCGGCGGCGGTCGCTGCGTCATCGGCAGGTCGATGGCGCCGCCCGAGTAGACGCCGCTCACCAGGGGCGGGCCGAACAGCGCCTGCACGCTCCACACGGCGTAGGCCTGTCCCGGCTGCAGGATGCCCGTGACGTCCGCGGGCACGCTCGGGAGATGCCCCCAGTTGTAAACGACGATGTTGGCCCGGCCCGCCTCGTACGCGTTCGGGCGCACGAAGACCGCGGGCGCCGCTGGAGCCGTGGGCATCGCCTGATCCGTGGCGCCCAAACCGGTCTTCGCCCGCCACGCCGCGAACGTGTAGGTGGTGTCGTGGTAGCTCCAGGCGGTGTCGGCGGGATCGGTGTAGTAGGCGTTTCCTCCCCAGCTGTACCCGGCCGCATCCGTCGTGCTCGAGTCGTTGAGCCGCACCACTTCCCCTCCGCCACCGGGGGCGAGAGTGTTACCGCGGGCGGTGACCGATTGCCAGGCGTGCACGTCGAACACGGCGGCGCCCCCCACGATGTAGTTGCTCCGGACCTGGAGCGAGCCGTTCAGTACCTGTGACTTGGACCAGCCCAGCCACACGTTCGGGAATGCGACCCCGGGACTGAAGTACGTCATGTTGCTGTCGACGACGATGCCGTCCGCCGGCGCGAGTCCGCCGACCAGGACGTTCGAGCCGCTCGCGCTGCCGGAGAGCAGCCCATTGTTGAAGCTGGCGTTCCCATCGACCGTGATGTTGTTCAGCAGCCCGTCCGTCGCGTCGGTGTAGGCGTGAATGCCGAAACCGAACTGGTCGAACAGCACATTGTCGCGCAGCACCATGGGGCCCGCATCGCTCTTCACGTACAGGCCGTGTCCGTTCCCGACGGTCCCGACCGACCAGCCGTTGTTGTACACGATGCACCCGCTCACCTCGACGTCGGCGCGATTGGGGTAGCTGAAGAACCCGATACCACCGTCGTGCAGCGTGAGATTGACGTAGCGGGTGTGCGAGGCGTTGTTCACCAGCAGGTTGGGCCGGCTCGCCGTACCGCGGTTGAGATCGGAGTCGGTGAACTCGAGGCCCCACCAGGTGGTGTAATCACCGCGCACGATGAAGAAATCGCGGCGGACCGAATCGCTCGAGAAGGCCGTCGCGTCGAGCACGGCGCGCTCCGCCGCGTACCGCCGCACCACGACCGGCTTCCCCGCGGCGCCGGCGACGGTGCTCACCAGCGGCGCCCCCGGCGAATAGATGCCTCCGCGCAACCAGATGGTGTCACCCGGCTGCACCTTCCCCGCGGCGCCGGCCAGCGCAGTCGCAAGATCCCACGGCCGTGCGCTGCTCCCGTCGCCCGCTGCCGACCCTGTCGGCGACACGTAGTGCGCCGGGGATCGCGGAGGCGGTGGCTGGACCACGCCCCCATGCTCACAGCCGGCCACGCTCGCGAGCACCACGAGCCACGCCGGCGTCGATAGCCGCAAGTCTCTCATAGCTCCACTCTCAACCCCGTGTGAGACGGTGTTGTTTGGTTCACCGCACGGCCCACGGCGTCTCACCGCGGGAGCCTCGTCACAACGAACACGCCGAACGCCGGCCCGGTGGGGGGCGGCAGCTGGGGGGCCCCGCCGATCGGCGGCGGCGGCGCCACGCCTTTCATCGGGATGCGCACCGCTCCGCCGGCGTACACGCCGCCCGCGACCGGTGCCCCGAAGAAGTCCTGCACGTTGTACACCGCATACCGGTCGCCGCGCTGCAACACTCCCGAGAGCGCGACCGCGACCGTGTCCTGCTGCGACCAGTTGTAGACGACCACGTTCGCCCGGCCGGCCTCGTACGGGTTGGTGCGGACGAAGACCGCCGGCTGGGACGGAGGCGCCGCCAGCACGTGATTCGTTCCATCCAACGGCTGCACCGTTTCATCGAGTGCCACAATCGGCCGGGCCCCGGGACCATACAGCGTGTTCTGCCTCACCTCCCAGCGCTCCCAGGCGTGGAGGTCGAGCACCACGTTTCCGCCGACGAGGTAGTTGTGCGACAGGGTGAGGGTCCCATTGCGAACGTTCTGCGCGTTCCGCCACCCGAACACCGCATTCGTCTGGGGCACGCCGGGACTGAAGTAGGCCAGGTTGTCCTGCGCCACGATCGCGTCGGCACGCGCGCGTCCTCCCACGAGGATGTTCGCAGCCCCCGACTTCGCCGAGAGAGTACCGTTGTTGAAGACTACGTTTCCTTCGAGACGGATGTTGTTCAGCAATCCGCTGCGCGCTTCCGTGTACACGTGCAAGCCGTAGCCGAACTGATCAAATGCGATGTTGTCGCGCAACACCAGCGGACCCGTGTTGCTCTTGGCGTAGATCGCGTGACCGTTGGCTTGGCGCGGCACCTCCCACCCGTTGTTGTAGAACAGGCAGCCGCTTACCTCCACGTCCGAGGGCGGGGCGTACGTGTAGAAGCCGATCCCGCCGTCGTGCACGATCAGATTGACGTAGCGTGTGTGCGACGCGTCGTTCACGATCATGTTCGGCCGCGTGTCCGTCGTGCGGTCCGGATCGGAATCCATCACCTCGAAGCCCCAGAATACCGAGTACTCGCCGGTGACCACGAACAGGTCGCCGCGCCCGGTTCGCGACGTCGCGCCCGCCGCATCGATTACGGCCCGCTCGCCGCGGTACTGCCGCACCACCACAGGGGCCCCCGGCGCGCCGCGCACGCTGCTCACGAGCGCCCCGCGGTACGTGCCGCCACGCAACCAGATCGTGTCGCCCGGCGCGACCCGGCCACCCCCGCCAGCGAGCGCCGTCGCCAGGTCCCAGGGCCGGGTCATCGTGCCGTCACCGGCACTCGCACCGGATGGCGAGACGTAGTGACTCCTCCCCCCACCACCCGGTACGCCCGTGAGCAGCACGAGCCCCACTGCTGCCAGTCGCAGCGTCATCCGTGGCTCAACACGCTCGTCCACAATTCAACACACGACTCCTGCACAGAATCCACACCGAATCGTCACGGTGTTGCGGAGACGCGACAGGCTGCCGAGCCTGTTGTGTAACACAAAATCGCCGTCGCTGTCCCACCAGGCGCGCAAGTTGGGTGCCGCTTCAGTCGCGACAGGTGACGTGCCGGGCTGATACGGGCCTGGACTGAGCGGCCGCGCGCCTAAACCCCTGCAAATCATGCTGCGAGCGAGCGACTCCGCGCCTGTAGCACGTGTGGCCTGCCGGCGACAACGCCGGCTGTCGGTCGCGCGTCATCGTCGGCGCCGGGCGTTGTAATGATTGGTGGTGCAACGGATTAGTACGCCGGTGCGGGAGGTGCGCAATGTCGCCGCAGGGCTGCACGATAGCTGCATGATGAGCCGTGAACGGTACACGACCGTTACAGGGCGCATTGCAGCCGCATCGTTATGGAGACCCGCTTGGCACGACTGAGCAGCACACAAGAATCACTCAAGGAGCAGCAGGTGCGGGACATCCGCCGCCCCCGGCCCGGCACGGTCGGCGCGCACACGCACCCCCAACGGCTGGTCCCGGATCGCGTCCTGGTCTTGGACGGCTATTCCAACGCCGCTCTCGCGTGCGTGCGCTCGCTCGGGCGGGCGGGGTACACCGTCTTCGTGGCCAGCCACCGCCGCTGGCCCTTGGCGGCCTGGTCGCGCTACTGCGCGGGCACCTGCTGGCACGCGGAAGAGACACTTCAAGGATTCGCCACCGCCCGGGCCTGGGCCCACGCGCACGGCGTGCGCATCGTCCTGCCCCTTACCGAGCTGGCCTGCCAGCTCTGCAACGCCGAGCGGGCACAATGGGAAGCGCTCGGCATGATCATCGGGTGTGCGCCCGAGCCGCTCGCGCTCCGCGCGTTCGACAAAGCACAGACCCTGCGGTTGGCCGAGGCGTGCGGCGTGGAGATCCCGCTCACTCGCTATCCGGCGTCGCTCGACGAGTGTCGCGCGGCGGCCAACGCCATTGGGTACCCCTGCATCGTGAAACCCCGCTTCACAGCGGCGTGGAACGGCCTGGGGCTCGTTCCCGACCCCGGCCTCTGCTATGTGGCGAGCGCGGCCGAGCTCGACCACGCGGTGCTGACGCGCCGCCAAGGCAGCCATTGGCCCCTGATCCAACGGTTCGTGCCCGGGCAGGGCAAGGGGGTGTTCACGGTGTGCGATCAGGGCCGCCCCGTCGCCTGGTTCGCCCACGAGCGGCTCCGGGACATTCGACCGTCGGGCTCCGGTTCGAGCCTGCGGCGGTCGGTGGCAGTGGACCCGCGGCTGCGCTTGCGCGCCGAGCGGCTGCTCGAGGCCATGCAGTGGCACGGGCCGGCCATGGTTGAATTTCGCGACGATGGCGTAGACGCACCCTGGCTCATGGAGGTGAACGGGCGTTTCTGGGGGTCGCTGCAGCTCTCGATCGCCGCCGGGTGCGACTTTCCCCGCCTCTGGGTCGACCTCCTCGCGGGCAAGGTGGTCGACCCCCCCCGGGCATATCGCGACGGCGTCACGGTGCGCTGGCTCTGGGGAGACGTGAAGCGCTTCCTCTACATTGTGGCCGGGCCGCCTCGCGGGTACCCGGGTGCCTACCCCTCGGTGGCCCGGGGCCTGCAGGAGCTATTCGGCCGCCAGCCGGCCGGCACCCGCCTGGAAGTGTGGGATCGGGGCGACAAGTGGCCGGCCATAGCCGAATGGGTGGAAGGAGTGCGAGACGTGCTCATCCAGGCATTCAAGAGTCGATGACCGGTACCGGGCGCCCGATCCGGGTGCTGATGATCACATGCGAGTGGCCGACCCCGGATCGCCCGGGACGCACGAGCACGTTCATCAAGCGCCAGGCGGAATTCCTGCAGGCCGCGGGTGTGGCGGTCGACGTGTTCCATTTTACATCGGCGATGCGACCCTCCAATTACCTGCGCGCCTGGTTCCGCGCGCGCCGCCGCATGGCCCGCAACCATTACGATCTGGTGCACGCGCAATTCGGGCAGAGCGGTCTTGTGGCGCTGCCCAAGCGCCTGCCGCTCGTCGTGACCTTCCGGGGCGACGATCTGCAGGGCATCGTGGGTCGCGGCCTCCGGATCACCCCGGCGGGCAAAGTGCTCCGGACACTGTCCCGCGCCGTGGCGCGTGCGGCGGACGCCTGTATCGTGGTCTCCGAGCACATGAAGCAGTACCTGCCGCCGTCGGTGCCGACCCATGTGATCCCCTCCGGCATCGACTTCGAGCAGTTCCGCCCGATTCCCCGCGAGCGGGCACGGGCCCATCTCGGCCTGCCGCTCGACCGGCGCCTCGTGCTGTTCGTCGGGAACCCGGCGCTCGAGCGGAAGCGATATCCCCTGGCGCGCCAGGCGGTGGACCTCCTGAACCGCTCGGTCCCGGCCGAGCTGATGGTGGCCTGGGGGGTGTGGCACAAAGACATCCCGTTCCTCATGAACGCGTGCGACGCCCTCGTGTTCACGTCGATGCAGGAAGGCTCACCCAACGCCGTCAAGGAAGCGCTGGCGTGCGATCTTCCGGTGGTATCGGTGCCGGTCGGCGACGTCGCGCAGCGGATCGGCGGCGTGGCCGGCTGCGAGCTCTGCCCCGATGAGGCACCTGAGTCCATTGCGGCCGCGCTGGAGCGGGTGTTGCGACGCGGGGCGCGGGCGGCCGGGCGCGCCGCGGTGCAGGACCTGGACGAGCGTCGCCTGGCGCAGCAGGTGATCGGCGTCTACCGCTCGGTCCTGGGAGCTCGCGACGGCCAGCAGCCCGTGATCGCGGAGCGTCGCCCGCCGCGCGTCGTCGCCGCGCGAGGCGCGCCATGACGATCCGCCTCCAGATCGCGAGCCTGGGCTATCACGACGTCACCGACGACCCCTTCGTCTCGGGCTTTCAGCGGGCCGGCGCGCTGCCGTTCAAACACACGGTGGCGGGATTCGCCCGCGATCTCGACGCGCTCGCGGGGGTCCCGACGGCACCACGGCTCGTCACCGATATCGATCTCTCCGCGCCCGGTCGGCACTTGCTGCTCACGTTCGACGACGGCGGCAAGAGCGCGCTGCACATCGGCGACGCGTTGTGCGCGCGGAGTTGGAGAGGCCACTTCTTCATCGTGAGCAACCTGCTCGGGGCCCGCACCTTCCTGGCCTCCACCGACCTCCGCTACCTGCGGAGCTGCGGTCACCTGATCGGCAGCCATTCGCACACGCACCCCGACATCTTCAACGCGTTGTCGCCCCGCCGCATGCTCGAGGAATGGCACACGAGCACCGACGCGCTGTCCCAGGTGCTCGGCGAGCGCTGCGCCACTGCCGCGGTCCCGGGAGGCGATATCTCGCCGCAGGTGCTCGAGTCCGCCGCGGCCGCCGGCCTGCGCGCGTTGTTCACGTCCGAGCCCTGGCTCGTGCCACGCCGGATCCACGGCTGCTGGATCCTCGGCCGCTACATCGTCAAGGCCGCGACGCCGTCCACCCGCATCGCCGCCCTGGCGGCGTTTCGCAGCTGGCGCAGCGCCCTGCTCGTGCGCCGGGCCAAAGGCGCGGCGCGCGCCGCCCTGCCGTCGCTCTACCGGGCCTACGTCGCCCGTACCACGCGCGAATGGGACGCGGTGGCGGAGCGCCCCTGACCACGTCCGGCCCCGCGCGCGCGGGACGTGGTCGCGCGGTGCGGTTCGCCCCGGAGCACACAGCCGCCGTGCGGGCGTTCAACCAGCGGCTGGCGCGAGCCGGGGCGCCGTGGCGCTTCCCGGAGACCGCCGTCCCCGATTGGCTTCCTCAGGTCGCCGGCGTCCCCGTGTGGCAGGAATACTTCCTCCTGCTCCAGGACGATACGGTGCGCGGCGCCTTCGTGCTGAAGCGACAGGAGGCCGCCCTCGGCGGCGGGTACCGGCGCGTCGGCAGCTTCTACTGGCCGCTCTCGGAAGGCGTGGTCGACTCGACCTACGCCGTCGTGGCGCCGCGCCTGCTGCAGGCGGCGCTCGAGCAAGAGCCCCTGCTGTTCGGCATCGTCGCCCGGGACCAGGCGATCGCCAGGCTCGACCAGGCGCTCGGGTGGCGTCTCACGACCCTCCCGTTCTACTTCAAGGCGCTCCGTCCGACCCGGTTTCTCCGCGAGCTGCGCGTGCTGCGACGCCGTGCCGGCGTCGCCCTCCTGCTCGACGTGGCCGCCGTGACCGGAGCGGGGTGGCTCGGGCTCAAGCTGGCCGGCGGCGCGCTGCGCGGGCGCCCGCGTAGCGACCGGACCGTGCGCGTCGAGTTGGTGGAGCGGTTCGGCGACTGGGCCGACGCGATCTGGGCGGCGAACCTGCCGCACTACTCCTTCGTGGGCGGCCGGGACGCCGCAGCCCTCAACGCCACCTATCCGCCCGGGGGCACGGCGTTCCTGCGGTTGCGCGTGTCGCACGGCGACAGCGCGATCGGCTGGGCCGTGGTGCAGGACACCCAGCTCACCTCGAGCGAGCACTTCGGCGACATGCGGCTGGGGACCATCGTGGACGGGTTCGCGGCCCCCGAGCATGCCGGGGCCGTGATTCGCGCCAGCGCGGACGCGCTCGCGGAGCGCGGGGTGGACCTCATCATCTCGAACCAGAGCCACTATGCGTGGCGCCGCGGCCTCGTCGAAGCGGGCTTCCTGCCCGGCCCGTCATCGTGCCTCTTCGCGGCGGCACCCGCGCTCGCCCAGCTCATCGCGACCGCCGATCCCGCCGGCCGTGCCGTGCATATGAACCGGGGCGACGGCGACTGGCCCTGGGGGATGGGGCTCGAGGGGCCCGCTCGTCCTCCGACTAGCTGATGCTGAACGCCCGCATCCACATCTCCAGCGACAACAGGCGGAACAGCCCGAGATAGGCCTCCGCCCTCTGGGCCCCGTTGGGGGACGCCCGGTACCAGCGCCGCAGCACCTCCGGATCCACATACTTGGCGGATTTGAGCGAGTCCTCGATCAGCGCGCTGACCTGGGGCCGCAGCTCCCGCGTCAGCCACTGACGGCTCGGGACGGCGAACCCGAGCTTCGATTTGCGCTGCCGCACGACGTCGGGGATGATCCCCTGCAGCGCCTGGCGCATGGCGAACTTGCTCCAGCCGTTCTGGATCTTGAGACGGTCGGGGAGCGAGAGGCCGTACTCCACCACATGATGGTCGAGCAGCGGCACGCGCGCCTCCAGCGAGAACGCCATGGAGGAGCGGTCTTCCATCCGCAGCAGCATCGGCAGGGTATCGACCATGATGTCGTCGACCTGCATCCGCTGCATGACCGTGGCGGGCGATGCGCCGTCTCCGTTGCGGGACGCATAGCGCCACCAGCGGGTCGCCGGAGTGCTCTCGCCCATCACCGCGCGGTCCCAATCGCCGCGCAGCGCCTTGCGGAGCAGGGAGTCGACGCCGAGTACCCGGCGCAGCTGCCGCGGCAGGTAGCGGTACCCGTTCCGGATGTTCAAGACGTAGCGGTCGCCCTGCAGCACGGTCGCGCCGAACTCCTTCGCCAGTCCGATCCACCGACCCGATCGCAGCAGGGACGCGAGATAGGCGTAGCGGAACTTCGCGTAGCCGCCGAACACCTCGTCGCCCCCCTGGCCGTCCAACAGCACCTTCACGCCCGCGTCTTTCGCGGCCCGCATGACCCGCCACTGCGCGTAGTAGGTCATCTCCCCGAACGGCATGTCCTGATGCCACGCCATCCGCGCGAACGTCTGCAGGAAGTCGTCCGGCGCGGGGAACACGAGGTGCGGGTTCGCGCCGACCGAGTGCGCCACCGCCAGCGCGTACTCTCGCTCGTCGACTTCCCGCTGCTCGTAACACGCCGTGAACGTGTTGAAGCAGTCCCCCAGGGCCTGGGCCGCGTCCGGTTGCTCGCGCCAGATCTTCCCGATCAGCGAGACGACCGTCGACGAATCGAGCCCTCCCGAGAGGCAGCTCCCCACCGGCACGTCGCTGATCAAGTGCCGGCGCGTCGTCGCCAGCAGCAGCTCGCGCAGCCCGTCGATCCGCGCCGCGTCCTGTTTCCCGTTCTGGACTGCCGGCTCGAGCCGCCAGTAGGCGCGCGGCGCGAACCGCCCCGTCGCCGCGTCCAGCGTCAACGTGTGGGCCGGTGCCAGCGCCTTCACCGCGGTGAGCAGCGTCCGCTCGCCGTAATCGCAATTGGCGTGGACCAGGAAGCCCACGACCGCCTCGTCGTCGGGCTTCGCCTCGAGACCGGGGTACGCGAGCAGGGCTTTGATCTCGGAGGCAAAGATGAACGCCCCCGCGGGCGTCGCGTAATAGAACGGCTTGATGCCGAGCCGATCGCGGGCACAGAACAGCCGACCCCGCGGCCCGTCCCACACGGCGAACGCGAACATGCCGTCGAGGCGGCCGAGACAGTCCTCGCCCCACCGCCGGTAGGCCTGGAGCAGCACCTCGGTATCGGTGCGCGTGGTGAAGCAGTACCCCAGCGTCTCGAGCTCGGCGCGCAACTCCTGGTGATTGTAGATCTCGCCGTTGAACGCGATCCAGACGTCGGAGTCGCCCACCGTCAGGGGTTGCAGCCCGCGGTCCGACAGGTCGAGGATCGCCAGGCGCCGGTGCCCCAGCCCCACGCTGACGGGAGCGGCGGCATCCCACCGGTTGGTGTGCGGCAGGAACGCGTGCCGGAACCGGCCTCCCCCGCCGTTCGGCCAGGCGAGCAGGAACCCCTCGCCATCGGGCCCCCGATGCACCTGGCGGTCGTTCATGCGCTGCAGGGCGGCCACGTCGACCGGTCGGCCCAGGCCGACGACCCCTACGATCCCGCACATCGCGCCGCCACCGCCGCGGGGAGCCCGCGGTCGAGAGTGTCCCAGGGTTCGAGCCGATGCACCATCATCAGGCGGGGAGGGGTCAAGAACTATGCCGACCGCGGCGTCCACAGGACCGGAGCGGACCTGTGGCGCGCTCTCCACAGCCCGCCAGGGCCGTAAACGTCCGAGCCCAGGAGAAGCTCCCCTCTCGCGAGCTCCCCCTGGGCTAGGCCGTGCCGCGGCTACAGGTCAGATCAGTGGAACTGGTAGGCTCCGATCGTATAGGCCCCGCCCGAGCGCGAGTAGCCGTCGAAGTCGTTCGGCACGCTCGACAGCGTCATCCCGGCCCCGATCGCCGGGCTGGCGGATTGCACGTGGAAATCGAGCCCGGACGCGCTCACGAACCGGGGGTCGACGTTCACGAGGTTGCTCGCCGAGGCGACACCGGAAAGACCCGTGGAGACCGCCGCGCCGAACGACAGGTTGTTGGACACGGTGACGTTGGTCAGGCCACCGGTATCGAACCAGATCCCGGCCGTGGTCGGCTGGTAGAAGATGTTGTTGGAGATGACCACGTTGCTCGCGCCGGTCGCGATGATGATCTGGCCGTCGCGCCATGGGTTGGCGCCGACGAACGTGTTGTTCACGATGGTCAGCCCGTTCACGCTGGTGCCGCTGCCGTCGTAGCGCTGGATCGCCCAGCCATGCGTGAAGTGGTAAAAGATGTTGTTGCGGACCACGAGGTTGTCGCTCTGCCCGGCGTGCTCGCTGCCCTCATAGATGCCGTGGTCGTGGTTTTGCCAGTTGCCCGTGCTCGGGGAGCACCCCTGCTCACCCGGGCCGAACCGGCCGACGTCGTGCACGACGTTCCGCTCGATGGTGACGTTCCTGGCGTAGGCGTCGATGCCGACCCGCCCCCCCACGTCATCGGTGCAGACGTGCCCCACGTCGTGGACGTGATTCGCCACGACATCCACGTCGTGCCCGTTGTAGGCGTCGATGCCGTACCGGCTGGTGTTACGCACCTCGAAACCCTCGACGCGCACGTAGCTGCCGTTGATCTCGATACCGACGGCCGAGCTGCTGCTCCGTCCGTCGATGATCGCCTGCCAGCGGTGCGCGGCCCGGAACACCAGCCACGCACTCGCCGTGCCGCTGCCGCCGATCGTCACGACGTTGGTGCCCCCCGTATAGACGCCGTCGTTCACGATCACGGTGTCCCCGGAGTTGGCCACGTCGGCCGCATGCTGGATCGTGCGCCAGGGAGCCGAGCTGGTCCCCGGGTTCGCATCGTTGCCGGCGACCCCGTCGACGTAGCGGCAGGCGCTACTGCAGCTCCCCGATGGCGGAGGAGGCGGCGGCCCGGCGCGGCCGGCGGTCGTGCCGGTGGCAACGTTCGAGAGCCCGCCGAACACGGCGTTCACTTTCAGCGTCCCTCGATAGGCCACGAGCTGGAAACCGTACGCGGTACTCGGCGCCAGGCCCAGCACCGTGCAGGTCCGCTTCGCGCCGATGGTGGTCGCCGCCACCGGCGTGGCGCACGTCCCCCGGCTGACGCTCGGCGCCCCCGTGCCCCAGGTCAACGTATTCCCCGGGACGCTTCGGACATCGTAGCTGGCCGCGCCGCCGCTGCCGTTCGTTACTTCCGTGAACGCCAGCGTCACACCCGTATCCGACACGCCCGCCACGCGCAAATCGGTCACCGTGCCGGGATTCGTCACCGTCGTAGGCGAGGCCGTGACGGTCACCGTCGCCGTCCCGCTCTTGCCTTCACTCGTCGCCGTGATCGTCGCCGCGCCCGCCGCGACGCCCGTCACCACCCCCGCCCCGCTCACTGTGGCGACGCCCCCGTTGCCCGACGCCCAGCTCACGGGCCGGCCGCTGAGCGCGGTGCCGGCCGAGTCCTTCGGCGTCGCGGTCAGCTGCGCGGTGCTCCCCGCCACCATGCTCACCGTCGCCGGGCTCAGGACCACCGAGGCCACAGGTGCGGGAACGCTCCCCCTCGGCGCGGTCTTGCCGCTCGCAATGCTCGAAAGCGGCCCAAATACGGCATTCACGCGCAGCGTCCCGCGGTACGCCACCAGCTCGAAGCTATAGGTCGCGCTCGGCGCGAGCCCCAGCACCGTGCAGGTGCGCTTCGCGCCGATTGTCGTACCCGCCACCGGCGTCGCGCAGGTCCCTCGGGTGACGCTCGGCGCCGATGCGCCCCACGTGATCGACGCGCCGGGGACGCCGCGTACGTCGTAACTCGCCGGCGCGCCCGTGCCATCGTCCACCTCCGTGAAGGTCAGGGTGGCGGAGCTGTCGGTCATGGCGGCCGCGGCGAGGTCCGTGACCCCGGCGGGGGCGCCTGTAGTGGTCAAAAAGCTCGGGTGGGTAGGGGCACTGACGGAAGGATCGCTGGCCTCGCAGGCGCCCAGCGTGGCCGCCGCGGCGAGGAGGAGGGCGCGGGTTCGCATGCGCGCCACGCGATGGGACAGCTTGAAGAGAAAGGGCATAGTGTTGCACTCCTGATACAGGTTGTTTACAGGCAACAAAAAGGGCCGCCGGTCCGAGCGAGGACGGGCGGCCCCGCATTCACATCACTTGAACTCGTATGCTCCGATCGTATAACCGCCGGTCGCCGGACGCGCCGCGCCGCTGATGTCGTTGGTCACCATCGTCAGCGGCAGGCCCGCCCCGATCGCGGGGCTCCCCGCCTGCACGCGGAAATCGAGCCCGGCGACGTTCACGAACTTCGGATCCGTATTGTCGAGGTTGCCGGCGCCGGTCGCGCCCGAGCCCACACTCGCCACCGCGCCGAAGGTGATGTTGTTGGACACCGTCGCGTTGCCCAGACCCCCGGTGTCGAGCCAGACTCCGGCCGTCGTCGGCTGGTAGAAGACGTTGTTCGCGATCAGCAGGTCGTTCACGCCCGTCGCGATGATGATGTGACCATCGCGCCACGGATTCGGGAACGCGAACGTGTTGTTCACGATCGTGAGCCCGGTCGTCACCGCGCCGTTGCCGTTGTAGCGCTGGATCGCCCAGCCGCGGATGAAGTTGTAGAACACGTTGTTGCGGATCACGACGTTGTTGCCGATGCCGTGATAGACCCCGTGATCGTGGTTCTGCCAGTTGCCGTTCGGCTCCACGCAGCCCTGCTCGCCCGGGCCGAGCCGTCCCACGTCATGAATGACGTTCCGCTCGATGACGAGGTTGTCGGCGTAGGCGTCGACGCCCACGATGCCCCCCACGTCTCCGGTGCAGATGTGGCCGATGTCGTGGATGTGGTTCTGCACCACGTCGACATCGTGGTTCCCGGCGGAGCTTTCCGAGCCCCCGTAGGCGTCGATGCCGTAGCGGCTGGTGTTGCGGACCTCGAAGCCTTCGACGCGGACGTAGTTCCCGTTGATCTCGATCCCGACCGTGGAGCTGTTGTTCTGACCGTCGATCACGGCGCCCCACAGGTGCACCGCGCGGAACACGAGCCAGGCCGTGGCCGTGCCGCTGCGGCTGATCGTCACGACGTTCCCGCCCCCGGTATACACCCCGTCGTTCACGAGCACGGTGTCCCCCGGGTTTGTCACGTCGGCGGCGTGCTGGATCGTGCGCCAGGGAGCGGTGCTGGTCCCCGCATTGCCGTCGTTGCCCGTCGCGGCGTCGACGTAGTGGCACGCGCCGACGCAGGTGCCCGGCGGGGGCGCCGCCGTCACCGTCACGGCGGCCGTGCCGCTCTTCCCTTCGCTCGTCGCGGTGATCGTCGCCGAGCCCGGAGCGACCCCGGTCACCACGCCACTCGTGCTCACCGTGGCCACGCCAGCGTCGCTGGTCGCCCAGCTCACCACCCGCCCGCTCAGCGGGTGACCCGCCGAGTCCTTCGGCGTCGCGCTGAGCGGCACCGAATTACCCGCCGCCACGCTCGCCGTGGCGGGGCTCACGCTCACCGTCGCCACTGGAACGGCTACGACCGTCACCGCCGCGCTGCCGCTCTTTCCGCCGCTCGTCGCGGTGATCGTCGCCGTGCCGGCGGCCACGCCCGTGACGAGGCCGCTGCCGTTCACGCGCGCCACACCGCCGTCGCTGCTCGTCCACGTGACGGTTCGGCCGCTGAGCGGATTGCCCGCCGAATCCTGGGCCGTCGCGCCGAGCTGCGCCGTCCCCCCCACGAACACGCGCGCCGTCGCAGGGCTCACGACGACCGTGTCGACCGGAACCGCGCCCGGACACAGCACGCTGACGCTCGCCGTGGCCTGCATCGCCCCGGGGGTGCTCGTCGCGGACACCGTATAGTCCCCGCATTGCGTCGCCCGGTAATGGCCGTAGTGCTTCCCGCCACTGCTGCTCGTGTCGATGGCGCCGCCGGTCACGCTCCACGAGACGGCGATCAGCGCCGTATCGCCCGTGGCCGTGAGACCGACGGTCGTGAAGTCCTGCGTCTGGTTTTGCTGCAGCGTGACGACTTGAGGTGCGATGAGGAACTGGGCGAGTTGCGAGCCGGTGTCCGTGATCGCCACGGGGCGCTCGCAGCCGAGCACCGCCACGGCGGCGAGCGCCGCGGCGGGCACGCACGCGACACGGTCTTTTAGACGTGCCAGTCGGCACGATAGCTTGTGCATGAAGGTCATGGTTCTTGGGGGGTATGGATTGCGCGGCGGAACGGACAATCCGCCGTGCGGCGAACGCGCACGGCGGCGGTACCGACCGCCGCTTTGGTCAGCGAAAGACGATGCGACAGCTTGAACCCGAACGGCATCGACTATGGCGTCCTTTCACATCACGTCGGGGGCTCGGGGCGGGCACCAAAACGAAGAGGCCGCCAGCGAGGACCCTGGGGTCGTTTCGCTGGCGGCCCGGCGGACCTAGCGACGTCGTCGCCGTAGTCCCGTGACTCTGCGTCACCGTCTTTCGACGGGTTTGCTCTGAGCAGCGATGTCGATGTCAACGACCGTGTGTCGCGGTCGCTACAGTCATGGCGCTGGGGCAAACCGTGTCGCCCCAAAACCACAGTGGCCATAGTAAGAACGGGCGGAAGACCGCGCAAGCCTACGGGGAATATTTGGGCTACAGCACGACCACAGATGTTGCAGGATGGCGCACGCGTCTTGCGGCCCGCGCACGATATCCGCCTCCGAGGAGTGCCGCATGTCGCGCCTGCCGATCCTCGCCATCGCGGTCGTCGTGTGCTGCGGCTGCCGCGACGCCATCACTCCGTCACCGTCATCCATCGTCGCCGATGTCGCGGCCGGGCCCTCGGGCTACGAAGTCGTCGACCTTGGCTCGTTCGGTGGTATCTCCACGCTCGGCGCCGGATTGAACGACCGCGGGCAGGTCGCCGGAAGCGCGTCGGTCCCGAGTGGCGCCGATCACGCGTTCGTGTGGCAAGACGGCGTCCTGCAGGACCTCGGCTTCCTGGACGGCACGATCGCCGCCGAGGCGGAGGCGATCAACGCACGCGGCCAGATCGCCGGCAGCATGATCGAGAGCTGCGGAGAGTTCGCCTGCAACCAGGTGGTTCGCCTGTTTCTCTGGGACTCGGGGTCGCTGCGGCAGCTCGATCCCCCCGACGGGCCCGGACATGGCGGCACGCAAGTCGTCCGCTTGACCGACGCCGGTGACCTGGTCGCCGAGGTGGACTACTCGCCGTCAGCGACCCGCGGCGTCGTGTGGCGCGCGGGCGTGCCCCAGGACTTGGGCGGATTCAGCCCAACGCAGATCCGAACCTTTCCGAACGCGATGAACGCGCGTGGCCAGGTCGTGGGCGCCAGCACGGTCGATCGGCCCGAAGGAGGCGTTCACCTGCATCCGTTCCTGTGGGAGAACGGGCGCTTACAGGATCTCGGCGTCCCGTTCGAGCGACCGTGCCGGGGCGACCCCACCGTGAATTGCGCCTCGGCGCGGGCGCTCGGGATCAACGCCCGCGGCGAGGTGCTCGGCGTGGCGGTGAACAGCGCCGGGCTCAGTCGCGCCCTCGTGTGGCAGGACGCCGCCGTACGGGAGCTGGACGTCTATCCGGACCGGACGATCCTTCCGATCGCCATCAACGATCGCGGCCAAGTAGCCGGCACGGCAGTGTTTCCTGCGGTCGCGTTCCTGTGGGACCACGGCGTCGTTCAGGAGCTGGGCTCGCTCGGGGAAGGTGACACGCAGATATCGGCGTTGGGCGACGCGGGAGAGGTGGTCGGATGGAGTCTGACCGCCTCTGGGGAGCGTCACGCGTTCGTGTGGCAGGACGGTCAGATGACGGATCTGGGTCCCGGAGTCGCGGACGGACGGGGCAGCCAGGCGCAGGTGATCAACCATCGGGGCGATGTGCTCGGATTCGCGCTAGACTCGCAGTTCCACACCCACGCCATCCTGTGGCGCAAGGTGGGCGGGTAGACGGGGACATCACGGCGCGCAGATTTCGTCGAGGTCGTCGAGGCCGACGAGCACGTCGCGCGGCTTGGAGCCGTTGGCGGGCCCGAGAATGCCGGCCAGCTCGAGCTGATCGATGATGCGCGCGGCGCGCCCGTAGCCGATGCTCATGCGCCGCTGCAGCAGCGACGTCGAGCCGAGCTGGTTTTGGATGCACACTTCCGCCGCCTGCCGGAAGAGGGAGTCCCGCTCGCCCGGCGTCCCCTCGTCCCCCGTCCCTCGTCCCTCGTCCCCCGCCTTTTCCGCTTCCTCGAGCGCCGCGACCTGTTCGTCGATGCTCGCGCCCGCGGGGGTCACCGCACGCTCGGCGTGCGCTTTGTACCATTCCATCAGGCGCTCGGTCTCCTCCGTCGAGATGAAGGCGCCCTGCACCCGCAGCGGCTCGCTCTTGCCGGGCGGCAGGAACAACATGTCGCCGTTGCCGAGCAGCGTTTCCGCCCCGTTCTGGTCGAGGATGGTACGGCTGTCCACCTTGGCCGACACGCGGAAGGCGACGCGGCAGGGAAAGTTCGCCTTGATGAGGCCGGTGATCACGTTCACGGAGGGGCGTTGCGTCGCGAGCACGAGGTGGATCCCGATCGCGCGGGCCTTTTGGGCCAGCGTGGCGAGCGGCGTCTCGATTTCACCCTGCACCGTGAGCATCAGGTCCGCGAGCTCGTCCACGATCAGCACGATGTACGGCACGACCCCACCCGTGTACTCGCCGTCGAGCGGTAGCTCCTTCTGGATTCCGGCCTGCGTCGCCAGGGTCTCGCGCGGCCCCTTGAGCGGCCTCTTCTCGTCGACCTTCTTGTTGAAGTCGACGATGTTGCGCGCGTGGTTCGCGTGCAACAGGCGGTAGCGCCGCTCCATCTCCCACACCGCCCATTTGAGCACGCTCGCGGCTCTGTGGTGGTTCGTCACCACCGGCAGACCCAGGTGCGGCAGCTTCTCGTACATCGAGAGCTCGACCATTTTCGGGTCGATCATCAGCAGCTTCATCCGTTCGGGCGGGTGCGCGTAAATCAGGCTGGTAATGATCGTGTTGATGCACACCGACTTCCCGGAGCCGGTAACGCCGGCGATCAGGAGATGCGGCATCTTGGCGAGGTCCGCCACCACCGCGTCGCCCTCGAGATTCTTCCCCAGGCCCAGCGGCAGGGCGCGGCCCGCCCGCTGGTAATCGGCGCCCTCGATCAGGTCGCGCACGTGCACCATGCGAGGAATCGGATTGGGCACTTCGATCCCGACCGCGGCCTTGCCCGGAATGGGCGCCACGATCCGGAGCGACGGCGCCCGCATCGCGAGGGCCAGGTCGTCGGCCAGCGCCGCGATGCGCCCCACCTTCACGCCGGGGCCCGGCGCGACCTCGTATTGGGTCACCACCGGCCCTACGGTGCGTCCCGCGATCGATCCCTCCACGCGGAACGTCTGCAGCGTCTCGATGAGCTTCTGGCCCATCTGCTCGATCTGCACCAGCCCCGCGTCGCCGTCTTCGGGCGGGGCGGGGTTCAACAACTCAATCGGGGGTATCAGAACGCCGGCGGGGGTAACGGCCGGTCGGGCCGGCGGTGCGAGCTTCGGCTTCCGCCCTTGCGGGGAAGGGGCAAGCCGAACAGACGCCTCTGGTTTCATGACCTCCGGCTTCTCTTCCTTCGCCTTTCCCCCTTCCCCGGCCTTTCCCCGGGCCTTTACACCGGCCGTTTCTCGGGTTCTGAGCGCGACGAGCGGGTGCCAGCCTACGGTGAGGATCCCCAGAGCCGACAGCGCGAACAGGCCGACGAGGGCGCCCCCCGCCGTGCCCACCGCGTGATGGATGCCGTGCGCGACGAGCGCGGGCGCCACGCCTACGAGCCTCTGGGTAGGGCTCCACAGCGCGTAGTCGGCGGGGAAACGGGCGCCCGTGACGGTCCCGATGCCGTAGGGCAGCAGCAGCACGAGTCCCACGCCGAGCGCGGCCGTCCGGGCCGACGAGAGGCGCCCCAGGCGCTCGAACGCGGCGAGCGCCCATCCGACACCGAGCAGCGGCAGCACGGCCGACCCGGCGCCGAGCGTGCGCCACAGCAGTGAACCGATGCGGCCGCCCCAGCTCCCGGTGATGGGGAGGCGCAGCAGCGTGAGTCCGAGGAACAGCCCGACGACGAGGGCGCCGATGCCGACCAGCTCCTGGCGCGCCTTCGCATTCATGTGATGCGGCGGTCCGCGTAGGTCGGGACCACGCCGAACCGGTCGGGCCGGGCGGCGAAGGCGACGTCCTCTTCCAGATCGACCTCACCGAGCTGATGCGCCGCTTCGGAGCCCTCCAGCGCCTCCGTCCAGCTCGTCAGCTCGTCGGTAAGGGCGAGGGCGGCGCGGGCGGCGTCGTTCAACGCGAGCTTGCGGAGACCCTTCTTCACGGCCTTGATCACGCGGCCCGCCGTGTAGGCGTCCTCGATGGCGAACTGCTTCTCGCGGCCGGCGCAGATGATCACCAGGTCGCGGGGCGCGAGCAGTACCGCGCGGGCGCGCTCGACCAGCGCCTTGAAGTTCACGGGAGCGCCCACCAGCACGGGCTCCCCGCCCTGCGCGGCGACCAGGGCGGGCGTGCCGTTCGTGGTGGCGAGCACGATCGTCTTGCCCGCCACCGCCGCGGGCACCATCTCCCGCGGCGAGTTGCCCAGCGCGAAGCCTTCCATCCTCACGCTGCGGCGCTCGCCGGCGAGCAGTACCCCGTCCTTCTCGAGGTTCGACGCGAGGCGGACCGCCTCCTCCGACGTGGCGGCGGGGATGACCGCTTTGGCGCCGTTCGCCAGGGCCGTGATGATCGTGGTCGTCGCGCGCAGGGCGTCGACGACGACGACGCCCCGGCCGGCGAGATCCCCCGCGCCGAGGCCGAGCGGTGTGAAGTGGACGTCGATCCTCATGCGGGTGGCTGGAGCAGCTGCGGCTCGCGCTCGAGGAACTTGGTGTCCACGCGGCCCGCGACGAAGTCGGGATGACGCATGACCCGACTGAGGAAGGGAATGGTCGTGGTCACGCCTTCAATGATAAACGAGTCGAGCGCCTGGCGCATGCGGGCCAACGCCTCCGCCCGGGTGTTCCCGTGGACGATCACCTTCGCCAGCAGCGAATCGTAGAACGGCGGCACCGTGTAGCCCGCGTAGATGTGGGTGTCGACGCGCACGCCAGGTCCGCCGGGCGGGTGGTACGCCGTAATCGTGCCAGGGCTCGGCTGAAAATTGCGCGCCGGATCTTCCGCGTTCACGCGGCACTCGATGGCATGCCCCCGGAGCCGATTGCCGTTCATCACGAACGACAGCGGCTCGCCCGCGGCCACGCGGATCTGCTCCTTGACGAGATCGAAGTTCGTGCACATCTCGGTCACGGGATGCTCGACCTGGATACGGGTGTTCATCTCCATGAAATAAAAGGAGCCGTCCTCGTCGAGCAGGAACTCGATCGTCCCCGCTCCCACGTAGCCGATCGCTTCGGCAAGCCGTACGGCCGAGTCACCGATGTCCTGGCGCAGCGTGGCATCCACGGCCGGGCTCGGCGCTTCCTCGACGAGTTTCTGGTGGCGCCGCTGCACCGAGCAGTCCCGCTCGCACAGATGCATGATCCTGCCGTGCGTGTCGCCCATGATCTGGATCTCGATGTGCCGCGGCCGGGCGAGGTACTTCTCCAGATACACCTCGTCCGAGCCGAACGCCGCCAGCGCCTCTTGCTTGGCCAGCGAAAACGCCTGCGGGAATTGCTCCCCGTCCTGCGCCACCCGCATCCCCTTCCCGCCCCCGCCCGCGGCCGCCTTGATGATCACCGGAAAGCCGAGCTTCTCGGCCAGCTTGAGCCCCGTGTCCGCGTCCTCCACCGGGCCGGGCGAGCCGGGCACAGTCGGCACCTTGAGTCGCTGGGCCAGCTTGCGCGCCGCCGCCTTGTCGCCCATCTGGCGGATTTGGTCCCCCGTCGGGCCGACGAAGGTGATGTTCGACGTGCGCACGATGTCGGCGAATTCGGCGTTCTCCGCGAGGAAACCGTACCCGGGGTGCAGCGCGTCCGCCCCCGTGATCTCGGCCGCGGCGATGATGCGCGGAATGTTCAGGTAGCTGTCGCGGGCCGGGGCCCGCCCGATGCACACATCGTCATCGGCGAACCGCGTGTGCAGGCTGTCGCGATCCGCCTCGGAGTAGACGGCCACCGTATGGATGTCCAGCTCCTTGCACGCACGGATCACCCGCAGGGCGATCTCCCCGCGGTTGGCGATCAGTACCTTCTTGAACATCAGGGCGTGATGTCGCCGCGCAGGCCCGCCGCGGCCGTGGTCCCGCCAAACGACTGGCTCTCCCCCGAATCGACCCCCGATACCTTCAGCGCGAACTCGCTCGGGTTCGTGGCGTAGAAGATCGCGCTTTCGTAGCTCACCATGCCCTGCTGGTACCAATGGAACAGCGACTGGTCGAAGCTCTGCATCCCGTACTGCACGGAGCCCTGCGCGATCAGGTCGGGAATGGAGAGCGACTTGGTGAGGTCGCGCATGTTCTCCTGCACCGCGGCCGTGTTGATCAGCACTTCGGACGCCGGCACGCGGCCCTTGCCGTCCTTGCGCGGCACGAGACGCAGCGACACGATCGCCTGCAGCGCCGTCGAGAGCAGGTGCCGCACCTCGTCGTGCTGGTGCGGGGGGAAGAACGAGATCACCCGGTTGATCGTCTGCGTCGCGTCCGTCGTGTGGAGCGTCGAAAACACCAGGTGCCCGGTGTCGGCCGCCTTGAGCGCCGTGTCGAGCGTCTCCATGTCGCGGATCTCGCCGATCAGGATCACGTCCGGCGCCTGGCGCAGCACGTGGCGCAGCGCCGCATTGAACGAGAGCGTGTCGTTCCCCACCTCGCGCTGCGAAATGTTGGACAGGTTGTCGCGGTGCAGGAACTCGATCGGGTCCTCGATCGTGATGATGTTCACGCGGCGGTTGGTGTTGATGTGGTTGATCATCGCCGCCAGCGCGGTCGATTTGCCCGATCCCGTCACGCCCGTCACCAGCACCAGGCCACGCGGCCGCAGCCCGATCTCCTCGAGCACCGGGGGCAGGTTCAACTCGCGAATGGTCTTCACCTCGTAGGGAATGGCCCGAAACGCGAACGCCACCGTGCCGCGCTGCTGGTACACGTTGGTCCGGAATCGACCCACCCCCGGCACGCCGATCGCGAAGTCCGCCTCCTTGTGCTCGGCGAACTCCTTCACCTGACGCGGGGTCATGATCTGCTCGGCCAGCGACTTCAGCTCCTCGGGCTTGAGGGGAGCGCTCTCCAGCGACACCAGCTCGCCGTTCACCCGGATCGTCGCCGGCCGGCCCACCTTCAGCAGCAGGTCCGACGCATTGCGCTGGACCATCAGCGTGATCGCCGACTTGAAATTGAAGGTCGGTTGGCCGGTCTGGGGAGGTTCAGGCATGGGGGTCTACTCGGAAAAGGGTCTGTCCGAACTCGACGGGCTGGGAGTTCTCCACCAACACCTCCCGGACGACGCCCGCGACCTCGGATTCGATTTCGTTCATGATCTTCATCGCTTCGATGATGCACACCACCTGCCTCGGCGCCACACGACTGCCCGCCTTGACGTAGGGCTCGGCGCCCGGCTCGGGGCCGGTGTAGAACGTCCCCACCATGGGGGACTTGATCTCGAGCAGCTGGGCCGGAGCAGCCACCTCCCGGCGGCCGCCCGCCGGCTCCACCGCGGGCGGCGGAAGCGGGGAGCCAGCCATCGCGGGCGCCTGCGCGACGACCACGTGCTGACCGCCGGCGTTGGCCTGGTGTCCGACCTTGGTCACCCGGACCGAGGACCACGACCCGAACAAACCCCGGCGGACCTCGATCGCTCCGAGCTCGGGGGCATCCTTCAGCATCCGCACGAGCTGGGCGATGATATCGAGGTTCATGGGGTCCAAAGTTACATGACCTCCACGAGGTCCGTCAGCCCGTCGGACAGGAGCTGCGCCGCGCCGCCGTCCGGGGGGAGATGCACGTCGTCCTCGATGCGTACACCCCCTTCGCCCGCCAGATACACGCCCGGCTCGACGGTGACGACGGCGCCCCCGGGCAGCGCCTCGGCGTTGGTTTTCGACAGGCGGGGAGCCTCGTGCACCTCCAGCCCGAGCCCGTGGCCGAGCGAGTGCCCGAATGCGTCGCCAAAGCCGCGCGCCGTGATCGGCTCACGTGCCAGTGCGTCGGCGTCCCGCCCGCTCATTCCCGCGCGCACGCCGCCGCGCGCGCTCCGCTGCGCATCGTACACGACGCCGTACAGCGCGCGCTGCCGCTCGCTGGCCCGCGCTCCCACGACCACGGTGCGCGTGATGTCGGCGCAGTAGCCGTCTACCTGAGCCCCGAAGTCTAGCAGCAGCCACTCGCCCACCGCCACGACGCGCGTGCTGGAGCGCGCGTGCGGCAGCGCGCTGCGGGGCCCCGAGGCCACGATGGTCGCGAAGGGGTGGCCCTCGCTTCCCAGCTGGCGCAGCGCCCCCTCCAGCAGACCGGTGATGGCCAGCTCGGTCATGCCCGGACGCACCTGCGCCAGGGTCCGGTGCAGGGCTTCGCCCGCGAGCAGCGCGGCCCCGCGAATCGCCGCGACTTCACCCGCGTCCTTCGCAGCACGCAGTCGCTCCACCAGCTCGGTGACCGGCCGCCAGCGCCAGGGCTTTCCTGCCTCGGCGAAGCGGCGGGCGTCGTGCACCGTGAGCGCGTGGGCCTCGTAGCCGATCTCGGTGAGCGGACCGAGCGTCACGAGCTCCCGGAAGAAGCGGTCCCACACGCTCGTGCTCTCGACCTCGATGCGCGCCACCTCGCCTGCTTCGGCGTGGGCTTGCTCGTCGTAACGGAAATCCGTCACGAGCAGGACGTCGCCTCGCGTCACGGCCACCAGGGCCGCCGAGCCCGAGAACCCGGTGAGGTAGCGAATGTTGGCGCGCGACACGACGAGCAGCCCGTCCAGCCCATCGGCGTCGAGCGCCCGCACGAGCGCCTCCTGCCGCGTGCGCCGCCGGTCAGGTGCCATGGCGGGCCTGGAGATACCCGACCAGGCCCTCGAGTCCCAGCCGATAGCTCTCGGCGCCGAACCCCGTCACCATGCCCACCGCGGCATCCGCGAGCATCGAGCGGCGCCGCTCCGGCTCCCGGGCGAACAGGTTGGAGAGGTGCACTTCGACGAACGGCACGCGCACCGCGAGCAGCGCGTCGCGCACGGCGAGGCTGGTGTGCGTGTACGCCGCGGCGTTGATGACCAGCCCGTCCGCCTTGCCCTTGAGCCGCTGGATCGCGTCGACCAGCTCGCCCTCGTGATTCGTTTGCGTCCAGGACACGTCGACGCCGAGCGCGCGGGCCTGCTCGCGCGTGCGCGCTTCGATCTCCGCGAGGGTCGTCCGACCGTACAGCTCCGGCTCGCGCTCGCCCAGCAGATTCAGGTTCGGGCCGTTCAGGACGGCGATGTGCACTAGTGCCGTTCCCACGGATTGCAGGCCAGGGCTCCGATCCGGGGGGGCACTATTGGTGGGAACGGCACTAGGACTTGAGGCCTCTGAGCCAGGCCTGGAACTGATCGAGGTCGCCCTCATCCTCCATCGGCGGCCGCGGCCGCGAGCCGGAGCTGCGGCCCGGCCCCGGAGTCGCCGCACCTGCTTGGGCCGGCGGGGCCGTACCGCCCACCCCCGACGCGGGGGGCGGGCTGAAGAATTGGTCGAACGAAAACCCGCCGGACGGGGGCGGGCTCGCGGGTGGCGGCTCCGCGGACGTCGGGGACGCCTCCGCCGGCGCACCGCCGCCCCTGGGGGCTTCCTCGCCGAACACGGAATCGAGCGTGATACTGTCGTCGGCCGGCCGGCTGGCCTCGCCGGGCGCGAGGATTTCGGGCTCCGGATCGGGCTCGAGCGGCGCGATCGCGAACGCACCATCGAGCGGTGAGCCCGGGGATTCCGCCGCAGGCAATGGCGGCGGACGGGGCGGGGCGTCCTCACCCCGCACCGGCGGCCGGCCCGCCAGGATCCGCCGCAGGAAAGTCCGTGCCGACTCCCCGGTTCCGTGCCCTGTCGCTGCGGACTCGCCCGCCGCCAGTCCGTCGACCCGGGCACGCAGCCGTGGGTCCCCCGGTCGCTGGGCGAGCAGTGCCTGATAGACGCGCAGCGCATCGTCCGGGTGCCCTTGACGCAGATACAGCTCCGCCATGGTCTCGGTGACGACCGGCTCGGCGCGTGACAGGGCCGCCGTGTCGGCCGCACCGTCGTCGTCCGACAGCTGCACTGCGGCAGGCGTCCCGGGAGCGGCGTCCCCCGGAGCAGCCGGTGCCCGCTGGGCTGCGACGGGGGGCGCCGCTCCCGCGAAGACGGGCGGCGCAGGTTCGTCGTCAGGCATGATCAACGGCAGGTCGATCGTCGGCAGTTCGTCCTCGGAGACTCCGGGCGACGGCCCGAATGCGGCGCTCTCGAATTGCGTGTGCGCCAGCCCCTCCACCACCAGGTCCTGCGGCTTGAGCTCCACCTCTTCCTGCACCTCGAGCCCCTCCGCCTTCGCGGCGTCATGCGCCACCGAGTTGAAGTCGAGCGTGCCGTCGAACGTCTCGATGTCGCCAGCCGGCGCCGCGGCCTTGGCCGGGATGGTCTCCGCAACACCCCGCTCCGACTCGTGCTCTACGACGAAGTCTCGACGCGGCGGCGGAGGCCGCTTTGCGGTGAACGAGACCCCGGGCGCCGGGTCCGGCACCAGTCGCACCACTGGCTCGGGGGGGCCCGCGCGGGCCGGTGTCTCACCCAGCGGGGGAGTGGATCTCGCGGCGGCCTGCGCCGCCCTGCTCCGGGTACGGGTCAACGTCTCCGCCGCCTCGCCATTCATCGGGTCGGCTGAGAGCAGCCGGGTCAGCCAATCGACCGCTTCGTCGTAGCGGTGGCCGCGCTCGGCGATGTCGGCCAGGATCTTGAGCGCCAGCACATTCTCCGGGTCGAGCGCCAGGACCTTGCGGAACACCTCGGAGGCGGCGGGGTCGTTTTTTTGGTCCATCAGGCAGCGCCCGAACACGATGTGGGCACTGACGTAATCGGGGTGCCGCTCGAGGCCCGCCGTACACAGCTCGATGGCTCTATCTAGTTCTCCCGCTTTGCGATAGGCGTCGGCCAAGGGCGCGAAATTGCGTCCCTTGGGATTCTCGGCCCAACGCTTTTCGAGCTTTTCGATCTCGCTGGTGTAGGCCACGGCCTAAGTGGTTGTGGGAATTGGACGAAGATAGTGTTTGCTCGGGCGCGCTGTCAATTGGAAACGACGCGAGTCGCTTGAGTTTTCCCGTTGTCGTTTTTAGACTTAAGTCCCTTCGCACCTGCCCTCGCCCGGAGTTTCGGTCCCTATGATGCGCTCGATGCGCGCCATCGTGAAGCCGGTGTTCTACGTCCTGGCCATCTCGTTCGTGGCTTGGCTGGCGATCGGTCAGGTCACCGACATCCTGGGCGGCGGCAAGGACGTGGTGCTCAAGGTGAACGGCGAGGTCGTGCGGTCGCAGCCGTTCCAACTACAGTACCAGGCGGCCCTCGAACAGTACCGGCGGCAACAGGGGGGCGGGCGCCTCAGCCGCGAGGACGAGCAGCAGGTCCAGAACCAGGTGGCCGATCAGTTCATCCACAACATCCTGCTCGAGCGCGCCTACCACCGTCTCGGAATCACGGTCTCGGACGAGGAGATCATCCAGGCGGCGCGCAGCGGGCCACCTCCGCAAATCCTGCAGCAGGTGCTGCAGGAGGCCACCTTTCAGACCAACGGCCAGTTCGACATCACCAAGTGGCAGCGCTATCTGTCGAGCGCGGGCCCCGAGTTCGCCGGGCAGATCGAGCAGCTGTACCGCGATTACCTCCCTCAGCGGAAGCTGCAGGAGTACCTCACCGCCGACGTCTACGTGTCGGACGCCAAGCTGTGGCGCATCTGGCGCGACCAGCACGAATCGGTCACCATCGTGCTGCTCGCGGTGCGACCCGAGGACGTGCCCGACTCGCTGGTGCGCATACCGGACGCCGAGCTGGAACAGTACTACGAGAGGCACCAGAGCGACTTCAAGCGGCCGGCCGCGGCGTGGCTCAGTTACGTCGCGCAGCCTCGCGTCCCCGACGCCCGTGACAGTGCGGCCGCGCTCGCCCGGGCGCGCGCCCTGCGGGCGGAGCTCGCTAGCGGGAAGGCGAAATTCGAAGACGTCGCGAAGAAGGAGTCGGCCGATTCGGGCAGCGGGGCGCGGGGCGGCGACCTGGGCTGGATCAAGCGGAACCAGTCGGGCTTCGACCCGCGGTTCGTCGCCGGCTTGCGTTCACTGCCGGTGGGCAGCCTGAGCCAGCCGGTGCTGTCGAGCTTCGGTTATCATCTGATCCGCATCGACGCCGCCAAGGGTGATTCCGTGCACGCGCGACACATCCTGGTGGCGATCGCACTCCAGGGGAAGCATCTCGACGCGGTCGACGCGCGCACCGACACACTCGATCGGGTGGCGGCGGATCAAACCGCTGGCCACAGGCTCGACAGCGCCGCGCATGTACTCAACCTGCCGCTCGAGCGGGCGCCCAAGCTCGTGCAGGGCGAGCGGCTCGTGCTCCCCGAGGGGCCCGTGCCCGATGTGAGCGTGTGGGCATTCGACGCCCGCCCCGGGGAAACGAGCCCGGTGATCGACGGGCCGCGGGCCAGCTACGTTTTCCGCCTCGACTCCCTGGAGCCGGCCGGCGTCCCCCCCCTGGCGCAGCTGCGCGCCCGGGTGCTCGACGAGGCGCGCCACGAGAGGAAAAAGGCGTTGGCCCGGGAGCACGCCGAGCAGGTGGCGCGAGAGCTGCGCGACGCGACCGATCTGCTCGCCGCCGGTCGGGCGCGGGGCCTGCGGGTACAGAGGGAAGGACCGTTCACGCGAGTGACCGCCGGACCGGAGTTCACACGCAACCCGGTCGTGCTCGGTGCGGCGTTCGCGCTGCGCCCCGGGGAGCGCAGTGCTTTGATCGCCGGTGAGACGGGGTTCTTTCTCTTACAGGGGATCGCCCGGACGACCGCCGATTCGGCCGCGTGGCGGAAGCAACGCGATCAACAGCGGGAGGCGCTGGTACGACCGATCGAGCAGGCGCGCATCCAGCAGTACCTCGCCGCCCTGCGCGCCAAGGCGACGATCGTGGACCGCCGCAACGAGATCTTCCGTCCCGCGGCGGCCGCGAGCGAGAGCTAGTCGCTCAAGCGCTTCGGGTCGCCGCCGGAGGGAACGGAGCCGGACGCGGCGGGCGGCTGCACGCTGCGCGGCGGTGACAGCGGCTGGTCGTCGCCGGTGGCCTCCTTCAGGCTCCGCTTGAACTCCTTGATTCCCTGCCCCAGAGACGATCCGATCTCCGGAATCCGTTTCGCGCCGAACACCAGCACGAGCACGAGCAGTAGAATCAGAATGTGACTGAACGACAGGTCCCCGAACATAGACGCCTCGCGTCAGAAGATCGACCGGGCGACGTAGTACGCCAGCGCGACGCCCACCAGCGCGAGCAGCGATACGTCGAACCCGATCGGCCCGAGCGTGACCGACACCACCAGCAGGTCCATGTGGACCGGCCCCACGGTCGGGGTCACCGCCCAGGTGAAGATGTCCTTTGCCGGCCCCTGCGGCAGAAACCGCCGCAGCAGCGAGTGGAGGAACCCTCCCACCACGAAGCCGGTGGCCAGCACTCCGAAGTAAAATAGCGGCCTGCGCGGGCCTTGCGCCACGGCTTAGCTGCGCCGCTCCACGGCGTACGCAATACTGTCGCGCAGCGCGTCGCGGGCCGGCGACGCCGGGAGCACCTCCAGCTCCGCCTCCGCCTGCTGCGCCAGCTCGAGGGCGCGGCGGCGGGCGTAGTCCAGGCCGCCCGCGCCGGCCACCCGCCGGATCACGTCCGCCACCAGCGCATCCGGCGGCTCGGGGGTCCCCATCAGCTCGGCTACGAGCCGGCGGTCGGCCGGCGCCATGTCGCCGAGCGCCGCGATCAGGGGCAGCGTCACCTTGTGCTCCCGCAGATCGAGCCCCGACGGCTTCCCGGTGACGGCCTCGGCCGCCGTGTAGTCCAGCACGTCGTCCGCGATCTGGAACGCCATTCCGAGCTGCATCCCGTACCGGGCCAGCGCCTCCCGATAGGGCGCAGGCGCGTGCAACGCGCCGACCTCACACGCGCCCGAGAGCAGCGACGCCGTCTTCGCCCGGATCAGCTGGTCGTACTGCTCCTCGCCGTAGGAGAGCTTGTCGTGCGCTTCGAGCTGGCGCATTTCGCCGACCGTCATCTCGTTCGTCACCCGCGCGAACACGCGCAGCGGCTCCAGGTCCTCCAGGCGCACGAGCTCGATGATCGCGCGGGAGTAGAGGTAGTCCCCCATGATCACGGCGACCTGATGGGAGAACAGCGCGTTGATGGTCGGCATGCCGCGCCGCAGCACCGAGTGGTCCACGGAATCGTCGTGCACCAGGGTGGCGAGATGAATCAGCTCCACCACCGCCGCGAGCGTCACGCCGCGCGGCTCGTCCGCGCCCGCCGCCCGGCTCGCGAGCAGCAGCAGCGTGGGCCGGAACAGCTTGCCCTTCATCCGCAGCAAGTGCTCGTTGACCTCGGCGATGACCGGGAAGGCGGCCGCGATGATGCGTCGCAGCTCGGCCGCGACGCGCTCCAGGTCTTCAGCCACCGGACGCTGGATGTCGCCGAGGGTGGCGCGGGCGAGCTGTTGGCTCACGTCACTTCGCCTTGGCGAGCGCCTTGGCGCGCGCGCCGACGTCCTTGAACCGGATGTCCACCGCGAACACCCGCCCGTACAGGTCGCGCGCCTCGACCCGCTTCCCCTGCTCCTCGAGCGCCCGAGCCAGCCAGTAGAGGATACCGAGCCGCTCCTGATCGCCCGAGGCCGGCAGCTCGAGCGCGCGCCGCAGAATCGACTCCGCCACCACGTACGCGCCCTTCTCCACGAAGCAGACACCCAGGGCCTCCGAGGTGCGCAGCTTTCCTTCGGAGGCGCGCAGCGCCTTCTGCAGCTCGGCGATCGCCTCGTCCAGCAGGCCCATCTCCTTGAAGGCCACCCCCAGGTCGTAATGCGCCTGAAAGTCGGCCTCGTCGATGTTCTCGTCGATCCCCTGCTTGAAGCGCTGGAGCATGTCCTGGAAGTCCTGCTCCTCGTCTCCCGTAGGCTCCTCGTCGGCCACCTTCATGCGCGTGTCGCGCTCGGGCAGCTCGTCATCCAGGATCATCGCGCTCAGGTCCACCCACTCGCCCGCCTCGGCGGCCTCATCGCGCACTTTCATCTTGGCGTCGCGTGCCGCGGTCTTCTGCTCGGCGCCGCGGGCCGCCGCCTTCGCCTTGGGCGGCGGCGGGGCCGGCGCCACCGGCGCCAGCATCGCCAGCGCCGCCGTGGCGCGCGCGTTCCCGGGATCGTGCTCGGCCACGCGCTGGTACACGGAGCGGGCCTTGTCCGGGAGATCGCTGCGCAGCAGGGTGTCCGCCAGCTCGACATACGCTTCGATCAGTTTTGCCTTATCGCCCGACTTGAACGCGAATTCCACCTGCTTTTGGCGGTGCCGCACGCTGTTGGGGTCGAGCCGCAGGATCTCGTCCACCAGATGCTGTGCCTGCGCCAGATTGCCGCGGTTTTCGAACCCGGTGGTGGCGTGGTCCAACTCCTCGATCCCGCGGTCGCGCTCCCCCGCCTCGATCAGCGCTTCGCCCAGCCCCTGGTGCGCTCCAGGATCGTCGGGATCGTCGGCCACCCGGGTCTCCAGCTCCTCGATCGTGGGTTGTGTCGGCGTCGCCTCGATGTTGGCGAAGACGAGCGAGCCCCGGTCCGCCTGATTCACCACGCCGTCCAGCCCCAAATCGATCGCCGCGGACCGGCGCCCCGACGGCGTGATCGATGTGTCGGCCTCGGTCTGGAAGAACGCGACGGGTGAGTCGGCCGCGGGCGTCTCGTCGAGCGCGAGCGGCTGATCGTCGACCTCGTGCGCCTCGTCGGTCGCCGCGGTATCGAAGTCCGGCTCCAGCTCGAGGGGCGGCACCTCCACCAGCGTCTTGCGGCCGGGCGGCGCCGCGGGCGGCCGCTTCGGCACCACCGGCTTCACCTTGGGCGGCTCCGCGCGGGGCGGTTCGAACTTCGGGGCGGGCGGCTTGGCTCCCGCTCCCCGCGGCGGTGGCCCGACCGCGGGGCGTTTTGGCGTCACGGGAGACACCCGCGGGACCGTCTTCGGAACCGGCGGTGCCGCCTTGGGCATGGGGGGCGCGGGGGCCTCGATCTCGACATCGAGCAACGGCTCGAGCTCTTCCTCCACTTCGGCCGCGCTGGCGTCCTCGCTCACGGTCGGCTCGAGCTCCGCGATCGGCGCCACGTCATCGACGGTCACTTCCTCCCGCAAGGAGGGAACGTCGGCGGCGTCCAGGCGCACCTCGCCGAATTCCGCGCTCGTCGTCTCGAAGCCCTCCAGGGTATCGGCGGGCGCGGTCGGCTCGAGCCCCTCCACCAGACTCGTGGACTCGATCTCGAGCGACGAATCCGGCTCGGCCGCAACCGGCTCGATCAACCCCTCCACCGGCTCGGGCTCCAGCTCGGGCTCGGGCTCCGGCTCGGCCACGGGCGGCGGCGGCGGGGGAGGCGCCGTTCGCGCCGTGGGCGCGCCCTTGGGGGCGGGCGGCTCGTCCACGTCGAGGAACACCAGGCTCGATGACTTGTGCTTGCCGGACTTGGCCGGCTCTTCGCGTGGTGGGGGCTTGGCCGGAGCCGCCGCCCCGCCGACCGGCCGCCGGTCCGGATCGCCATACATCCGCAGGTGCTCTTCCAGCATCGTCCGCAGGTGAGCGCTCTCCGGGGAGATGTCGGCGAGCTCCTTCAGCGCCGCGAACGCCTGCTGGATCTTGCCCGCCTTCTGCATCCGCTCGGCGTATTCGAGGAAATTCTGCTTCGCTTCGGCCATGAAGCCCTTGGCCGCGTACAGCTTGGCGAGCTTGAGGTAGGTCGTCTGTCGCGCCGGCGCGTTGCGCAGCACCTTGTTGCACATCGCGATGGCGTTGTTGTGAAAGCCGAGCTCGGCGTACTTGTCCACCGCCCGGTCGTAGTAGTCAGCCGCCTGGGCGGGATCCTTCACCTTGAGGTAGAGGTCGCCGACGCGATTGAAGATGGAGAAGTCGGGGTTCGGCTCCCCCTCGTCCTCCTGCGCCTTCAGCGCCTCGAGCCACACCTCGATCGCCCCCCGGGGGTCCTTGGTTTCGAGGCTCCTGGCCTTTTCCTTCTGCTTCTCAAGCTTGGACATGGAGCCCTAAAGATACCGGCGCCGGGGAGGGCGGACAAGCGGAACCTCCTGTCCAGACGGCGGTTACGAGGTTTTCACCCATCCAGTACGCGACTTCACGCCAGTCCGACACGCCGCAGGACACCAAGTCCGCGCGAAAACCCGGCGCGATCTGACCCCGGTCCGCGGCGAGCCCCACCGCCGCGGCGGCGTTCACCGTCACGGCCATGACGACCTCGGCATGCCGCAGGCCCAGCTGCGAGACGCCGAGCACCATGACCAGGGGCAGACTCACGGTGGGCGACGACCCGGGGTTGAAGTCCGTGGCCAGCGCCACCGCCGCTCCGGCCTCGACGAGGCGCCGGGCCGGCGCCTGCCTGTGTTGGCCCAGAAACGCCATAGTGGCCGGGAGCAGGACTGCGACCGTATCGCTGGCTGCGAGGGCCCGAATCCCGGCCTCCGAGATGCCGGCGAGATGGTCGACGGACGCGGCGCCCAACGCGGCGCCGAGCTCGGCGCCGCCCGAGCCTTCGAGCTCGTCGGCGTGCAGCTTCACGGCGAGACCGTACCGACGGGCAGCGTCGAGAATGGTGCGCGTCTCGGCGACGTCGAACACGCCCGGCTCGCAAAACACGTCGCAGGCGACGGCCAACCGCTCCTGCACCACCGTGGGAATCAGGTCCTCGCACACGAGACGCACATAGTCGGCACGCCGGTCGCGGAACTCCGGGGGCACTTCGTGGGCTCCGAGAAACGTCGGGACCAGGGTCGCGCGCGCGGATGCCCCGGCGGCGCGGATCACGCGCAACTGCTTGAGCTCCGTGGCGCGATCGAGGCCGTATCCCGACTTGACCTCGATCGTCGTGCTGCCGTGCGCCAACAGTGTCGCGACGCGCGCGCGTGTGAGCGCCAGGAGGTCCTCCTCGCGGCGTGCGCGCACGTCGCGCACCGACTGGAGGATGCCGCCACCGCGGGCGGCAATGGTCTTGTAGTCCTCGCCCAGCGCGCGCCGCTCCTGGTCGTCGAGCCGGGGGGCTCCGAACACCGCGTGAGTGTGGCAGTCCACGAAGCCCGGGAAGAGGACGCCCTTCACCTCCACCACGTCGATGGCGGATTGCGGAATGCGGAATGCGGAATGGAGGTCGCTGGCTTCGGAGCGCGGACCGACCCAGGCGATTCGCTCGCCTTCGATCAGCACGGCGGCGTCCTGCAACACCTCCAGGTCCGCCAATTCACGACCGCGGCGGGCACGGGCGGGTCCGCGACACGTCACGATCTGCCTGGCGCCGACGAGGAGGGTCTTCAGTCGTGCGCCTCCGCCTCGCGCATCGGGAGGCGAATCCCATGGCGGCGGGCCGTCTCGATGGCTTCCGCATAGCCGGCGTCCGCGTGACGCGCCACGCCGAGCCCGGGATCGTTGGTGAGCACGCGCTCGAGCCGTCGCCCCGCCGCGGCCGATCCATCCGCCACGCTCACCTGCCCCGCGTGCAGCGAGTTCCCGATGCCCACACCGCCACCATGGTGAAATGACACCCACCCCGCGCCCGACGCCGTGTTGAGCAGCGCGTTGAGGATCGGCCAGTCTGCGATCGCGTCGGACCCGTCCCGCATCGCCTCGGTCTCACGGAACGGCGAGGCCACCGAGCCCGTGTCGAGGTGGTCGCGCCCGATCACCACCGGTGCGGCGAGGTCGCCGCTCTTCACCAGGTCGTTCAGCGCGCACCCGAAGCGGGCACGCTGGCCCTGCCCCAGCCAGCAGATGCGGGCGGGAAGTCCCTGGAACGCGACCCGCTCCCGCGCGAGCTCGATCCAACGGCGCAGGTGGCCCTCCTCCGGGAAGAGCTCCAATACCAGGCGGTCGGTCCGTTCCACGTCGCGCGGGTCGCCCGAGAGCGCCACCCAGCGGAATGGCCCCTTCCCCTCGCAGAACAGCGGCCGGATGTATTCGGGCACGAAGCCGGGTATCTCGAACGCATCCGCGACGCCGGCATCTCTGGCCTGCGTCCGGATGTTGTTCCCGTAGTCGAACGTCACGGCACCGCGGCGCTTGAGCGCGAGCATCGCCTGCACGTGCGTCGCGATGCTCGCGACCGACCGCTCGAGATACGCCTCGGGGGCGTGGCGCCGCAGCTCCGTCGCCGCCGCGAGCGTCAGGCCCGCGGGGATGTAGCCGTTGAGTGGATCGTGCGCCGAGGTCTGATCGGTCAGGACATCGGGGACATACCCGCGCCGCACCAGCTCCGGGAGCACGTCGGCGCAGTTGCCCACGAGCCCGACCGACAGCGCCCGGGCTTCACGCTTGGCCTCGTCGCACCAGCGCAGGCCCTCATCGAGCGACGTCGTGGACCGATCGAGGTAGCGGGTGTCGAGACGACGTTGCACGCGCGCGGGGTCGACTTCGACGGCGAGACAGACTGCGTCGTGCATCGTGGCGGCGAGCGGTTGGGCCCCCCCCATGCCGCCGAGTCCCCCCGTCAGTACGACCCGGCCGGCCAGCGAGCCCCCGAAGTGGCGACGCGCCACGGCCCCGAACGTCTCATAGGTGCCCTGCAGGATGCCCTGCGTCCCGATGTAGATCCACGAGCCCGCGGTCATCTGCCCGTACATGATCAGACCCTGGCGCTCGAGCGTGCGGAACACGTCCCAGGTAGCCCACCGCCCCACCAGGTTCGCGTTGGCGATCAGCACGCGCGGAGCCTCGGGATGCGTTGTGAAGACGCCGACCGGCTTGCCAGATTGCACCAGCAGCGTCTCGTCGTCGCCGAGCGTGAGCAGCGTGCGGCAGATCGCGTCGAACGCCGGCCAATCGCGCGCCGCCTTTCCGGTGCCGCCGTACACCACGAGGTCCTGGGGCCGCTCGGCCACCTCCGGGTCCAGGTTGTTCATGAGCATCCGCAGCGCGGCCTCCTGGACCCACCCCTTGCACGTCCGGGCCGGCCCCCGTGGCGCTCGCACCATGCGTGGCGCCGTCATCCCGGCCCCGGATCAAACGTCCCGCCGCCTACGCCCTCGGCGATGCGCTCGATGTCTCGGCTGAGCGGACGGTCGCGCTCGAGCGGTGGCACCAGAGCCCGCACGGCGGCGAGCGTGCCGCCTACGCCGCGCCCCGGCTTCAGAGGTCTCAAGAAGTCCAGCCCCTGCGCTGCCGCGAGCAGCTCGATCGCCACGATCCGGGCGGCGTTGGCCAGGATCCGCCCCGCCTTCCAGGCGGCGGTCATGCCCATCGGCACGACGTCCTCCTGGTTCCCCTCGGTGGGCACGGACTGCACGCTCGCCGGCGTGGCGAGCACGCGGCATTCGGCCACCAGGGCCGCGGCCGCGATCTGGGGCGTCATGAAGCCCGACTCGAGCCCGGGATCCCGCGCCAGGAACGCGGGGAGCCCGGACGACAGGTCGGGGTTCACGACTCGCTCGAGCCGCCGCTCGGCGAGCCCGGCGAGCGTGGCGAGCACGATGCCCATCACGTCGAGCGCCAGGGCAATCGGCTGACCGTGGAAGTTGCCTCCCGACAGGACCTCGCCGTCGATCACCAGCGGATTATCGGTGGCCGAGTTGAGCTCCGTCGTCACCAGGCGTTCGGCGAACGCGAGTCCTTCTCCGACCGCCCCCAGGACCTGGGGTGTGCAGCGCAGCGAGTACGCATCCTGCACTCGCGGGTCGTTCTCGCGATGCGACTCGCGGATCTCGGAATCGGCGAGCAGGGTGCGGAGCAGTGCCGCGGACCGCTGCTGATAGGCATGGGGACGCGCGTCATGGATGCGGGGGTCGAACGGCGCTGGCGTGCCGCGCACGGCCTCGAGGCTCATCGCGGCGGCGGCGTGCGCCGTGCGCCACAGAACCCAGGCGTCGTGCACCAGCAACGCCGCCAGCCCCGTCTGGGCCTGCGTGCCGTTGACGAACGCGAGGCCCTCCTTCGCTTCCAGCGTGATGGGTTGCAGCCGCTTGGCTCGCAGCGTCGGCCCGTCCTCCCCCTCGCCGATCATGGCGAGCGCAAGGTGCGCGAGGGGCGCGAGGTCCCCCGATGCTCCCACGCTCCCCTGCGACGGGACGCGTGGATGCACCTGCGCGTTCAACATGCCGACGATCAGCTCGGGGAGGATCGCGCGGACCCCGCTCGTCCCGCGCAGCAGCACGTTGGCTCGCAGCAGCATCATCGCCCGCACGGCGTCCACGGGCAGCGGCTCTCCTACGCCGGACGCGTGGCTGCGGATCAGGTTGAGCTGCAGCTCCCGCGCCTGGTCGGGTTTGATGCGCACGTGCGCCAGCTTGCCGAATCCCGTATTGACCCCGTAGATCGTGTCGCCTCGGGCGACCGCGGCCTCGACGGCCTGCCGGGATGCGCCCACACTCACCAGGGCGTGCGGGGCGATGGCCACGGGCGCGGCGCGACGAGCGACGGCGACGACGTCGGCGATCGAGAGAGACTGGCCGTCGAGTGTGATCGGGGTCGACATGCGGCAAAGATAGACGCCCAGACGCCGAGACGCCTAGCGGCGGTGAGGTGCGAGTGGTCAGGAAGGCCTACCTGATGTCACTCACTCCTCACCGCCGCTGGGCGTCTGGGCGTCTAGCCGTCTCTACCTTGAGGCTACGGACGGCCTGCTGGTCGCTGAGCGCCGCGGCGTCAGGTCCGGATTCCCGGGATCCGTTTGCACGCTCCAATCGAAGATCACGTACTGGCGGCTCACGGCCGTGACCCGCAGGGCCGCGTAGTGGACCGCGCCACTCTCGACCCGCTTGAACACGTAGCCATAGCCCGGCAACGCCTGGATCGTGTCTCGGCTGTAGCCAGTCGCGGGAGCCAGGTCGATCGACGTCAGGTCCGCCACGGGCGAGTTGGAATACAGCAGCAGTGAGTCTCCCGTGAACACCGGGACAAACCAGAGCGTCGAGTCGCCCGGATTTACGAACACCGAGAAGTCGATGTCGGTCCGGTTCCCCGGCTGCACCAGGCCCAGCTCGCCCGGATCGCCGACGCGGTTGCCGTTCGCGTCGTTCCAGAACCGGAACCCCGCCGCCGGAGTGTTCACGCCGACCGCCCACACGAGGACGTTGCGCGCATCGGGACGGGGCGTGTCCGTCCACACCCCCGCCCCCAGACTCTCGTAGCCCAGCGTGTCGACCGCCGAGACGTCGAAGCAGCGCGTCACGCCGTTCGGGAGCTGCGCCGCGAGAAACTCGTGCGAGACCGTCGTGCCCTCGAGGACCCAGTTCATGCAGGGGTTCGACCCGGAAACATAGTCCGAGCTGTACACACGATACCACTTGAGGCGTGACAAGTTGGGTGTATCGTGCCAATCGATGTGGATCGCGCTGTCGAGCGAGACGCCCACGAGCGCTGATGGGGCGCCGGTCTGCAAGTACTCGTTGACCGTCACGATGTTGCTGAAATCGCTCTCGCCACCGTTCACGTCGACCGCCGTGACGGCATACTGCAGGTGCGGGACACCGTTGTCGTGAAAGGTGTTCGAGCTGGTCTCGCCGCGCAGCTGGAACGACCCCGACGTGCTCGCCCGCGAGTACACGCGGTAGCTCGCCAAATCGGAGCTCAGCACGTCGGCCCACACGAGCAGGATCCCCGCCGGCGTATTGGGATCGCCGCTCGCGTCCAGTTGATAGCCGAGGCGCTGTGGAGGCGACAGCGGGGAGCCGGAGACGTTCGTCGTGCTGTTCTGGCATGCGATGCCCAGGAGCCCGGCGACGGCGAGGATGTATCGGGACGAACGCAGCATGAGAGCCTCGGGAGCGGTTTGGGTGGTGTGACAGGCACGCGCCGTGCCGGAGGGTAAGTGGCGCGTCACCGGGCATTTGCAACCGAGACGCCGGGCGGCGGTGTCATCTGCAGGGGACGCCTAACGCGTGAGCGACTGCTGTTCGTAGTTGAATTTGATGTCGGGCTGGTCGAGCAGCGAAACGTAGAAGCTGAACGCAAAGCTGCCCGTGGGGGTCTTGTTGAACGAAAAGCTCGCGTGCCAGCGGTGCAGGTCCCGCTCCAGCTGAATGACGTGCATTCCGAACTGCTGGGTGTCGAAATCGTAGCTCGAATTCCAAGTCGCCGACCAGTGCGCCGTGGGCTGGAACGAGAGGCGCAGCGTCACCTGCTGGCGTCCGCCCGTGCCGCTCGCCACGGGGACGCCCGTCAGCAAGGTATCGACAGCGTGGGGCCGTGTCCGCGACCCCGTGTAGGTCACTGACAGGTTGAACCCCGATCCCGCGCCTCCGCCCGGCAGTCCGCCCGGCCCTGCGAATCCCTTCTGCCCGAACGGTGCTCCCGCCGGTGGCACGCCCGGCTGCCCCTGCGTGCCTGCGGGCGGGGTCGGGGGCGCGTTGGCGGGCGCCTTGCCGCCCAGGCCCAGCAGGCCGGCGATTCCCCGAATGGTGGCGGGCGTGATCGTGAAGCTGGCCGAGATGTTCGTCAGAAACGGGTCGAACCTCGCGGTGTCGGTGCCCACCTGACCGTTCCACAGGTCGTGGGTGACGCTGAAGTTGAACCCCGGCAGGAGATCGGAAGCGAGCGTGTTGTTCAGAACTTGTGTCTGCCAACCGGTGTGGTGGGGCTGCTTGGCCTGCTCGAAGTTGTACGACAACGAGCTGGTACTGATGTTCAGGAGGCGGAGCTTGCGCGCCGCGTGCTCGGTCGTGTCGCCCGGCGGCGGCTTGAGTTTGGCTTCGAAGTTCTGCGACAGGCCCAGGCTGATGGTCTGCTGCGGATCGCTGCGCGCCCTGAAGTTGCGCCCGGTGGGGTCGACGGCGTGCGCGAACTCGTCGGACACCTGGGAACCGGGCGCATAGGCGTAGCTCACGATCGGCGACACCGAGTGCCGGATCCGCTCGATGGGGCCGATCCCCGGGAAAAAACCGAAGAACGTGGGCGAGAGACCGGCGCTGAACTGCAGGCGCTTACCCTGCTGCACCCATTGCCCGCCCGTGAACTGGTTGCGGATCCGGAAGCTCCCCTGCGACGTCTGGTTGACGATGGAGATACCGGGCTGGAGCTTCCACGTTCCCGTGAAAAGCGACGGCAGGTTGATGCCGGTGTCCCAGTCGATGGTCGTGCTGAACGTCTGATAGTAGACCACGTGGCGGACCCCCCCGAGGGCGGTCGAGTCGAGGATGTCGACTCCCTGGCGCGCGTTGCTGATGGCATCGTTCATCACGAAGTTGTTGTTCCAGGTCCAGCGGCCCAGCCGCAGCGGGGTCTGGAAGTTGAGGCCCGTCTGGCGGGTGTCGGCGAACAGGGTATCCTGGGCGCCCCCGGGGAGGAGCACGGGCGCCTCCAGCTGGTGGAACGTCTGCTGGTTGTTATAGGAGAAGCCGGGCGACCACGTGATCGCCGGCGTGATGTTCACCGGCGACGGGGTCAGGCTCACGTTGGGAAAGTTCTGCGTGATCAGGCCGCTCCCGATCTCCTGGCGCCTGCTGCCGCCGATGTTGAGCGTGCCCCAGTCGAACTGCTTGTTGAAGCTCATCTGCGAGCCCAGGCTGGCCGTCGCGAGGTAGGGATTGACCGTGTTGTTCTGGATCACGCTCGTGCTCGTCGCATAGTCGACGCTCGCGTTGAAACTGGTCCGCGAGGAGAAGCTCTGCTGATGCTGCCAGCCGAGACGGATCGAGCTGCCCGGGGTGTCGAGCTGGGCGTAGCGCTCGAATGACAGGCCGCCGTTGACGAAGTGGTCGAGCCAGCGGTAGCGCGTCTGTCCCTTGATCGCCAGGTAGCGGTCCGCGTACCAGTCTCCCGACACCAGAACGTCGGTGTAGTCGTTGATCACGAAGTAGTACCCGAGGTTCGCCACGTGGCGCTGGTAGCGGCGCGTGGGACGCACGATGTCGCTGAGCCCGAAGCGCGGCACCAGGATGCCGCTGCGACGCCCCCGGCGGACGTCCTGAAAGATGAACGGCAGCCACATGATCGGGACGTCGTGGATGTAGAGCACCGCGGGGCGCGCCACCATCACGTTCTTGTTGAGCCACTTCATCTGACCGGTGGAGAAGTGGTAGTCGGGAACGGGGTTGTCGTCCGAGGTGATCTCGCTGTTGGCGCCGTACAGGCGCGTGGAGCCGGAATCCACCGCGAGGTCTCCCCGCACCAGCCAATGCGCGGCGCCCTGCTGAAAATCGGTGAGCGCCTTGTGCACGGTGCCGCGCTTGACGCAGGTGTCGTACGCCATGCCTTCACCCACCAGCACGGTCGCCTGATCGAACAGCTTCGGCTCTCCCACGGCGTCGAGGCGGCAGCTCTGCCGGCGGTACCGGATCGAGTCGGACTCCACCTTGGTGCCTTCCCGCTCGACGTACGCCGCGCCGCGCAGGTGGATCGTCTCGGTGTCGCCCCCCTGCACGACCAGCGTGTCGGCCACGTACTGCGTCATCCGGAATCCCTTGAGCTGCTTGAGGGAGTCGATCACCGCATCGGAGGCCGGGAAGCTGCGGCTCGGCCCGGTGGGGAGGCCGAGCTTTCGGGCGGTCGCGGTGTCGAGCGCCCGACCCTGCAGGGAGTCCGCGGCCGTGCGTCCCGTGTCGGGGCGCGCCGGCCGGAGGGGGGGCCGCAGGGGCGGGGTCTGCGCCTGGAGCGACCCGCCCAGGGCAAACAGCAGCAATACGGCCAGGGCGGCGGCGCTCGCCGCTCCCCCTCCGGCCCGCTGCCGTCGCACCCGGCGTTTCTCGACGACCCAGGCGCACCAGATGCTCACTTCGTACAGGAGCCACAGGGGCACCATCATGAGGAGCATCGAGACAGCGTCCGGCGGCGCCAGCAGGGCGGCCGCTCCCGCCGAGATGGCGATGGCGTAGCGCCGGTTGCGGGCCAGGAACTGCGGGCTCACGAGACCGAGGATCGCGAGAATGACCACCACCAGGGGCAGCTCGGTGACGACGCCGAACGCGATGATCAGCTGGGCGGCGAAGGCGAAGTACTTGTCCGCCGTGATGAGGGGGTCGAAGACGTTCTGCTGGAAGCTGAGCAGGACGCCCAGCGCGCGGGGCAGCACCCACAGGTACGCGGCGGACGCGCCTGCGAGAAACAGCAGGGCACCGGCGGACAGCGCCGGGATGATCAGGCGTCGCTCCCGCTCGTACAACGCCGGCACGAGGAACGCCCAGGCCTGATACCCTACCACGGGCGACGCGAGCACCAGCCCCACCACGAAGGCGAACTTCAGCGTGATGAAGAACGGGTCGGTGGGACTGGTGACGCGCAGCTTGCCGCCCGGGATCAGCGGCTTGATCGGCTGAATCAGCAAGCCGATGACGTCGACGTGCTCGACGATCATCCAGCCGACCAACGTGCCGACCACGACCGCGAGCAGGCTGTACAGAATGCGCCAACGCAGCTCCTCGAGGTGGTCGAGGAACGGCATCTCGGCCCGGCTCCCGGGAGTGTCAGGCACGACTCACGACCGGCCCCGGGCTAGCGCCCCAGGCGTTGCAGCTTGTCGCGCGCGAGATTGGCCTCGTCGGAGCGGGGATAGCCCGCGATCACCCGAGCGTAATAGGTGCGGGCGGCCGCCTTGTCGCCCCGCTGCTCGGCGAGGAGGCCCAGCTTGTACAGCGCCGAGGGAGCCCGCGGCGAATTGGGAAAGGTCTTCACGACCTGCTGATACACCGCGGCCGCCGAGTCCGCGCTCTCCCCCGCGAACGTCTCACCCACGTAGAACAACGCGTCGGGCGCCCGCTCGTGCGTCGGGAACACGCGCAGGAACTCCCGAAACCCCAGTCGCGCCGTGCCGAGGCTGCCCCGGCGGAACTGCTGCAGCGACAGATCGAACATGCGGTCCGGGCCCGGACCGGCGGGGGTCCCCGAGGGCCCGACTGGGACGGCGTTGCCGCCGTGGCTGGTGTCCGGGACCGGCACCGGTTGCCGCGCCTGCTCCTCCAGCCGGCCTCGCAGCTCGGTGAGGCGCTGCTGGCTCTGGCCGGTCAGCTCCTGCACCGTAACGACCTGCTGCTGCACGGCGAGCAAATCGGTCTTCATGTCGCCCCGCAGCTGTACCAGGTAGGCTTGCTGCGCCGCGAGCTTCTCCTGCACCACGGCGAGCAGGGCACGCACGGAGTCGATCTGGACCGCGCGCGCGCTGTCGCCGCGCATGCGCTCGACCCGGAGCGCCTCGACCTGGAGCTCGACACGCCGCACGTCGCCCTTGAGGGCGCAGCCGGCGGTGAGCCCCAGGCCGACCAGCGGCAGCCACGCGCGGGTCACGCGCCCGCCGCTCAGGGCTGCTTCAGGGCGTCGCCGCCCGCCAGGATGTCGAACTCGTCGCGGCGGTTCTTGGACCACGCGTCTTCGTTGTGGCCGGGATCCATGGGCCGCTCTTCCCCGTACGAGACCGTCTCGACTCGACCTGCGTCGATCCCGTGACTCACGAGATACTGCTTCGCCGCCGTGGCGCGCCGATTGCCAAGCGCCAGGTTGTATTCGTCGGACCCGCGCTCATCACAGTGGCCGCTGATGCGGATGCGCAAGCCCGGGTTCGCCTGCAGGATCGCCACCTTTTGATCGAGCACCGCCGCGTCGCCGCCGCGGATAATCGCCTTGTCGTAGTCGAAGTGAATCAGCGTCGCGAGGATGGTCTTCACCGCTTCGGTCGTCCGTCCGAGTGCGGCGAGCGAATCCGCGACCCGCTGGCGCGCCTCGCGCTCCGCCGCCTCACGAGCCGCAGCGTCGGCCGCCTCCCGGGCGCGGCGTTCCTCCTCCAACCGCTGAGCCTCCGCGGCCGAGTCCGCGTTCGCGGCTTGCGGCAGGGGCGTCGTCTCCGGCTTCTTGCCGGGGCACGCGGCGACGGCCGCGATCGCGAAGCCGCCCAGCAGGAGCAAAGGTAGGCGTTTCATCGGTGGCGTCTCTCCGAATTCAAGGGGTCGTCGGTACGGTCTCCGGCAGACGCGGAGACCAGGCCGGCAGCCGCGCGCCGCTCTGTTGCAGCAGCGGGCGGATACGGCCGGTTTCCAAATCGATGATCCAGAGCTGCCGATATCCCGAACGATCCGACACGAACGCCATATGACGGCTGTCGGGTGCCCAGGTTGGATCCTCGTTCCGCCCTACTGAAGTGAGCTGCCGCACCGCGCGCGTCCGCACGTCGAGGACAAACACCTGTAACGTGCCCGCTACATCGCGGTGGAAGGCGACGGCCTGCCCGTCGGGTGACCATTCGGGCGCGTTGGACGACCCCGTCGCCCCGTAGTCGAAGGGCGCGAACAGCTGCTGGTCCGTCCCGTCCGCCGCCATCACGTAGATCTGCGGCAGTCCCGCCCGCGTCGACACGAACGCGATCCGCTGGCCATCGGGACTGTAGGTCGGTGACAAGTTGTCGTAAAAGCGTCCCACGGTCAAGCGTTGTAAACAGCAGCCGTCCTTGACGTTGACCGTATAGACGTCGGTTCCTTCTTCAATGGCGCGACTGAACGCGAGCGTCTTGCCGTCGGGGGAGAACGCGGGCGTGAAGTCGAGCGCCTGGCCCGTGGTGGGCACCGGCGACCGCTTGCCGGTCGCCACGTCCTGCACGAACAGGCGCCCGTGCCCCTGCCAGAACTCCATATACGAGAAGCGCCGGCCGTCGACCGCCCACGCCGGGGACATAGCCGCATGATCCGTCGAGGACACGAGACGCCGGTCAGCCCCGTCCTGATCGATGACGTAGACCTTCCCGTCCATCACGAACAACACGCGCGTGGCCGCGATCCCGGGCGCGCCGAGTGTGGCCTCGAGCACGCGATCCGAGAGCCGATGCACCGCCATCCGGAAGCCCGGATCGGTGAGCGGAGGCAGCCGGGAGCGCAGCTCCCGGCGCACGGTGCTGCCGGCGACGTCATGCACGGTGACGACCGTGGTATCAGCGGCCGTGGACGTCACGGCGACCGCGAAGTCCGCGCCGAGCGCCTGGTACAGCGGGTAGTTGAGTCCGCCAGCGGACGCGGCGCCGCCGCCGGCTTTCCCCGTACCGGTGCCCGCCGGAGGGCGTGCGCCCGACGCGGGGGGGAGGGCCGCCAGGCGGATGGAGTCGCTGCCCGGCAGCGTGATCAGCTCGAAGCGGTCGCTGTAATCGATATCCCGCGCCAGGATCGTGCGCAGCGAGTCGAGCGCCGGGGCGCGGCCGGTCAGGACGACGATCCCGGGGCGCACGCCCGGTCGGTACAGGATGCCGATGCGGACGCCCCGATCGACCGCGGAAGTATCTTGGGCGGTCAGGCGGTCGGGCGGGCCGGCGGTCAGCAACACCGCGGCCACTCCGACCGCCAGACCGCCTGAGCGCCCGACCACCGTCATTGGCGCTTGCCGCTGAAGTAGAAGCGAACGAACAGCACCTCCGACGTCCAGCCGTCCGGGAGCGGCCCGAACGCCTTGCGGCGTCCCGCGTCCTCGATCGCGCCCTGCGCTTCGAGATCGAACCCGAAGCTGCCCGACCGTTTGATGAACTGCATATCGCTGATCGACCCGTCGCGGTGAATCAGGAACCCGATTTCCGCGTCGAGCGGCGTACTCTGCTGCGGGCGCTGCCACCGGATCGCGATCTGAGCGATGATGTTGTTCGTGTACGCGGGGAACGGAAACTCGATCCCCTCGGTGGACACCGTGAGCGGGTCGCTCCCGGTGGACGGTTGCTCACCGGGGAGGGGCTGCGCTTTGGGCGTGGTACGCGGCGCAGCCTCGCGCTTGGTGTTGTCCGCCACGGGCGGCGGCGGCGCGGGTGCCACGGTGGACTTCGGAGACTTCGCCTTGGGTGCCGGCGCGGGCTTCTCCTCGGCCGGCCGCTCGACCGCCTCGGGCGCTTTACGCACGTCCTCGGTCGGCGCGGGCGCGGCCACCAGATGGACTCGGTACGTGGGCGGCGCCGGCTTGCGCGCATTGGCGGCGCCCACCAGGAACAGCACCCCGGCGCAGGCGTGGACAAGAACGGTGCCCGCGAGGCCGATGCCGACGTTGGCGGGCGCCCGGGGCCGGCCCTTCACCGCTCGACCGTCTCCGGCTCGGCCACGAGACCCACGTCGTTCACGCCCGACGTCCGGATGACGGCCAGAACCTGCACGACGTCGGCGTACGGCACCCGACCGTCGGCCCGGAGGTACACCCCGGTGGGCCGTTTGGTTCGCACAAAGGCGGGGAACGTGGCACGGAAGTCGTCGTACGAGAGCGCCGCCTGCTCCATGTAAATGCGCCCGTCGCGGTCCAAGGTCACGACCAATCCGGACTTGGGCTCGAGCGGACGTGCCTGGGCGCGCGGCAGGCGGACGTCCACGCCGCCCTGCATGATGGGCGCCGTGATCATGAAAATGATGAGCAGCACGAACGCGACGTCCACGAGCGACGTCACGTTGATATCGGCGTTCAAGGGGAGCTCGCCGTGCCCGCGCAGGCCCCCACCGCCTCCTACCAAGCCGGCCATTACAGCCTCCCTTCGCGCGCCATCGTGCCGATGATCTCCTGGGCGAAGCCCTCGAGCTCTCCGGCGAACAGCCCCAGGCGGTTCACGAACAGGTTGTAGGCCATCACCGAGGGGACCGCCACCGCCAACCCCGCGACGGTGGTCACGAGCGCCTCGGCGACGCCCGGGGCGACGGCGCCGATGTTGCCGGACCCGCCCACGGCGATCCCGATAAACGCGTCCATCACGCCGAGCACCGTGCCGAGCAGCCCGAGCAGCGGGCTGACGGACCCGAAGGTGGCGAGCCACGGGATGAACCGGGCGGCGGCGTCGCGCTCGGCCGCGACCTCCTTGGCCAGCACCATCCGGAGCGCCTCGAGCTGCGTCATCGTCAGCGCGCTCTGGGTCGCCACGGCCGGCCCGTTCTCCTTCAGGCCGCCGGGCTTGAGCTCGGAGAAGAAGTGGATGCCCTCGCGCAGCAGGCGGTTGTAGGGCGAGGAGGGCAGCCGCATCGCGGCGTGGTAGGCGTCGTCGAGCCGCGGCGCGCGCGCGATCTCCGCCATGAACCGGTCCGCATGGCGGCGCATGCGGCGGAACTGCCACCACTTGAGGAAGATGAGGTACCACGAGACGACGGAGAAGACGACGAGGATCGCGAGCACGAACTTGGTCTCGCGACTGGATGTGAGCACCAGCTCCCACGGCGTCGTCGGAACCGCCCGGCCCACCTGTAGCAGGAGCACGCTGTCAACCCTCCTCAGTTCCCGTACCCGAGCGGGTGCGCACAGTGCCACGCCCACGCGCTCGCGATGATCTCTTCGAGACTCGAGTGGCGCGGCCGCCACCCGAGCAGCCGTTCGGCGCGACCACGCGCGGCCACCAGGAACGGCGGATCGCCCGGCCGGCGCGGCCGGGCGGCCGTCGCGACCGCGCGTCCGGTCACGCGACGCGCGGCCTCCGCGATGGCCAGGACGGAGCTCCCCGTTCCCGTCCCCAGATTGACGGCCACGGCGCCGTCCAGCTCCGCGTCGAGTGCCCGGATATGGGCGTCCGCGAGGTCGAGCACGTGGATGTAGTCGCGCACGGCCGTTCCGTCGGGGGTCGGGTAGTCGGTGCCGTACACCTCCAGGGCGGGCGCCCGGCCCTGCGCCACCCGGAGCACGTTGGGAATGAGGTGCGTCTCGGGCTCGTGATCCTCGCCGCAGCGCTCCGAGGCGCCCGCCGCGTTGAAGTAGCGGAGACTGATGGAGGCGACTCCCTGCGTCCGCGCGGCCACGCCCAGCATGCGCTCGAATTCCAGCTTGGTCTCGCCGTACGGATTGACGGGCGCCGCCGGCGTATCCTCGCCGATCGGCTCCGCCCCTCTGTGACCATAGATCGTACAGGACGACGAGAAGATCACCCGGCGCACACCCGCCGCCACCGCGGCGTCGAGCAGCACGCGACCTGCGGCGACGTTGTTCGCGTGGTATTTCGCGGGGTTCGCCACCGACTCGGCCACCAACGCGAAGGCGGCGAAGTGCATGAGGGCGTCGACGCCCTGGCCGTGGAACACATCCTCGAGCACGCGCCGGTCGCCCACGTTGCCCTGCACGAAGGCGACCCCGGGCGCGATCGCCGCGCGGTGACCCGTGCTCAGGTCGTCCAGCACGATGGGCACGTGGCCTCGGGCGAGGAGCTGCTCCACAACGACGCTGCCGATGTACCCCGCCCCTCCCGTGACCAGGACCCTATGTCCCATCCCGTCGCTCCAAACCGAACAGCCGCTTCAGGGCGTCGAGCAACCCGTACCCCCGCCCGGCACGCGCGGCCTCCTTCAAAGCGACGGTGGGTTGATGGAGGAATTTGTTGAGCAGCGCTTGGCTGAAGTACTCGATCTGGTCGCGATCCTCGGGGCTCAAGTGCGGGAGGCGGCGCAGCGTGCGCTCGAGCTCCGCCGCCCGCACCGCCTCCATGCGGTCGCGGAACTCCCGCAGCACGGGCACGACCACCAACCCGCCGTACCACCCCCAGAAGCGCTCCACCTCCTCGGTCACGATCCGCTCGGCCGCGGGGATGTCGTCGCGACGCTCGGCCGCCGCGTGCGCCGCCACGGCCTGCAGGTCGTCGAGATCGTACAGGAATACGTTCTCGAGCTGGGCCACGGCGGGCTCCACGTCCCGCGGAACGGCGAGATCGAGAATGCACAGGGGTCGTCCCCCGCGGCGCCCGATGGCCGCTGCCACGCGGTCCCAGGTGACGACCGCATGCGGTGCCGCGGTCGAGCTGAGCACGATGTCGCAGTCACCGAAGTGCTCCCACGCTTCGTCGAGCGTGAGCGCCCGCGCGCCGAGCTCTTCGGCGATCGCCCTGGCCCGCTCGTAGGTGCGGTTCGCGACGAGCGTGACGCGCACACCCTCGGACACGAGGCACGTCGCGGCCAGCTCGGCAATGTCACCCGCGCCCAGAATCAGCGCGGAGCGGCCGGCGAGCTGGGTGAAGATCTTGCCGGCCACGGTGACCGCTGCCGACGGAGCCGACGCGGCACCGGTGGCGAGACTCGTCTCACTGCGCACCCGGGCGCCTACCAGCAGCGCCGATTGGAACAGGCGATGCAGCACCGGTCCCGCCAGGGGCTTCGAGACGTCCCACGCGTCGCGCACCTGCCCCTGAATCTGCGGCTCGCCGAGGATCATCGAATCGAGCCCGGCCGACACGCGGTACAGGTGTCGCACGGCGTCGCGATCGCGCTGGACGTAGCCATACTCGCTCGCACTGCGCCCGGCGCCCAGGCGCTCCGACAGGAGCGCCCAGACCGCTTCGGGAACGGCGTCGTCGGGCTCGGCCAGGTAGAACTCGGTGCGGTTGCAAGTCGAGAGCAGCACACCGCCGCGCGCCCCCGCCGCCAGCACCCGCTCGAGCGCCTGCGGCACCTCACCCGCCGTGTGGGCGAAGCGCTCGCGCACGTCGAGGGGTGCGGTACGGTGATTCACGCCCAGAACGGTGATGCTCATGGCCTCGTCGCTCAGAGGAACCGCTGCGTCCCGGGCGTCGTGAGCTTGAGCGCGAGATACACGAGCAGCACCGCCGCGAAGCTCGCGATACTCGCGAACGCCGCGCGCCGTCCCGCCCAGTGCCGCACCACGCGCACGCCCACCGCCCACCCGAGAACGAGCCACATGAGCATCCCCCACACGACCTGCGCGGCGTCCACCGACACCCCCCCTGCATAGCGCACGCCGAACCCCAGCAGCACTCCCAGGGTCACGGTCGGAAAGCCCACCACCAAAGATAGATGGTTCAGCTGGTCCAGCCGCTCCAGAGGCGGGAACAGCCGGAATACCTGGCCGAACCGCTTGGCCTTGAGCTCCCGGAACTGCAGCAGGTAGAGCGCCGCCGCGATGAACGCGAGGGCCAGCATGGCCAGGCCCAAGATGCTCACGGTGATGTGCAGGATCGACCACGGACTGCGCCCCGCGACCGGCCGCGCGTCGGGCACGAGACCGATGAGCAAGGCCAGCCCGATGAGCCCCGTGGCGAGCGGCCCGGTGAACACTCCGACGGCCGACGCCCGAAACGCCGCCTCACTCGCCACCTGGAAGAGCGCGAGGAACAGCGCGAGCATCGATAGGGTCGGGGCGACGCCCATGAACGGCGTCAGCTGTGCGACCCCGAGCAGGTGCGCCGCCATGCCGGCGATGGGTACACCCAGGAGCAGGCTGCGCGGTGCGGAGCGCAGCCCGGCGAACGGGGCCAGCACCAGCACTGTGGTCAGGGCGTACAGGCCCAGTGCGACGAAATGCGAAGTGAGCACCACGAGCCATGAGCACCGGCCCCGCCGGATGCGGGGACCGGCGAATCAGGAAGGCATCTTCCGGATGAGCCGCACGGGCATGCCCGGAACGAGGTTGGGGTGTTCGATGTTGAGGATCAGTCCCGAGGACGAATGGTCCCGCGTGTGCACGATCTCGACCACCACCTGCACCTGCTGCGACGACGTGCCGGGCAGGCCGGACGCCGGCTTGAACGCCTCAAACACATCGCCGGGGCTCACGCCGTCCGCCCGCCCGCGATTGATGAAGATGATCTGCTGAGGAGCGGTGAGCACATGCAGGTCCCGCTCCGCGATCACGATGCCTTCGAGCCCGCCATCGACCGGCGTGGGGCGCACCCGGCCCGGGTCCTTGAACGGCTCGAGCGGCAACGCCAGATGGCCCTCGTGGATGCGACCGAACTGCATCACCACGTCCGCCAACACCTGCCGACGCTGCGGCTCCGTCACGCGCGCCACGCCCAGCGGCACGACCACGCCTCCCCACCCGGCGATGTCGCGATCCACGCGCACGATCAGCAGCGAGTCGCCCACGTGGTACGAGGCGCTCTGCGGCGGCTGGATCGCGATCTGATCGAACGTGATAGCCGACGAGCGCTCGGTGAGCCGCGGGATCGCTGGGGTGGCCGTATTGCCAAGGACCCGGCCGTAGGGGAGCCGTTCCTCCTCGGTAAGGAAGCCGGCCGAGTAGAACTCGCCCCGGCGCAACGGACGATACGGCTGATTGGCGTACGCCCGCAGCTCGTCCCGTACCTCCTGGGAGGGCGTGCGGCGCCGATCGAAGATCGTCTGGTAGGTCTCCGTGGGCCCCGGCGGCGGCGGGGCCACGACCGCGGTGTCGACCACGGTAGTGGTATCGGCCGCCACGGTATCGGCCGTGGGCGTGGGCTGCGCATGTACCGTGTCGGCAGCGACCTGCTGGGGCGCGGCGACGACCGCGGTGTCGGGCGCCTGAGCAACGCTCACCGCGCCCGCGAGGTTCAGCTCTTCACCGGGATAGATCCAGTGCGGGTCGTCGATGATCGCCGTATTGAGGCGGTAGATCTCGGGCCAGAGCAGTGGATCGTTGAAATAGAGCTGGGCGATCGACCAGAGAGTCTCGCCCCGGGTGACGACGTGAGTCGAGGGGAGCTGCCCCTCCGGGGCCGGCGCGGGCGCCGCTTGCGACGTGTCCGGCGCCGGTTGCAATGTGTCCGGCCGTGCCTGCGTGGTGTCCTGCGCCACGAGCACCGGCGCCGGCCCCGCGAGCAGCCCTGCTACAAGGGCGAGCAGGGCTGCTCGTTCAGAACGGCAGATCGTCGTCCTCCTCATCCAGGGCCTCCGGGAACGCATCGAGCGATTCCGCCTTGCCCCCCGCCTCGGGCGCCACCTTGGCGGCGGCCTTGGCCCGCGCGAAATCGCCCGAGCCCTCCCCGCCTCCCCCGCTGCCCCCTCCCCCTCCCCGAGACGACAAGAGAAGCACTTCCCGCGCGATGATCTCGGTCGTGTACCGCGTCTGCTTTTCCCGATCCTCCCACGTGCGATACTCGACCCGCCCCTCGACGTAGATCCGGTCGCCTTTCTTCATGTACTTCTCGGCCAGGTCCGCGAGCTGGGCACCCTTGTTGTTCCAGCAGATCACCCGGTGCCACTCGGTCTTTTCCTGCTTCTCGCCACCCTGCCCCGTCCACTGCCGGCTCGTCGCCAGCGACAGCGTGGCGACACGGGAGCCGTTGTTGGTGCTCCGCACCTCGGGATCGGCCCCTAAGTTCCCGATTAGCATGACCTTATTCAGACTGCGGCTCACGAAAAACCTCCGAACGCTGGGCGGGTCCGGACCAAGGGCGACAACAGTATATGACCCGCAAGTCATTCTGTCAATCAAAGATACGCCACTTGGGCTAAATTTTTGCAGACCGTCCGGCCGAGTCAATGGCAGCGCACAGCACGACCGCGTCCTCGACGGGCCGGCGGTAGTACCGCGCCCGCCGGGCCACTTCTCCGAACCCAAGCGCCTCGTACAGCCGCCGGGCGCCGGCGTTCGACTCGCGCACCTCCAGATACACCACGCGCACGCCCCGGGCCCCCAGCGCGGCGAGCACGTGTTCCACCAGCGCCCGTCCCGCACCGTGGCGGCGATGGGCCACCGCCACCCCGAGGTTGAGGATCTCACCCTCGTCCGCCGCGCAATGCGCGATCACGTAGCCCGCGACCAGGCCGTCCGCCTCCGCGACGAGGAACGGCACGCCAGACGTGACGCACTCCGCGAAGTCGCGACGTGACCAGGGATCGGAGAATACGGCACGCTCGATCGCCGCGACGTCGTCGACGTCAGCCAGCGCGGCCGGACGAATCCGGGAAGGGACGGCCGTGGCGCGCCTCCCATTGGGCCTGCGCTTCGGCAGGACGTCCGTAGACCGGTTCGGCCGTGGCGGGATCGTCGAGGGCACGACCGACGCCGGCGCGCCCGAGCAGGGCGAGCAGCATCGTCGCGGCTGGGGGGAGGCTCTCGAGCGGCACGGGAGGGGCGCCGGCCCACTGGGTCATCTGGTCCGCGAACCGGGCGCCACCACCAACGACCACGAGGCGGGGGCGCACCGGGGCGACCCGCGCAAACTCGGCCGGCGTCAGCACCGTGGGCTGCACCAAAATGTCCACGCGGTCGGCGTGGAAGGCGTACATCGCGCCGTACACCTGACCGCGCAGCGCGTCGAAACAGGCCGCCACCGGATCGGTGCCGAGGCGCAGCGCCGCACCGGCGGCCGCGGCCATGAGGGACGGGATGGCCCGGATGTCGAGCCCGGCCTCGTGGGCGAGCCCCTTTGCGGCCGACCAGCCGATGCGCAGGCCGGTGAAGCTCCCCGGCCCGTCCCCGACCACGACGCCCTCCAGGTCCCGGGGGCGGAGCCTCAGCCGGCTGAGCACGAAGTCGACCAACCGGATGATCTCCGCGGCGTGCCGGCGGGCTCCCTGAACGTGTGCCCCGCTTTCGGCGGCCGGCGGTCGGCCCACAGCGACGCTCGCGATGTCGGTGGCCGTGTCGATGGCGAGCCAAACCCCGCCCATCAACCCCTCCACCCAACGCGGAACGCGGAACGTCGAACGCGGAACAGAAAATCCCAGTTCGATCCGCAGGGCCTGTGTCTCGCCCCGAGCGTGGTACGATCTGTTCCGCCTTCCGCGTTCCGCCTTCCGCGTTCACAAACCGTCGACCCGCCGCTCACCGAACCTCCTCCAACTCCCGGATGTCCGGCAGCTCACCGTAACTCAGCCGAAAGTGCCGGTCGAGCGGCGGCGTCCACGGTCCGGCGCGCTCGGGCCATTCGATGAGCACGATCGCTCCGTCGCGCACCATGTCCTCGAATGCGAGGTCGCGCGCCTCGTCGGGGGACTTGAGCCGGTAGCAGTCCACGTGGTAGACCGGACGGCCGTCGGACGTCTCGTAGTGGTGCACCAGGGCGTAGGTGGGGCTGGTGGCCAGGACCCGGGCGCCGAGACCCTCGCAGATCGCCTGGACCAGGGTCGTCTTCCCGGTCCCGAGCTCGCCGGAGAGCCCGATCACGACGGGGCCGGCGAGGTCGCGCCCGAGCGCTTCACCGAACCGCTGGAGCTCGTCCGCGGACAGGCGCATGACGACCGGTGTCGGCTTCGGCCCGGAGCTCGAGGATCTGGTCGCGCAGCACGGCGGCGAGCTCGAAGTCGAGCTCTTCGGCGGCGGCCTGCATCTGACTTTCCAGCAGCTTGATGAGCGCGTCGCGCTCCTTGGCGTCGGCCGGGCGCGGTACGCCTCCCTCGGCGGGGCGCGCGGTCTTGGCGTCCGCGAAACGGGTCGCGAAGCGGACCTGGTCCACGGATTTGACGATCGAACGGGGCGTGATGCCGTGCTGCGCGTTGTGCGCCACCTGCGCCTCGCGCCGGCGGGCCATCTCTCCGAGAGCGCGCTGCATGGAGCCGGTGACGCGGTCGGCGTAGAGAATCGCACGGCCGTACAGGTGCCGCGCCGCGCGGCCCACGGTCTGGATGAGCGACCGGTCGGACCGCAGGAAACCTTCCTGGTCCGCGTCCAGGATGGCGACGAGCGACACCTCCGGCAGATCGAGCCCCTCCCGCAGCAGATTGATGCCCACGAGCACGTCGAATTCCCCGAGCCGCAGGCCGCGAATGATTTCGACCCGCTCGATCGCGTCGATCTCCGAATGCAGGTAGCGCACGCGCACGCCGTGCTGCTGCAGATAGTCGGTGAGGTCCTCCGCCATCCGCTTGGTGAGGGTGGTGACGAGCACGCGCTCGCCCTTCTTCTCTCGCAGCCGGATCTCGTGCAGCAGGTCGTCCACCTGCCCTTTCACGGGACGGACTTCCACCTCGGGGTCCACGAGGCCGGTCGGGCGGATGATCTGCTCGACCACGACGCCGCCCGCCAGCCGTAGCTCCTCGTCGCCCGGCGTGGCCGACACGAACACGATCCGCGGCACGAGCTGCATGAACTCGTCGATGCGCAGCGGCCGATTGTCGAGCGCGGAGGGCAGGCGGAAGCCGTAGTCCACCAGGGTCTGCTTGCGGGAGCGGTCTCCCTCGTACATTCCGGCGAGCTGCGGCAGGGTCTGATGCGACTCGTCGAGGATGCACAGGTAGTCGGCGGGGAAGTAGTCGAGCAGGCACGCGGGACGCTCCCCCGCCGCCCGGCCCGTCAGGTGGCGCGAGTAGTTCTCGATCCCCGTGCACCGCCCGACCTCGAGCAGCATGTCGATGTCGAAGTTGGTGCGCGACTCGAGGCGCTGGGCCTCGAGCAGCTTGTTCCGGGCGCGCAGCTCCGCGAGACGGCCCGTGAGCTCGGCCCGGATGGCCGCGACGGCACGCTGGATGGTGGGGCGCTCGGTCACGAAATGGGTGGCGGGATAGACGGCGGCGCGCGGTAGCTCGGTGATGGTGTCGCCCGTGAGCGGGTCGATCTTCGCGATGCGCTCCACCGTGTCGCCCCAGAATTCGATGCGCACCGCCTGCTCGTCGTAGGCGGGGAACACCTCGATCGTATCGCCCCGTACGCGGAACGTGCCGCGTTCGAATGCGACGTCGTTCCGCTGATATTGCACGCCCACCAGCTGCTCGAGCAGCGCGTCCCGGCCGCGCTCCTCGCCCACGCTCGCCGTCACGAGGCGCTGTCGGTACATCTCGGGATCGCCCAGGCCGTAAATGGCCGAGACGCTCGCGACGATCACCACGTCCTCGCGCTCCATCAGGCTCGACGTGGCCCGCAGCCGCAGCCGGTCGATGTCGTCGTTGATGGACGAGTCCTTGGCGATGTAGGTGTCGGTCTGCGGGACGTACGCCTCGGGCTGGTAGTAGTCGTAGTAGGAGATGAAGAATTCGACGGCGCTCCGCGGGAAGAACGACTTCAGCTCCCCGTACAGCTGGGCCGCGAGGGTCTTGTTGTGCGACAGCACGAGCGTGGGGCGCCCGAACCGGGCGATGACGTGCGCCATCGTCATCGTCTTCCCCGAGCCGGTGACGCCGAGCAGCGTCTGGTAGCGGTCGTCCCGGGCGAGGCCCGCCGACAGCTCCCGGATGGCGCGCGGCTGATCCCCCGCCGGCGTGAACGGGGACACGAGGTCGAACGGCATCGAC